>JAZNJA010000053.1:0-21632 GCA_045577755.1 Eubacteriales bacterium
GGGAGCCTATGGAAAACGCTTGTCGGGAAATGGTTTCTCTTGTAAAATGGCACGAAAGGCTCCCCCTCTGGGGGAGCTCCCGCCGCAGGCGGGTGAGAGGGCAACACCCATGGGTCAGCACGAACCAACAGCCCCATAAACTGCAATTTTCCATTCAATCCAATTTCCGATATTATACCACAAAACCCATTATCTGTCAACAAAATCCCCGAAAATCACGCAAGGGTGGCGCGCCTGTACGGCGAACCACCCTTTTTGTATGGGAATAACGTTTTCAGTGAATGGGCTTGATGTGCCAGAAGCGGTCGGCGTACTCGCGGATGGAGCGGTCGGCGGCGAAATGACCCGAGGCAGCGGTGTTGAGCAGGGCCATGCGGGTCCACTTGGCGCGGTCGCTGTAGGCCTTGATGCAGGCCTCGTGAGCCAGGCGGTAGGACTCGAAGTCAGCCAGGCACATATAGGGATCCGCCACGCCGTGGCCATTCAGCAGGTAGGTGGTGATGTCCGCAAAGGACTCGCCGCCAAAGCCGATATTCAAAGCGGCCATGATGCGGCCCAGGCGGTTGTTGTTGCTGTAGAACTCGGCGGAACGGTAGCCGCGGAGCCAGAGCTGCTCCACCTCGGCGGCGGTGAGACCGAAGATGAACATATTCTCCTCGCCCACGGCGGCCTGCATCTCCACGTTGGCACCGTCCAGGGTACCCAGGGTGATGGCACCGTTCATCATGAGCTTCATACAGCCGGTGCCGCTGGCCTCCTTACCCGCCAGGGAGATCTGCTCGGAGATGTCGGCGGAGGGGACCAGGATCTCGGCGGTGGAGACGTCGTAGTTCTCTAAGAACACCACGTTCAGCTTCTCGCGGATGCGGGGCGAGGCGTTGATCTCCTTCTGGAGCATGCACAGAAGCTGGATGATGCGCTTGGCCATCTGGTAGCCGGGAGCGGCCTTGGCGCCGAAGATGAAGGTCTGGGGACGGATATCCAGATCGGGGTTATCCTTGAGATCCAGATACATACCGATGATATTCAGAGCGTTCAGGAGTTGGCGCTTGTACTCGTGGAGGCGCTTGATCTGGACGTCGAAGACGGCGTGGGTATCCAGACGGATGCCGGCCTTGCGGTAGAGGTGATTGGAGAAGTTCTCCTTGTTCTCATGCTTGATGGCGCGGAAGCGCTCCAGCACCTCGGGGTCGTCGGCGAACTTGGCGAACTCCGAGAGCTCTACGGGGTTCTTGCGGTAGCCGGTGCCGATGGTCTCGTCCAGAAGGCCTGCCAGCTTGGGGTTGGAATAGCACAGCCAGCGGCGGTGGGCGATACCGTTGGTGACGTTATCGAAGCGGCCGGGGTACATACGGTAGAAGTCCTTGAAGACGCTGTCCTTGAGGATGGTGGAGTGGAGCTTGGACACGCCGTTGACCGAGTGAGAGCCAATGACCGCCAGGTTGGCCATGCGGACCTGGCCGTAGCCGATGACCGCCATCTTGGAGATGCGCTGCCAGTTGCCGGGGAAGACGTTCCAGGCCTCGCGGCAGAAGCGCTCGTTGATCTCCTTGATGATGGTGTAGATGCGGGGGAGCTTCAGGCGGAAGAGATCCTCGTTCCAGGTCTCCAGAGCCTCGGGCATGACGGTGTGGTTGGTGTAGGAGCAGATCTCCTTGACCATATCCCAGGCGCGGTCCCAAGGATAGAAGTACTCGTCCACGAAGATACGCATGAGTTCGGGAATGCAGAGGGTGGGGTGGGTATCGTTCAGGTGGATGGCTACCTTATCAGCCAGATTGTCCAGGGTACCGTAGACCGCCATGTGGTCGCGGATGATGGACTGGACCGAGGCGGAGCAGAGGAAGTACTGCTGGGTCAGGCGGAGGAGCTTACCCTCGGTATGGTTGTCGGCGGGGTACAGCACCTTGGAAATGGCGTCGGCGTTGGTGGCCTCCTCCATGGCGCGGGCGTACTGACCCTGGGAAAACAGACCCATGTTGAAGTTCTGGATGCTGCGGGCCTTCCAGAGACGGAGACGGGACACGCCCTCGGAATCGGCGCCCGAGATCATCATGTCGTAGGGCACGGCCTCCAGCTCCTCGGCGTCCTCATAGATGATCTCCATGCGGCCCTCGGGCTTCCACTCCTCGCGGATGCGGCCGCCGAAGCGGACCTTGAAGACGCGGTCGGTACGGGGCACCAGCCAGACGTCACCGCCGGGGAGCCAGACGTCGGGAAGCTCCACCTGAATGCCATCCACGATCTTCTGCTTGAAAAGACCGTACTCGTAGCACAGGGAGAAGCCGGTAGCAGGGTAGTCCAGGGAGGACAGGGAATCCATAAAGCAGGCGGCGAGACGGCCCAGGCCGCCGTTGCCCAGACCCGCGTCGGGCTCGCACTCGTAGAGGTCGTCCAGGGTATAGCCCATGGCGGACAGAGCCTCGGCGTATTCCTTATCCAGACCCAGGTTGTAGACGTTGGTCTTCAGGGAGCGGCCCAGGAGGAATTCCATGCACATATAGTAGACACGCTTGCCGCCGGCCTGATTGACCTTCTTCTTGAAGGCACCGCGTTTCTCGGTGAGAATGTCGCGGACGGTCATGGCGGTGGCCTTGTACATCTGATCCTTGGAGGCTTCGGCGGCAGTGCAGCCGAAGAAGCGGGAGAGCTTGATCTCGAGATTTTCCTTGATCTCAGCGGCGGTAGGTTTGCAGTTAGTCATGTCGGTATTCTCTTTCTTTGGTTTCGGTGGGGTTGCGGGGGTTGCGGTTAGTATTTGTATGCGGGGGAAAAATTAAACATGAATGGGAGGAATCACAGCACCTTGGCGAGGAAGGTCTTGAGTCTGTCGCTCTTGGGGTTGTCGAACATCTCGTCGGGGGTGCCCTCCTCGATGATGCGGCCGTCGGCCATGAAGATGACGCGGGAGCCGACCTCACGTGCAAAGCCCATCTCGTGGGTGACCACGATCATGGTCATACCGTCGTGGGCCAGGGACTTCATGACCTCCAGAACCTCACCCACCATCTCGGGGTCGAGGGCCGAGGTAGGCTCATCGAAGAGCATGACGTCGGGCTGCATACACAGGGCGCGGACGATGGCCACACGCTGCTTCTGACCGCCCGAGAGCTGGCTGGGGTAGGAGCCCGCTCGGTCCGCAAGACCTACCTTCTCCAGAAGCTCCATGGCAAGCTTCTCAGCATCCTCGCGGGACTTGCCCAAAAGCTTCATGGGAGCGATGGTCATGTTGCGGAGGATGGTCATGTGGGGGAAGAGGTTGAAGTGCTGGAAGACCATGCCCATCTTCTGGCGGTGCAGGTCCACGTTGGCACCCTTGGCCAGGATGTTGTGGCCGTCCACGTAGATCTCGCCACCGGTGGGGATCTCCAACAGGTTCAGGGAGCGGAGGAAGGTGGACTTACCGCTGCCCGAGGGGCCGATGACCACCACCACCTCGCCGTGGTTGATAACGGCATCCACGCCGTCCAGGGCCTTGATCTTGTCGCCCTTGTAATACTTCTTGAGTTCGCTGACGCGGATGATCTCATTAGCGCTCATTCTTTCGCAGACTCCTTTCCAGAACTCCCACCAGAGCAGTCAGCACCACGACCAACACAAGGTAGATCAGAGCCACCGCGATGAGGGGCATGAAGGCCGAGAAGGTACGGCCGCGGATGAGGTCGCCCGCCTTGGTCAGGTCCATGACGCCCACGTAGCCCGCGATGGAGGTCTCCTTGAGCAGGACGATGAACTCGTTACACAGGGTGGGCAGCACGCTCTTGAAGACCTGGGGGATGATGATGTAGATCATGGTCTGAACGTAGTTGAAGCCCAGGGAGCGTCCCGCCTCGAACTGGCCGTTGTCGATGGACATGATACCGCCGCGCAAAATCTCGGCCACGTAGGCGCCCGAGTTGATACCGAAGGCGATGGTGGCGATGAGGATGTCGTTGCGGGAGGAGGCGAAGATGATGAAGTACATGATGAGCAGCTGCACCATGACGGGAGTACCGCGGATGACGGTGAGGTACAGCTTGCAGATGCCGTTGACGAAGGTGAAGATATAGTAGCCGAAGCCCTTATGCAGAGCCATGGCCTCGCGGTTCTTGTCGTAGGAGGAGCGGACCGCCGCCACCACGACACCCAGCACCACGCCCATAAGCAGGGCGAAGAAGGTGATGACCAGGGTATTGCGCAGACCCTGCACCAGCCACTTCCACATGGCACCGTCAATGAAATTCAGTCGGAAGTCTGCCGCCAGATCGGCAAACCATGCTTGTATGCTTTCCAAAGCTTGTTCCCCTTTCGTATTTTGGGTGTGCAAGAAAACAGAGGGAGGAGAGGGAGTACGAGACCCCTCTCCTCTCGGTTACGGTTACTTGCGGAGGCGATTACTGTGCGCCGCCGTCCTTGGGGATGTACTTGTTGATGATACCGTCGATGGTACCGTCAGCCTTCAGCTCGTCCAGAGCCTTGTTGATCTTCTCCAGCAGCTCGGTATTGCCCTTGTCCACGCAGATGGCGTAGTCCTCAACGGCGTACTCGTTGTCACCGGCCAGGATGTGGATGCCCTCATTGGCGGCCACGAAGGACTTGGCGGGCTCGTTGTCGATGATGACGCAGTCGACCTTGCCGCTCTTCAGAGCAGCGACAGCCTCGGCACCGGTCTTGTAGCGGATGACACGGTCGGTCTTGATGGACTCGTCCTCGTTGAGGTCATTGAAGCCCCAGCCGGAGATGGCGGAGGAGGAGTAGATGTCACCGGTGGTGTCCTGCTGAACGCCGATCTTGATGTCGGGGTTCTTCAGGGAAACGGGATCACCGTTGTCGTCGAAGTTCCAGAGGTCGTCCAGGGTAGCGATGGAGGAACCGTCGTTGACGATGATGACCTGGATACCAGTGGCGTAGGTGTTGGAGAAGTCCATGGACTCCTTACGCTTGTCGGTGACGGTGATACCGGCCATGCCCATGTCGTACTTGCCCTCGGCAACACCGGTCAGGACGGCACCGAAGTCCACGTCCACGATCTCCAGCTTCATACCCAGCTTGTCGGCGATGGCGGCGGCGATCTCGGCGTCGATACCGACGATCTTGTCACCGTCCTTGTACTCGTAGGGAGGGAACGCGGCGTTGGTAGCCATAACCAGAGTGTTCTCGTCCTTCTTGTCGCAGGAAGCGAACAGGCAGACGGCACTCACCAGCATACAAAGAGCCATGAGAACAGCAATCAGCTTTTTCATGATAAGAATCTCCTTCATAATGAATATTGTGCATAAAAATGCGTGGTACTATTATAGCACAAACCCTCTTTTTTTGCAATTGTCAATATAAACCAAAGGAGCGAAAATTAAATCGCCCCTTTTGTGTCATATGTTACAAATATTCAATTATGCAATTGTATATGCAGAAAACGGAGTTTTGCGTTGTCCATCAAGACTTCTTGAAGCAGAGAGGGTTGACCGAGCCGTAATGGGTGATGTGGGTGGCGCAGGTGGCTCCCTCAGAGAAGATGAGGTTGTATTTGGCGTCGGCGTTGACCCTCGTGAGACGGAGGACCACGGTATTCACGCCCTCGCGGATGTGAATATTCTGGACGTGGACGTTCTCGGCGTCCCAGGTGTCGCAGGTGTCCCGCTCGCAGATCAGCTCACCGTTGATATACAGGGCGAAGGGAGCCGAGTGGCCCATCTGGACGCAGACCGTCTCCTCTGCGGGGGAGATCAGCTCTCGGACCAGGTAGCAGACCGAGGGGGCGGAGAAGCCGTAGATATCGTCGAGGCGGAAGCTGTCCTCGCGCTGGGAGAAGAGGGTCTCCTCGTACTTGGTATCGGCGGCGGGATCCAGGGGTGCGTACAGCTCCTCGGCGGAGAGGTAGGGGGTAGTGGTATCTGCCGCCATGTTGAGGTGGAAGCGGCGGACGATATCGGTGGAGTCCCCCTTGTAGCGGTAGCCGGGGTTCATGAGGTGCCAGTAATTGGGGACCTTGACCAGCTTTTCGGTGGTGCAGACGGGGTCGGTGCGCCAGATGGGGCCGATAGCCTTCCAGGGGGTGGCTCCGCAGAGGCCGAAGGTGTAGGTGTAGTCCTTCCCCGCTACGGTGTAGGCAAGGGTATAGAGGTTGGTCTCGGGGAGGGCGGGCAGGTCGGCGGGGAGAGTGACCGTCACGGGGATGTCGGCCACGGTGTTGGGCGCGAAGGTGAGGGTTCCGCTCAGATCCACGCAGAGGCCCTTGAGGGTATAGGTCAGGGTCTCCCCCGTGAGGGCAGGGGCACCGAGCATGATCTGCACCGTTTTGGTCTCGCCGAGGGCGATGGAGCAGTCGGGGCGGCCGTCGGGGAAGGCGGGGTAGTTGACCCAGACCGTAACAGGGTCGGGGGCTTGGTAGGCATATTCCTTCACCTCACCGCCCTCGATGAGGTCGGGGTTCCAGCTCTTGCCCAGAATCGCGATATCCTCGGAGAAATCAAAGACGCTGTCGCTGCGGCGGTCGGACTTGACCCCCAGCACGAACTTGACGTCTCCCCAGCCGTACTCGGCCTCCAGGGACTTGGCGCCGCGGATGATGCCGATGACCGCTCCTGCGGTGGCGCAGGTGCAGTCGGTATCAAAGCCGCAATTGAGGGCATCCATACCCGTCTTGATCTCGTCCAGGTTGCCCTTGAGAAGGGCGGCCAGGGTGATGCCGATGTTCTGGAAGAGGTTGGTGCAGTCGGGGTGGCCGTACTTGTGGAGGATCTTGCGCAGGATCCGCTTGACGTCGTCGTACTGACGGCACCAGGCCACGGTGTCGGTGACCAGCTCGTAGAATCGGCTGTCGGGCTTGACCACCGACAGACCCACGTTGATGAGATCGTAGAGGTCGCAGGTGGTCTCGTCCACGCCAAAAGCGGCGGACTCCAGGGCGGCGAAGAAGCGCTCTCCCTGGACCGAGTCGCCCCAGTGGTCCAGCACGCCGTCCCGGGTGGCGAATTCGGCGGCCTTCCACGGATCGAGGGGGGCGAGGCAGGCCCAGATCTCGGAGCGGATGGGGCAGCCCATGCCGCTGATGTAGAAATCGTTGGAGAAGGCACCCGAGGCGGGGGTATGGATGCCCCTCGTCCAGTTCTTCCGCATGACGGCGTACTCGCCGGGGGAGTAATCGCAGAAGTTCACGAAGCGGTGGAGGAGCTGATCCGAGGTGAAGTCGGGGCCGTACTGCTCGGCCACGTCCAGCCAGAGGACTTGCAGATCGAGGTCATCGTTGGGGAGCATGGTGTTGACCATTTCGGGTTTGAAGGGCAGCTCCAGGGGCATTTTGATGCCCTCGTAGGGCGCGCCCAGGGTGCCAATGACGGTCTTGCCCAGGAAGCAACCGTAGATCTTGTCGAGGTAGGCGGCGTAGGACAGCTTTTGTTGATTCATGACCATTATCCTTTCAGGTGTGCTTTTTGGGTTTCAGAAAATCCAAGAGGAATCTTTTGGGGGGCTTCTCCTCCGCTCTCGCCAGGGTGATGGCCTCGATGAGGGAGGTGTCCGCGTTGGAGCAGGGGACATTGACCGAGAAGAAGATGCTGCTGTTGCACCGGCGGGGGACCATGATCGGACTTCGGTCGCGGCCGATGATCTGAAAGTCCCGCTTTTTGAAGTAGAACAAGCTGCTCTCGCAAAAGAAGAAGCCGTTTCCGTCCTCGCTATGGGCCCAGCCCACCGAGGAAAGCTCCTCCATGGCGGGGCACTCGTCAAAGATCTTGCCGTACAGCTGGAGAACGATCCAATGGTCGGCCACCTCGGGGACTACCTTGGAGCGGTAGGAGATATCGTCCTTGGCCTTCCGCATCACGACGTATTTGCCGTCGCAGGCCTTGAAGAAGGCCTCGTCGAAATGGGTCTTTTTTCCGTACATTTCGGGGATATAGGGCTTGTCGGCGGTCTTGAGCCGAAAGGCCACCACGTCCCCCACCTCGAAGACCGACTCCAGATTCAGCTTGACCCTGATCTTCTTCTTCTCTCCTTGGGGGGACAGGAGCTTTTCGCGGAACTCGGCCAACGCCTTCTCACGCTTTTTCAGGGTCTTTTCATCCTCCGCCCACAGCTCCAGGCCGAAGCCCTCGTCGATCATCTGAACGGCGCGGTCGCGGACGGCGTCGGTGAGGATGCCCTTGCGCCACATGAAGTCCGCCAGGGAGTAGTAGTAGTTGCACCACTCCTCCTCGTCGGACTCGCGGCAGATGTGGGTACGGACGTAGGTATCCAGCTTCTCAAGAGCGGTCTCCACGTCGTAGTAGTAGAAAGCGGCCTGGTATTCGTATTTCAGGTCCTGGGCGGTATCGTTGCCCGTGATGCTGACGTTCCATGCGCCCATGGGGGAGGCTCCTTTCGGGAATGCAAAATTTAAAATGCAAAATGCAAGATCAGGAAGCAGGGGGGCAAATTTGGGTTTATCGGTCTGTTTAAAACGGTGTGTTTGTGACTTGCCCGCGTTATTTGCCCTCTCACCGCTGCGCGGAGCTCCCCCAAAGGGGGAGCCTATTAGCCTTGTCGTATAAGGGAAACTCACAAACATGGAACGAAAGGCTCCCCCTCTGGGGGAGCTCCCGCCGCAGGCGGGTGAGAGGGCAATACCCATGGGTCAGCTCAAACCAACAGCCCGAAAAACCGCCATTTGAAGTTCAACCTCACTCATACATCCCCAGCATCTTATCCAGGTGCTTCAAAAACTGCGCGGGTCTGGTCTCGATGAAGCTCTCGATGCGCTGGGCGGCCTTGCGCCAGCTGCGGGTGTCCCGGATCATGCCGTGGGCGTAGTCCGACCAGCGGTCGATGTGATCGCCCATGATGGGGTAGGCCTGATCGTAGGCGGTCTGATAGAGAGCCTTCAGGTAGGCGTTGGCCTCCTCGGAGGCCAGGGTGCGGCAGAGCTCGGCGAAGTCGGCGCGGAAGCTGTCGTCCCGCATGAGGAAGGAGAACAGCCCCTGGAGGTAGAGGGCATCGTTGTACTGCTGGTGGTCGCCGTAGCCCTTCACGTAGTTGGAGAGCACCCACTCGAACATATCCACGGTGTGGCGGGTGTCGATCTCGGGGAGGGGGTGGTCTCCGCTGTAGCGGTTCATGGTGAAGTCCATGTCGCGGGTGGCGAATCTCCACTTTCCGTCGGTGATAGAAACGCCATCCATGGGAGCGCCCGCATACCGCCAGACACGGATGTTGTTGTGGGGCCAGTCGGTGTTCACGAGGTAGCAGGCGGCGGCCATGTATTCCAGGGCATTGCGGAGGTCCAGCTTGGACTCCACCTCGGCGAAGATCTTGCGGTACTCGGCCTCGCTTGCGTCAACGGCCCCCGCGGCCTTCTTGCAGAGGGCGATCCAGTCCTTCATCTCCTTCTGGGCGGCGGCCTCGGAGTCGGTCTCGTAGAAGAACCAGGAGCCGCAGAAGCGGCAGTCTCGGCCGTTGGAGTGGTTCTCACAAGCGCGGGTGGTGTCCAGCTCGGACTTCACCACCACCACGTCGTTATCGTCCACGCCGTAGAGCCGCTTGATGTAGTCCTCGTTCTGGTTCTCGCGGAGCTCCAGGACGCCGTAGTACTCGCCGTTGAGGTAGACCACGGCGAAGTGGGCGTAGGACATCTGGACGCTCGGGGCGTACTTGGCGATGAACTCGTTGGAAATGCCGTCGCGGAGCAGGGTGGGGCGGTCGGGATCGGCGGCGGTGGAGAGGAGGGCGTCGTTACCGCCGTTGCGGAGGATGAGGCCGTCGTACTTCTGAAGCACCTTCCCCGCGTTCTTGCCCGCGATCACGGTGCGCTCGGGGAAGAAGGGGTAGGTGAAGGTGCCCAGACCTACGTAGGGCTCGTCACCGAAGTAGCCGTCCTTGCGGGCGATGATCTTGAAGGACTTCTGCTGGAGAGATCGGGAGGAGCCGCCGAAGAGACGGAGGCCTACGTCCTGGGAGATGATGCGGCTGCCGTCGGGGGCCAGGATCTCGGCGTGGGCGGCCCGCTCCACCTTGGCGTGGACGTCGCGGTACATGGCCTTGAGATCGTCCTCGTCGCAGGAGAGCATGACGGTGTAGTGGAGGCCCTCGGTGGAGTCAGCCGAGATGTAGGTATGGGTGATGACCTGGCCCGTCAGCTTACCGTCGGCGTCAAAGCAGGCGGCGCGGATGGTCATGCCCTCCCCCTTGTCGGCGGCGATCTTGATGGCCTCCTTATACTCGGTGGAGCGCTTGGTGGGGACGGAACCGTCGGTGGTGTAGCGCACCGTATAGCCCTCGGGAGCGGTGATCTCCACGGTCTTGGCGCGGTCGGTGTAGTAGCCACCCGGCTCCGAGAAGGCGGGGTAGATCTCCACCAGAGGGGAGCCGTCACCGATGAGGGAGTCGGGGACCTCGGGAGCGGCGGGGGTGTCGGTCTCGGCGGGGCCCGTAGGGGTCTCGGGCGCGTCGGGGAGGGTCATCTCCTCGCCATTATCGGGGACTTGGGGCGTAGCGGCAGAGGTATCGGCAGGGTCTGTATTGGCGGGGTCATGGGTCTTGTCACAGGCGGTCAGTGCCGCTGTACCCGGCAGAAGAAGGGCCAAAAGGAGCGCGGCGGCGCGGATGGTGAGCTTTCTCGGATGTTTCATGGTGGAGTCTTACCTTTCCACATAGATTTTCAGCTTATTATACCACAAGCAGGCAGTATTTTTGGTGACGGAATTGAAAACATTTAGAAAACATGATAAAATATATGGCATTTTGATTGACTTTTTTGGAAAAATGCCTTATAATGATGGTGGCAAGCTGTGCCAATACTGAAAAAGGACGGACACCATCATGACTGTAAGCCGCGTTATCGCGATCATCGCGACCGCCGATACCATTCGTATTCTTGTTGATTCCCCCATCCCCGCCGACACCGAGGTGAAGGTTTTTGCCTTCTCCCCCATCCTGGCCGAGGAGGTGGAGCCGCTGACCGCCCTGACCCCCGCTATAGAGGGTGACGCGCTGGTGATCCCCCGCTTCGCCTGCGGCCGTGACGGCGTGTGCCTGTCCTACGGGGTGCAGGCGGACGACGAGCTCCTGGAGGGCAAGCAGTACGTGGAGACCATCACCGCATCCCCGCGTGACTTCCCCTACCCCGTGGTGGACACCAAGAAGGGCCTGCAGGTGGTGGACTACAAGGATGCCGAGGAGCTGGGGGTCCGCCATTCCGCCATCAACGTCAACGAGGGCGATTTCCTCATGCCCGCCTACGAGGAGGGCAACACCATCGAGTTCGAGCACGACGGGCGGGTGTTCTACTTCCGCAAGTCCCACGTGGAGAAGATGGACGAGACCTTCGTGGGGCTGACCGAGATCGGCTGTGTGATCTCCTTCATTCTGCTCAATTCCCCCCATTGGCGGTGCGACATCGACCCCGCCTTCTGGGATATCATCAAGCACCCCGCCTACACGGGGAAGCGTGAAGACGGCACAGGTTTGATCTCTGCCTTCAATCTGGTCACCGAGGAGGGTCTCGCCTACTACCGCGCCTTCATCGCCTTCCTCACCGACCGCTACACCCGTGAGGACAAGGCATACGGTCGGGTCGTGGGCATGATCGTGAGCAACGAGGTGGACGCGGGCTACATCTGGGCCAACTCGGGCGAGATGACTCTGGAGGAGTACGTGACCGAGTACGCCACGGCTCTCCGCGTCACCTGGCAGACCGCCGCCTCCATCTACGCCCATATGCGGGTCTTCGTCTCCATCGACCACTTCTGGACCGCCGCCATGGACGAAAGCCAGCCTCTGCGCTACTACAAGACCCGCGATATGCTGGTCTTCCTCAACCAGCTGGCCGCCGAGCAGGGACAGATCCCCTGGCATATCGCCCACCATCCCTACCCCGAGGATCTCAACTACCCCGATTTCTGGAACGACAAGCTGGCCACTCCCGACGACGACGCCCCCATCATCACCTTCAAGAACCTGGAGGTGCTGGCGCGGTTCATCTACCGTCCCGAGTTTCTTCTGAACGGTGAGCGCCGCCGCATCATTCTCTCGGAGCAGGGCTTCAACTCCCATTGGACCCCCGAGAGCGAGATCCTCCAGGCCTGCGCCTACGGCAGAGCCTACCGCAAGATCATGGAGATCCCCGAGATCGACTCCTTCATCCTCCACTCCCACCACGACAACGCCTTTGAGTTCGGCCTGAACCTGGGTCTGTGGCGGAGAAAGAAGGAGGGTCACGGCATGGAGGCTCCCAAGCCCATGTACTACGTGTTCAAGGCCATTGACCAGAAGGATGAAAAGGGCGTGTATCACTGGGAGCGTTATTGACGGGTAGCTTCCCCTCTCGCGCCGCAGGCGCATATCGAGTCCCGAAGGGACATATCGAGTGCCTTTAGGCACATATCGAGTCCCGAGGGGACATATCGAGTGCCTTTAGGCACATATCGAGTCCCGAGGGGACATATCGAGTGCCTTTAGGCACATATCGAGTCCCGAAGGGACATATCGACCAAAGTTTTTCCGTCGATATACCCCCTTTGGGGGTTCGATATGCCTGCGGCTCGATATGCACCCTTACGGGTGCGAGACTCCCCCCACCCCAAAGTTGGTTTTTCCATCATACTTCCCCGTCCCCCCGCATAGGATATACCAATTATCCACATACGGAGGTCACGGGTATGTTCATTTACTCCTTCAAAGCCAGCAGTATCAAGTTTTTCGGCATCCTCTGCGTTGCCATGGCCGCCCTCATCACCCTCATCGCCTTTGTCCCCGCCTACGCGGGGGGAGACACCCAAAAGCCCAACCAAAACGGCGGTCTGGCGGTGGACGCCCCCGAGGCCGAGTCGGGGGTGACGGTGTCGGTACGCTACGATAAGATCAAATCCGCCGATGACGCGGCCGGGTTCCTCTCCCGCTTTGGCTGGGTGGTGGACGCGGGGTCTGTGGAGACGCGCGAGGTCACCATCCCCGCCGAGTTCGACAAGGTCTTCGCGGGCTACAACGAGCTGCAGAAATCCCAGGGCCTGGATCTCTCCAAGTACAAAAAGAAGACGGTCACCCGCTACACCTTTCGTGTGACCGACTACGAGGGCTACGAGGGGGACGTGTACGCCAACGTGCTGGTGTATCGGAATCGGGTCATCGGCGGGGACATCTGCTCGGCGGACGTCAACGGTTTCATTCATGGATTTGAGGCTCCCTCTGATTAACCGTTTGTTTATTTCTTAATCTTCGGTTGCTTTTTTGTCAATCGTTTCGAAAGGCAATTGGGAAAGGACTGTCAAAATGGCCTCCTGGATGATCCATTTCCGCGTGGCACAGGCTCTTCTGGATGGGCTCGCCCCGGACCGCGAGCCCTCCCGCGAGGAGGTTGTGGCTTTTGTCATGGGAAACGTTGCCCCCGACAGCGGAGTCCCCGCTCCTGACGGCCGCGGGTATCTGCCCGACAAGGACACCTCTCATTTCATGCGACGCTTCGAGGACGTCCCCGTCGGGCAGAATCCCGAGCGGTGCGATCCCCATCTTTTCGCGCGGGAGTGGCTGGTCTCCGCCCCGGCGCTGAGGGATGGCGAGGCGACAGCCTTCTATCTGGGGTACCTCTGCCATCTGGTTACCGATAACGCCTGGGTGCGGGATTTCATATATCCCGCCAAGGTGAGGTTCGCTCATCTTCGCCTGGTGGACGGCGCGGAGACCCCCGAGGGAGTGGCGCGGTTCTATGCCTTTCTGAAAAAGGATTGGTACGACATGGATTTTCTGTATCTGCGCCACCATCCCGACCTGCCCGCTTACGGGCTATTCCGGAGCGCGCCGCGATTTGACAATCGCTTTCTTCCCTTCTTTCCCGCGGATGCCTTTGAGAGCAAGCGGAGGGAGATCGAGGCCTTCTACCGCAAGGGAGTTGCCGCGGTGGAGGAGAGATCGGTCTACATCAGCGAGGATGAGGCCGAGACCTTCATTGAGCGGGTCGCCGACGAAATACTGGGAGATTTCGGGGATCATTTCGGTGACTTTTGTTCAAAATTAACATCCTATTCACGGATTTAGGTCGGTTTCATGGTACAATTAGGACAATCCGCCACCCCTCCCATGGGGTGGACAAAAAACGAAAAGGACTTGACGATTATGAAAAAGCTTTTGATCACTCTGCTGCTGGTGCTGTCCTGCGTACTCCTGTTCGCCTGCGTCCAGGATGATCCCGCTGCCGACACCACCGCGCCCTCTGAGGACGTAACCAACGCCCCCACCGACGCGCCCACCGATCCCCCCACCGAGGCTCCCACCGAGCCCGACGCCGAGGAGACCACCCCCGAGGTCAGCGAGGATACCACCGCCGAGGCAGAGGTGCCCGCCGAGCCCTCCCCCGTGGTGCTGTACCAGCTGGCTCCCGAGAAGAACAGCCTGATGCAGTCCTACGTCATCAAGACCCAAAACGGCAAGCTCATCGTCATTGACGGCGGCATCGACGGCGAGGGCCGCGACCGCGCTCCCTATATGCCCTCCGCCCTCCGCGCCATCCTGGGGCTGCGGGATGATGACTACTTTGAGGTAGAGGCCTGGTTCCTCTCCCACGGCCACAAGGACCATATGTACGAGCTGTCCAAGATGCTGAGGGAGTACTCCGCCGAGTCCAACTACAAGATCAACAACATCTACTTCGACTTCCCCGAGTTCGGCAGTGAGGAGTACCCCACCGCCAACGCCGACATGGAGTTTTCCCAGATCAAGGAGAACATCAACAAGTACGGCGAGGTCATCGGCGCCACGGTCAAGGACGGCTCCACCTACTACGACGATATCAACGGTGCCGTCATCAACACCGAATCGGTAGCCAAGGGACTGTCCTTTGAGATCGACGGCGTGAAGATCGACGTCCTCCAGACCTGGGATCCCGCCGACGGCTTCAGCAACATCAACGATACCTCTCTGGTGCTTCGCTTCCATATCGGCGAGCAGACCGTCCTGTTCCTCAACGATCTGGGTGTCAACGGCGGCCGCCGCTTGCTGAGTACCTACGGGGATCAGCTCAAGAGTGACATGGTCCAGATGGCCCACCACGGCCAGGCGGGCGTGAATAAGGATGTGTACGACGCCATTGACGCCGACGTACATCTGTGGCCCACCCCCATCTGGGTCTGGAACAACTCCAACGGCATCTACCAGATCGACGACGTCCGCCAGTGGCTGTACGGCGAGACCTTCCTCACCGACAGCGAGTACGATATCGTCTCCTGCCTGTACGACAAGTACCCCTCCAGCAGCACCAAGGTGAAGTTCTGGACCCGTGTCCTGGACGGCATGAAGATCGATTTCCCCTATATCGTCCCCGAGCGTCCCGAGCCTGAGACCGAGCCTGAGACCGAACCCGAGGTGATCGAGCCCGTGGATCACGATTACGTGAGCGACGGCCTGGTGGCCTACTACAGCGGCACCCAGTCCACCCGAGGGGGCCACGATAAGGATTCCGCCGTCTGGCAGGATCTGGTGGGCGGTCACGACATGGCCATCACCAAGAATGATGACAACTACTTCTCCGACACGGGTCTGCGGGCCAAGGGCGTCAAGCACAACTTCCCCGAGGCCATCGTGGACACCGTCAACGGCCAGGCCTTCACCATTGAGATCCTGCTGGGCGACTTCGTGTCGGTGGGCAACGAGTTCAACACCTTCATCAACGGCTCGGGTGACGAGATCGCCCTGTTCCGCCGTAATTCCGTAGACGAGCTGGAGCTGAAGTTCCAGATCAATGCGGGTGTGCGCATCAAGGTCAAGGACTGCCTGAATCTGCTGCAGAACAGTCTGATCACCATCACCTACGCCCAGAACGACGTGGTCCGCCTGTACGTCAACGGCGAGCAGGTGGGCGAGACCCCCACCATCAACGGCTCCCTGGGCGCGTCGGATCTCTTCATCGGGCACAACGCCCAGAACAAGATGTTCGACACCACCTACCGTGCCGTCCGCTTCTACGATCGCGCGCTGACCGCCGAGGAGGTCGCGGCGAATGCTCAGGTGGACGGGTATGGGGTCGCGGCGGAGTGAGGGTTTGCTTCGTAGCGCGAGATATCTGTGAATAGGGATCGCCCCCGACGCACGGATGCGTCGGGGGCTGTCCTTTATTATGCATCTATCAAGAAGGGGTTACATGATAATCTTCAGTTCAGCGCAATAATGGTGGTCAGTGCCTTTCGTTGTCCCTCTGTGGGAGGTTTCATCTTGCCGTTGTTCAGCAGTGCCACCAGACAATGAAGCAGAAACCAGCCGTCCGAATGAAAGATGTACTGGAGCTCGTACGCCTGTACCCGTTTGAGATGATTGGGAACCATAGAAAGAACGGCCTCGGTATAGGCGGCTTTCCAAGCGTCAAACATTTGTCGATACTTGCATTTAATGCGCTCGCCTATGGACAGCAGTCTCTCTTGGATCTCCCGGGTGGACAGGATCACCACCTGCCAGGCGGCCTTGAAGCATCCGTCCGGATCTCCACAGACCTTGATATACCCCTTCTCACAGAGCCAAGCATACTCGTCCCTCGACAGGACGTCCCCCTCATACTCGCGGGCGTAGAGGGACAGCACCCGTCGGGCATCGGCACTATAGGAGGTCTCAAAGCCCTGATAGTACGCCCGCCCCGACCACAGGCTATCGATCTGCCAAAGAGTCCAGCCATCGGATTGGTTCCACATGGGGCCGCACCAATCCTTCATGTACACGTAATCCTCGGGCAGAACCATATTGTCGGGCACCACCGATGCGTGAAAGATATTATGGGCTCCGTCGGGGCGGAGGGTAGCCACCTCCTCAAAGGAAATCGTATCCTCCATAAGACTCTCCCCCGATCGGGCGGCGATATAGGGGATCAGTGACCACAATAGGAAATTGGGATCGGCGCGATGCGCAGAAGTCATCGTGACGGGCTCGTCGGTCTGTCCGCACCAAATGGCAGGGTCGTCCAATATTCCCGATGCGGTCAGTTCGTCGTACAGCTCGTTTGCGAACAGTTCTGCGGCTTGCTTATACATATTGTCCTTCATGGTCAAAAGCTCCGCTGTGGGCTCGCTGATGATAAAATTGACGATATACTTTCCTCCCTGTTCCCGCAAAAAACCGTATTTTTCCAAAAATTCCACCTCGGTCTCCACATAGACGGGAGAGACACCCAAATCGTCGGCGATCTCGTTGACGGTCTTGGCGGCATTGCGTACGCAGTAGCTGATGTTCTGGGAGAGCGTGGAGCGAAAAAACTCATCGGTCGACATGGTTCCCGCCGAGCCGTTGATGCCGTAGGAGTGGAATTTGATGGGGTTGAATTTCAGTTCACTGGTTTTTCTCATAGTATCCATACCTCGTTTCAATTCTTTTTTGGCCTCAAACAAGTGCCACTTGACGGTACCGACGGGGATCCCCAGTTCACGAGCAATATCTGCTTGCTTGCGATTTTCAAAATAGTAGGCAATCAAAATGCGCCGTTGCAGCTTGGATAAATAGGCGATCTCGCTCTGCAGGCGATGGACTGTTTCGGCCTCTTCTCGAACTTCATCCTCCGAGTAGGGGTCTGCGATCACCTCGGCTACCTCGTCCAAGGACACGCCTATCGTGCTTTTGGCACAGTCTCGGTAATAATTGCTGAGGGTGTTATGGGCAACCGTCCAGATGAATTTGCCCACGTCGGCAATGTCATCCTTGATCAGCAGCGCTCGGAACGCCCGCAGGACGATCTCCTGGGACAGATCCTCGGCGTCCTGCTCGCTTTTGCACCGCTTCAGAGCAAAGCCGAATATGGGTTTCAGGTATTCAGTTATGATCCTCTCTGCATCCTGTCTGTTCACTTGCTTGTACCTCGTTTGAAAGCTTTCATCCTTATAGACACGGGGAGTGAAAAAGGTTGGCGATTTTAGTATTTTTTTTGAATTTATACAAAAAGCATCACAGACAACCGCCGTGATGCTTTTTTGAAATTCAATCCCCTCACTGAATATCCTTCACGTCGTAGGGCGTAGTCTGGTAAACATAATAATTCAACCAGTTAGAATAGAACAGATTCGCGCAAGACCTCCACCGCACGATGGGCTCTTTTGTGGGATCGTCGTCGGGGAAATAGTGGGCGGGAGGCTCGATGGGGAGTCCCGCTTTCTTGTCGCGGAGGTACTCGTTCTTCAGGGTGTCGGCGTCGTACTCCGAGTGGCCCATGACGTAGACCTGCTTGCCGCGGGCAGTCATGGCGCAGAAGACCCCCGCCTCCTTGGAGCTGGCGACGATGCGCAGCTCGGGGATGGCCTCGATGTCCTCTCGCTTGGTGGTGGTGTGGCGGGAATGGGGGACGTTGAATACGTCGTCGTAGCCGCGGAAGAGCATGGAGCGGTTGTAGTCCAGCTTGTGCTCGTAGACACCGAAAAGCTTCTTTTCCAGGGGGTACTTGGGGATGCCGTAGTGGTAGTAGAGTCCCGCTTGCGCGCCCCAGCAGATGTGGAGGGTGGAGGTGACGTGGGTCTTGCTCCACTCCATGATCTCGCAGAGCTCGCCCCAGTAGTCCACCTCCTCAAAGGGGATCTGCTCCACGGGGGCTCCCGTGATGATCATGCCGTCGTACTTCCTGTCCCTCACCTCGTCGAAGGTCTTGTAGAAGGCCAGCATATGCTCCTGGGAGGTGTGGCTGGACTTGTGGGTGGCGGTCTGGAGCAGCTCCAGCTCCACCTGGAGGGGGGTATTGCCGATGAGACGGGCGATCTGGGTCTCGGTCTCGATCTTCTTGGGCATGAGGTTGAGCATGAGGATATGCAGGGGGCGGATATCCTGGGTAATGGCGCGGGTCTCGGTCATGACGAAGATGTTCTCGTTGAGAAGGGTATCCGTCGCGGGGAGAAGATTGGGAATTTTGATGGGCATGGTGACAGTCCTTTTCGTTTCGTATTCTGGGGAAAGGGCTAATGTATATTGCCTTTATGAAAAGTTTTTGGAGATTCTTAAGAACCTTTTTGTAAAAAGGTTCTTAAGCGGGTCAAGGGCAGAGCCCTTGCGGGGGGCAGGGGCAGAGCCCCTCGTTCCCTCACGCTCTCAAAGCCTGATCCAGGTCGGCGAGGATGTCCTCGATGTTCTCGATGCCGATGGAGAGGCGGACCTGCTCGGGCTTGACGCCGCAGGCATTGAGCTGCTCCTCGGTGAGCTGTCGGTGGGTGGTGGAGGCGGGATGGAGAGCGCAGGAGCGGGCGTCGGCCACGTGGACCACGATGTTCAGGAGCTTGAGGTTATCCAGGAACTTGGTGGCGGCGGCGCGGCCTCCCTTGATGCCGACGGAAATAACGCCACAGGCACCCTTGGAGAGGTACTTCTTGGCCAGATCGTACTGGGAGTTGCCGGGGAGCAGGGGGTAGTCCACCCAGTCCACGCACTCGTGGCTCTCCAGGAACTCGGCCACGGCCAGGGCGTTGGCGCAGTGACGCTCCATGCGGAGGGCCAGGGTCTCCAGGCCGAGGTTCAGGAGGAAAGCGGCCATGGGGGACATGGTGTTGCCCATGTCGCGGAGCATCTGGACTCTTGCCTTGGTGACGTAGGCGGCGGGGCCGAAGGACTCGGTGTAGACCACGCCGTGGTAGGAGTCGTCGGGGGTGGTCAGCTCGGGGTAGCGGCCGCCCACATTCCAGTCAAACTTACCGCTGTCCACGATACAGCCTCCCACCACGGTGGCGTGGCCGTCCATGTACTTGGTGGTGGAGTGGGTGACGATGTCACAGCCGTACTCGAAGGGACGGCAGAGGACGGGGGTGGCGAAGGTGTTGTCCACCACCAGGGGCATATCATGCTTGTGAGCCAGCTTGGCGTAGCGCTCGATGTCGAAGACCACCAGGGCGGGGTTGGCCACGGTCTCGCCAAAGATCAGGCGGGTGTTCTCGTCCATCATGGCCTCGATCTCGGCGTCGGTCATGTCGGGGGTGGCGAAGCGGACCTCGATGCCCATCTTCTTCAGGGTGACGGCGAAAAGGTTGACGGTGCCGCCGTAGATGGAGGCCAGAGAGATGATGTTCTGGCCGGCGGAGGTGATGTTCAGCACGGCGGTGAGGTTGGCGGCCTGGCCCGAGGAGACCAGCATGGCGCCAACGCCGCCCTCCATCTCGGCGATCTTGGCCTCGACGCAGGCGAGGGTGGGGTTGGAGATGCGGGAGTACATATGGCCGTCGGCCTTCAGGTCGAAGAGGTCGCCCAGGTGGTCGGCGGAATCGTACTTGTAGGTGGTGCTCTGGTAAATGGGCAGGGTGCGGGGCTCGCTGTTGCCGGGCTTGTAGCCGCCCTGTACGCAGATGGTATCAAGCTTGTAGTTGGACATGGTTTTATCTCCTATTCTGATGGATGGTTTTATTACTTCTCCCAGCCCGTGAGCTGATCGCAATGGCGGAAGACCTGCTTGCCCCGGGTCTTCACTCCCTCAGCGGTGAGGGTCTTCAGGGATAGACAGCCCGAGAAGCAGGAATTGGGGAGGTGCTCCACCTCCTTGGGAAGGATCACGGTGACCAGGGAGCGGCAGTCCATGAAGGTCTGGACGCCCAGCTCCACGGTGCCGTCAGCGGTAGGGAAATCCACCTCTACCAGGCGGATACAGCCATGGAAGGCGTCGTCGCCAATGGCGGTCACGCCGGCGGGGATGGACATCTTGGACAGGGCCTCACAGCCGTAGAAGGCGCGGCGGCCGATGGTCTTGACCGTGGCGGGGAGGATGAATTCCCGCACCGAGGCGCACTCGAAGAAGGCGTTGGCGGGGATGGTCTCACAGCCCTCCAGGACCGTCACGGTGATGAGAGAGGCGGGGAGATAGCCCGCGGTGAAGGTGTGAGAGGAGGCGCCGAAGAGATAGCCCAGGTAGGCCGAGGACTGAGCGGGATGGAGGGCATCCCCCACCTCGATGGCTTCCTTTTCCTCCTCAGTCAGGGGGTAATCGTAGGTGCAGCCCCCCACGAAGGGGACGACGAGAGTCTCCAGCTTACCGCAGCCCTCCAGCATACCCGCGCCCATGTAGGTAACGGTAGCGGGAAGGGACAGACCGAGCAGGGCGCCACCGTTGGCAAAGGCTCGCGCCCCCACGCGAGTCAGGGCGGTATGAGCCAGAGGTATATAGGCAAGGGACTGGCAGCCGTAGAAGGCGAAATCGCCGATCTCGGTCAGGGTAGCGGGAAGGAACACGGTCTCCAGGCCGCGGCAGGCATAGAAGGCGTAGGCGGGGAGGCGGCCGTCCGCGTTCTGACCCTCGGAGGTACCCGCCGTCATCACCAGGGTAGACAGGACGGGGGGAACGAAGGAGCCGTTGGCCTCGTGGGTCTCCGCGCCGAACAGGGCACCGAAGAAGGGCCGCTCGGGGCAGGTGACCACGGGAGTACGCAAGGTAGTCAGGCTCATGCAGCCCTCAAAGGCGGAGGCACCGATGACCCGCACACTGTCGGGCACCGAGACGGCCTTGAGGTTGCCCATGTCCTTGAAGGCCCCCTCGGCGATGGCGACCACAGACTTGTCCTCCACGGTATCGGGAATGACCAGCACCACCTCGCCTCCCGTATAGCCCGTGATGCGGACACCGTTCTCCATCACGTCGTAGGTGAAGTCGGCGGCGGGAGCGGGCTCGTTGGCCGTGAACAGGGTCTCCAGGGTCTCGGCGTAAGGGGCGGTATCGGTCACGATCCGATCGTCGGTCAGGTCGGGGAGGATGACGGGGG
>JAZNJA010000054.1:0-14896 GCA_045577755.1 Eubacteriales bacterium
AGCCCGCTTGGCCTCCGACTTCCCGCAGCCCTGTCCCTCTGCCCCGCCCGCAAAACCCCCGGGGGCTGGGTATTTGCCGCCGACCCCGCGGCGAAATACGAGGTCAAGGAGTACGCCGCGGACGGGCACACCGCCACCGCCAACCTCTCTTGCACCTATGGTGATCACACCGCCACCCTGACCTACACCGTCTCCGCCGATGGCGTCACCATAACCCAAAGCGGGGAAGGGGAGCAGTCCCATACCCTCCCCGTCCTTGCCTTTGACGGCGAGATCCACCCCGCCGTGACGGCGGAGCCTTCGTCCGTCACCGTGGCCTACGAGGGCCACGCCTGCCGCTTTACCGCAAACGGCGGGATCACCGACACGGGTGTCACCGCCGCCAACCGCAACGGCCACTACAGAGTCTTTTGCGCCTCTGCCTTTGGTTCGTTGCGTGTCCACATCGAGATCATCTGATTCCCCCCTCACCGCCCTATGACTGTGAAACCGAAACGAGGAGGTAACCATGTCCTCAACCGAACACCACCGCGGCTCTAAGGCCCGCCGCAAGATCAATCCCGCTACCTGCTCCGTATCCGAGCTGCTCAGCCATTTGGGTACGGATCCCTCTGCGGGACTCTCCCCCAAGGAGGCCGAGCGCCGTCTCTCTCTGTCGCAGGCTAAGCCTCTCTTCCGCGCCGATGCCTTATCCTTTCCCCGCTGTCTGAGAACCGTCATCCGTGAGCCTGCTCTCTGGCTTCTGCTGGTGGTCTCGGTCATATCTCTTTTCTTCGACCGAGTTGCTCTCGGTCTTGTTTGCTTGCTGTTGACTCTGGGGCGTACCGCCCTTGCCGCTTACCTGCTGTGGCGCTCTGAGCGGGTCGCCGCGGCCATGGACCTGGGAGATGCCCCCTTCGCCCGCGTACTGCGAGGGGGAAGCATCCGCCGCGTAGGGGCCTCCGAGCTGGTCAAGGGGGACCTCATTCTTCTCTATCCCGGAGACCTCGTTCCCGCGGATGCCCGTCTTCTGTCTTCCGAGGGGCTGAGCGTCACCGAGCGTATGATCCGCGGCGATGACGGCTCCCGTACCCCCCATCGGCTGAAAAAGGATGCCTCCGCCATCCCCTCGGAAGGGGGCGGCTTCCGTCTCTCCCCCGTGAACATGGTCTTTGCCGGCGGTGTTGTGGAGGAGGGACAGGGCCTCGCGCTGGTAGTGGCCGTGGGCAGTGAGAGCCATCTGGGCGGCTTGACGGGAGGGATCCGTTCCGCCAACCCCGAGCGGCTTCCTCTGCTTCTGCGCAACGCCTCCAAGGGACTTTCCACCTACAATTTGATCATGCTCTGTCTCCTCATCCCCTTGACGGCGCTGGGGATCCTGACCCTGTCCCACCGCTTTGAGATGCTGGATATCTTTCTGGCCGCCCTGGCACCCGCGGTGCTGTTTCTGTCCGAGCATATCATGTCAGCGGGCCGAGCCTTCTTCTACGACGCCTCCCGCCGCGCCGCCCTGGAAAGAGACACAGTCAATTCCGCCTGCGTCAAGTCCCCCCGTGAGATGGAGCTTCTGACCGCTGTGACGGATCTGGTCATTCTGGGCACTGCCGCTCTGCACGACGGGTGCCTCCATCCCGAAACCCTTCGGGTAGGCGAACAGGTCTACCGATGTGACCGAGGCGAGGCAGACGGAGAGGCGGTGGCCGTCACCGAGCTGCTCTCTCTTCTTCTTTCTCCCGAGATCATCCTCCCGTCAAACTCTGTCGGATACGGCGGCGAGGAGGCAACCCTGTACAGCATCATTCCCCGCCTCTGCCAATGGGCCGAGACCGACACCGAGGGCTTTTCCATGAAGGCCAAGGAGCTTCGCCCCGAGGGGGACGGAGTATCAGCCATCCTGCCTACCCCCGACGGAAACCGCCGCCTGACCGTCACTCTGCGCGGCGACTTTGACGCGGTCCGCAGCTGTGATACGGTCTACGACTCCGAGCGGGGGCTGATTCCCGCACAGGAGGCCGTGAACCGCCTCTACCGTGAGCATCGCAACGCCATTCGCACGGGCTGGCGTACTGCCTTCGTCATCCTATCCGACAAGGAACATACCACCCTCCGCGCCATGATCACCTACGGGCCCCACACCTGCCGTAAGACCGTAGGTTATATCCGCAGCCTGGAATCCGCGGGCATCCGTGTCACCGCCCTTTTGCGGGAGGCAGACGATGAGCATATCCGAGTCCTGGCCGAGTGCGGTCTGACCGAGGGAAGCGCCCCCCATAAGCCGGATGCCTCTACCCTCAAGCGAAAGGACGCCTCAGCCCTCCCCCTTATGGAGCAGGGCTGTCGGGCCGTCCTTGGCTGCAGCGATGACTTCATCGCCAACACGGTGGAGGAGCTGAAGCGGGAGGGAAGTATCGTAGCGGTGCTTTCGGTGGACAAGAGGGATCTGCCCATTCTCAACGCCGTCCATCTTCCCGTCACCTGCGCCCCCGCTCTTTACCAAACGCTGGAAACGGGGCATCCCACTCTGCAAGCCGTCTCAACCGCGGATCCCCGGGATATGCAGAGAGCCGACGGATCCCCCTCCTCCTCCATGGCTACCGATCTCTGCCGCCGCCGCGCCGGTATCCTGGTGCGCCGCAGTCAAGCCAGCGGGGGCGGTGTGGGGGGATTCCGCCGCGCGGTGTTGGAGGCGGATCGGGTCTACGGCGTATTGCGCCGCGCCCTGTCCTATCTGGCCGCCGCCCAATGCGCCCGCCTGGTGACTGTGCTGATCCCTCTTCTTTTAGGGCTGACAGTCACCGCGGCCCCCGCGATCCTTTTCTCGGGACTGCTTCTGGATACCGTGGTGGTTCTGGCCCTCACCCGTCTTCCCGTGGGTGAAGCGCCTCTCTCCCGCCGCTTCCTGTCCGAAAGCCTTCTGCCACTCCATCGAACAGTACCCGCGGCCATGATCTCCGCCGCCGCCTCCATGGGAGTGCTTTGTCTGACCTTGGGAGTTCTCCATTTCCTGGGCCGCGACCCGGGAGGGGATGCAGTCTACGTCTGCCTGCTGGGTCTGTTTTCCCTCCAGATCGCTGTCTTCCGTACTGAGGATCTCCCGCGGCGCAATTCCCCTCTGTTCCTCGCCACCCTGCTCCTGGTCCTGGTGTACGCGGGGGCTCTGGGTGTTGCCCTGGCCGCGGGGATCAACCTCGTGGCGGCGTTGCTCTTCCCCCTGATCTCTCCCGCGGTGTACGTCCCCTGCAAGCTCATCCTGAATCGCTTCTGCTTCCGGGATCCCCCCTCGCGGTGACGGCATAATCCCGCCCCTCTTTGCATATCCTCGGAGCAGTACCCGAAGGAGGTTCTGCCATGAGAGAGATCACCACCGATCAGCTTTCCTGTATGGAGGTCATCAACCTCTGTGACGGCGGCAAGCTGGGCTTTGCACGGGCTCTGTCCCTCTGTCCTGAGGAGGGCCGCGTCACCGCCATTCTGGTGCCCGCCCATTCCAAGCTCCTTTCCTGGGGCAAGGAGCCCCGCTACCGCATCCCCTGGTGCCGCGTGCAATGCATCGGGGAGGAGACGGTACTGATCAAGATGACGGCTGCCGAGCTGGCCGAATGTCTGGAAAAGAAGTGAATTCAAAAAAAAGCAAGCACCGAGGCTCAGCCCGATGCTTGCTTTTTCGTTGCGTATTTCTTACCTTACGTCCATTTCCAGCGCCTCTCCCAGGGGGATGGAGTAGATATAGACGCGGTCGGGGCGCTTGCCGTACATATCCTCGACGGCGGCGGCGTACTGGGCCAGCTGGTCACCGTGGCGCTCCATCATGCGGGCGCGAAGGCGCTCGGGATGCTCCGCTTCTCCGGGAAGAAGGCGGTCGGTCTTGTAGTCCGCGATCTCGATACGGCCGTCGGGGAATTCACAGAGCAGATCGATGGAGCCCTGGACGAAGAGGGTGCGGTCTCCCAGGGCCTCGGCCAGCTCGGTGTGGTCTGTCAGACGGGACAGGGGGACGAAGCGAGCGAATCTCTGCTCCCGCAGTATCCGCTCGGCCTCTCCCACCCGTCGGAAGAAGTCACTTTGGAAGAAGGCGTTCAAGGCGTCCCGATCCAGTATACGGGCGGTACGGCTGCTGAGGAAGCCCTCCTCGGTCAGTCTGGCAATCTCCTCCTCAGGGCCATGGCGGGCTACCAGTCGGTAGTCGCAGTACTGAAGGAAGAGGTGGGTGGCGGTACCCCTCTCGGTGGCGGTTGGACGGCGGTTCTCGCTCAGCAGCAACTCGAACTCATCGGCTCCGGAGGAGGCCATGAGACGGAGGGATTCACGGATCCCCGCCACGGTCTGGGCGTCACAGCGGGAGGGATTGGTTTCGGAGCCGGGAAGCTTCCCATCGTCCTCGGGGATATCCGTCTCGTAGAAAACGCAGGTGTCCAGCATACGGGGCTTCATGCGGGAGGCGGGCACCTTGGTGGGTACGCGGCGAAGCAGCACCTCCAGAGGGGTGGGGTCACGGTCCAGAGCCTTGAGACGGCGGTAGTAGGCGGCGTTGGGGTCCTCCTCTACCGCGGTATCGGCGGAGGCACTGAGGCACAGTCTCTCTCCCATAACCACGGTGTCGGCGGGTACGCAGATGATCTCTCTATGATCAGCCACCTCAGGACAGGATTCCATGCCCGCAAGTATCCATTTCATGTAACAGCTTTTACTCAGAGTCGCATAGCGGTCCCCTCTTCGGAAGCCGCTGTTCTCCTCGGAGCCGCATCCCACCAGGTACAGCCTCTCCCTGGCACGGGTCATGGCTACGTAGAGGATGCGCATCTCCTCTTCCCGCTCGGTCTTGCGGATAGCCAGGGAGGTGGCGGCGCGGAGGGTGGTATCCCGCTTCTTCTGATCCCGCGTCCCCTCCTCCTCGCGGCGGCTGTAGAGCTTCATGGCGATCCCCGTGGATTTCGCGAAAAGGAGATCTCCGCTGTAGGACCTGGCGCTGAAGCTCTGGCCACAACGGACCACGAAGCAGACGGGGAATTCCAGACCCTTGGACTTATGGATGGTCATGATGGACACGTGATCCGTATTCTGATCCCGCTCGGCGGAGGCCACGGTGGCGGTAGCCCGTTTTTGGGTAAAGAAGCGCAGGAAGGCGTGCAGAGAGGGGAAGGATAGGGTCTTGTAGGTACGGGCGGCCTCGTAGAGATAGCGGTAGGCGGGGGTACGGCGGCAGGCTACCCGCTCGTCCCGTCCCAGAAGTCGGATGATGCCGTCGGCGGGGAGGGTAGCGCAGAGACGGCGGTAGTGCTCCAGCCAGGCGGTAAAGTCGTTCAGCTTGTCCGCGAGAGTCGGGTCTCTTTCGGGAAGACTGCCGTAGCTCTCCACCCCTCCGTAGAGGGAGAAGGACAGGGCTGAGCGATCCCCTACCCGCCGAACCGCCAAAAGCTCATCCAGATCCAGCCCCGGGAAGGGGGCGCGGAGGATCTCGGACAAGGGAATATCGTCGTCGGGGTCGTCGATGACCCGCAACAGGTTGAGCAGATAGGTCATATCCGAGCCGTGGAGCAGATCCTTCCTGGCCTCCATGGCATCCAGCTCCTCTGAGCCTGTGGGAATGCCCATGGCGGTGAGCGCTTGCATATAGAGGGGAAGGGCGGTTCGGGTACGCATGAGAATCACGATATCACCGGGGGTGATGGGGGTCCCGTCGGCCTTCTTTTCTCCGCGGCGGAGAAGCTCCGCGATGAGATTGGCTACGTAGGTCGCCTCGGCCTCGGCACCGTCCAGCTCACCCGATCCGCTCCCGTCGGCCTTGGTCAGCAGGTGAATCCCCACGGGCGGGGAGACGTACTCCTCCGAGGGGGGGCGCTTGGAAAAGCCCAGGTCGTCGTCGGGGGTGTAGCCGATGGAATCGGGACAGGCGGCGAAGATATGGCCGCAGACGGCGTTGGTCACCCGGATCACCGATTCGTCACAGCGGAAGTTATCCGACATAAAAATGCTGTTTCCCGGGGTCGGATCCACGGCGGTGGGGTCCTGTCCCGGCTCCAGCTTGGTCATGGTGCTTCGATAGCGGGCAAAAACCGAGGGATCCGCCCCGCGGAAGCCGTAGATGCTCTGTTTGATATCACCCACCATAAAGCGGTGGTCTCCGCCAACAAGGGAGAAGATGGTATCCTGGCTCTCGTCCACGTCCTGATATTCGTCGATGTAGACCTCGTCGTAGAGGGCGGCCATCTCTTCCGCGAAGGGGGTGGGGGTCCCGTCGGGATTTTGAAGGAGGTGTAGCAGCTGACGGCGGTTGTCGGTGAAATCACAGATACCGCGGTCGTTCTTCTCCTTGGCGATGCGACGGTCGTAGGCATCCAGGAGGAGGTAGAGCATCTCGCACATATCAGCGGTCTCGCGGATCTGCTCAACCAGGGCTTCGGGGGAGTCCACGTAGTACTTTTTGAGGAGTGTCTTGATGCCGTCGGTGATCTCGGTCCGTGTTTCCTTACAGGTCACGAAGCAGGGGTCTGCGTTACGGAGGGGCCCCAGGCGGATGCCCTTGTAGCTCATGAGAAGCTCGCGGGCGGCGGCGTAGGTGGAGCAGTCCAGAAGAGCCTCGCAGGTCTCCAGATCGTATCGGAAGGAGGCGGCGTAGGCCTTGGCGGCGGCGGCATCGGTCTCGATAAGCTCCAGGGCCTCGGTGAGGCTCTCGCGGCCCGAGGAAGCCAGCTCACGGGTCCAGTCCCGGATCACGCTTCCGTGTCGGGTATCGAAGAACTCGAAGGGTTGGCGGCTCAGCGCCTCTCGCAGCTCCTCGGCCTCCTCCTTGAGCAGAAGCAGCTCCTTGGGGAAGGAGAGCAATCGCTCGTAGAGATCCAGGAGCGTGGGAATGAGATCTGCGTCGTTTTTGGAGGAGGTCAGGCTGTCGCACAGGGCGGCAAAGCGGTTATGCCACAGAAGCCCAAAGAGCTCCCCTGTGTGGGTCGTGGGGCCGTAGCTGATATAGAATTCATCGATCAGCTCCCCCATGATCCGCTCCTTCAGGGGGGCCAACTCTCCCTCGTCGGCGATGCGGGTGGAGGCGGGCTGACCCAGCTCGGCGAAATGGGTCTTGACAGGCTCGCGGTAGAAGGAGTCGATGGTGCTGATATGGGCGCTGCTCAGCCCGATGAGCTGCTTTTGAAGATGACGGTTGGCGGGGTCCTTGGCGATGGCATCGGACAGAGCCCCCGCAATGCGCTCCTTCAGCTCGGCGGCGGCGGCGCGGGTGAAGGTGACGATGAGCATACGGGAAAGCTCGGCGGGGCTCTCGGGGTCGGTGAGACGGCGGATGACACGCTCGGTCAGGGTGGCGGTCTTACCCGAGCCTGCGGCGGCGGATATGAGAAGGGTACGCCCTCTCGTCGACATAGCGGCGCTTTGGGCGGGTGTCCATTTTCTTTCCATGGTGATGGTCTCCTTTCGTCAGCATCAGCCTCAGCCGCCCACCGAGGAAGCGCAGGCGGTACGGAGCGGGCAGTATCGGCAGGCATCCTCCGAGGGGGTACGGTCGGCCCGTCCTCCGTACATTTCGGCGGCGGTCTCGCGTATGGTATCCTTGAGTATGGTTTCCAGCTCGGCCAGCTGCTCGGCGGAGCAGAGTCCTCTGCCGGTAAAGGCCTTGGAGCGATCCCGCTTGACCGAGGGGAGGAAGACTTCCTCTCCGTCGCTGTTGGCGGCCTCAAGGATCTCGGGATCCCCCAGCACGACACCGGTCCGACAGGGGAGGATCGCGCCCTCACGGTCGCTCTCGTCGGGGCTGATGTAGACCGCCGAGGCGGGGAGGACCCGCTCGGGAAGCCTTCCGCTCCCATCTGCGAAGAGGGCACGGTTTTCGGGAGAGCAGAGGGTGAAGAGATAGAGGAGAAGCTGGATATTCATATCCTCGGTCACGGAGCTCGTGGTAAACTCATGGCGGGAGGATTTGTAGTCGATGACCCGGACGTAGACCGTCTCGCCGTCGGCGGCGCGGTACATATCCACTCGGTCCACGCGGCCGCCCAGGAGTAAGCGGATCGCCTTTCTTTCGTCGCCGTAGCGGGTGGGGAGGGGAGGGATCAGGTCGTCCTCTCCGTCCTCGGTCTCCAGAGACAGGATCATCGGGCGGGGATCCTCGGGTCGGCGCCCGTGGGTATCCCATTCCAGTCCCGCCACGGTAAAGGCACTCTGGCGAAGCTCGGCCTGGATGTTGTCGATCAGCACCAGGGCCACCTGGCGCAGACGGTCGAAGAGATGGAGAAGGCGGCCGTTTTGCGAAATATCCCCGCAGAGCTGATCCATGTAGGCGCGGATGATGGCGTCGGCGGTCTCGGTGACCTCCTCGTCATCCATGGGGCGAAGCCTGTCGTGCTCGTCCAGTGCGGCGCGAAGGTACTTTTCCATGACGTGGTGCAGAAAATTGCCCGCTCCCAGGTTATCGAACTTGGCCTCGGCCCGTTCTCTGAGACGGAGGATGTGGGAGCCGTAGTAGCTGTATGGGCATCGGGCATAGGTCTGCAACAGGCTCTGGGAGAGCCAGATCTCGTCTCCCAACAGAGCGCGGACGGTGGGGGAGGGAAGCTCATCGCGAGTGTTCGGGCGGTAGCGCTTTTCCTCTCCGCGGTCGATCATGGCCGTAGAGAAGGGGACGGGCTTGACGTAGGGTAAGACGTAGCGGACGCGAGAAAAGGCCACCGATGGAGAACGGCTTTGTCCGTCGGCGGTGGAGGTGCTGTGAGAGAGGATCAGGGTCTCGGAGGGCTTGGTGAAGGTGCGCCAGACGTAGAGAAGCTCCTCCGAGAGCAGTCTTTCGTCTCTGTCGGCCAGCTCGATGCCGAGTCCCGCCAGAGCCTCCTTGTCCCGCTCGGAAAACAGGCTGTCGGATCGGGTACCCATGGGGAATTCACCCTCGCAAAGCCCCGCCACCAGCATGGCACGGAGGTTGTCTACGCGGAGGGTGGAGGCTGAGCCGACGGTCACGCAATCGTGGCGGGCAGGGACCGAGCCGATATCGGTCTGTGAGAAAACCAGGGAGAGGGCGGTCATCAGCTCGTCGGCCCCCATGGGATCGGTATTGCGCAGAGCCGAGGCGATCACGGCCAGGGTCTCGGTAAGGAAGCTCCAGAGCCGTACCAGCTCCCCCGCCTCCCGATCCTGTCCCAGGGACAGGCAGGTCTCGGCCTGCTCCGTAAGGCGGGCCTTGATGTCCAGCTCACAGAGGTACTCGAATAGGGCGCGGCACTGCTCGGTGACGTCAGCGGCTCCCTTGAGCTTGGATTCCAGGGAGATCAGCGGGGTCATGACGGCCTCCCGCACGCGGTTGGCGGCATCCAGAACCATGCGGCCCCGCTCGGTCGTGCCGACGGTATATCCGTCGGGATTCATGCTCCAGCCCTGCTCGGTCATGCGCTTACCCGACAGCCGCCAGGTGTCCACGTACTGGGCAAAGTAGTCGATATCCCGCAGAGACAGGCCCAAAAGGCCGGTTTTGCAGAGGGCGATGACGTCCTCGGAACGGTACTGTCTGGCCACACAGCGCAGGGCAGTCAGGATCAGGCGCGCGGCAGGCTTTTCGCAGACGTCGGTGCGCTCCGAGAGGAAGAAGGGAATATGGTATCGCTCCAGGGCCTCGTCCAGCACGCCCCGCCAGGCGGAAACGTCTCGCACCACAACGGCGATCTCCCCGAAGGGGACTCCGCGGTCGCGAAGCTCCAGGACGTGAAGTGCCATGGCCTCAGCCTCATCGTAGGCCGTGGGACAGACCAGGAGGCGGACGGCCCCCCGCTGCTCCTCGGGAGGGAGCACCCGTTTGTCGGGGGTAAGGTCAAATGCCCAGAGCTGCTCCTCCAGGGCCAGCAGCTCGGGGGAGGCTGTGCGGTGGGAGCCGCGGAGGCAGACGTCCTCAGGCTCCCGCCCCGCGTCGGAGCAGATACGGGTCAGACGGCGGACCGTATCCTTGACGCTCTCGAACTGGGGAGCGGGATCATAGCGGCTCTCGGCGTCAAAGGACACGGTCAGCGCCTCGGCCTGCCGTGCCATGAGCCGCAGGACCTCCATCTCCTGTGCCGTGAAGCTGGAGAAGGAATCCACGAAGATATGGGCCCCCTTGAAGAAGCCGTGACGGTCGATCTTTTCGGCGGCGCGGAGGAGGCGGTCTGCGGGATTCTCACCGTAGACCTCGGTCAAAAGCCCGTTGTAGGCGGCGAAGACCATGGCCAGATCCCGAAGCTTGCCCCGCAGAGGGGAGGACTTGTCCAGGCGCTCGGCGGCTCTCTCCAGCATGGCGGGAGTCACGCCGTTGACCGAAAGCTCCTCGGTGGCGGCCAGCATCTTGCGGCACAGGGATGCATCCGTGACCGAGGAATAGCGGTAGGTCTCCAGCATCCCCGTGAACTCCCGCAGATTCTCCCACATGAGAAGGGACTTCATGGCGGAGGTTACCGTATACTGGGCTCGGCCGCCGTACAGGTCGGCCAGGGTGTCGCAGAGACGGGAGAAGCTGAGGATGGAGAAGCACCGTCCCGCCTCGGGGGGAAGGGCCGAAAGAATATCCCGCTCGGCGGAGTAGGCCTGCTGCTCGGGTACGATGAGGTAGACGGGGGACACGCCCTTGGAGATCAGCTCGCGGACCTCCTCCACCATGCGGGTGGTCTTACCCGTGCCGGGGCGGCCAAACAGAAAGCGGATCATTGTTTTCTCCCTTCTCCGCGGCAGAGGGGATCTCCCTCTCGGCGGTCTTCTTGGAATAGAGTCAGATTGCGGGAAATCACCGTCCGTCCCCGCCAGGCGTAGGCGCGGAAGCGGAAGGCAGTCTCGTCCATGGCGTTCAACGTATCCCCATCCAGGCAGACCAGGCGGTCCTCGCGGAAGTAGGTGATGGGGGTATCCCTCCCGGCGGCGATGACAGCTCGGTTATGGGGACAGGCCAGCTGGCAGGCGTCACAGCCCCAGACGAGCCCCCCTTTTCGGATGGCGTCAGCCTCCTCGGACGTCAGCTCCCCCTTCTTCTGGGTCAAGGCCGACAGGCAGCGCTGCCGCTCGCCCGAACCGCATCCCATGGGACAGGCGCGGAGGCAGAGTCCGCAGCCCTCGCACAGGGGGGGCTCAGCGGGAAGCACAGGCGGTGCCTCACCCGTCACGGCGGTATAGTCAGCATCGGTGATCAGCTCCATGAGGAAAACCAGGCTCCCGTATCGTGGAGTCAGGAGCAGACCATTGTACCCCAGCACACCCAGCCCCGCCCGTGCCGCAGCGTCCACCTCCAGGATGGGGGAATGATCGGCGAACAGGGCAAAGCGACGGTCGGGGTAGCGCTGTGTCAGGGAGGGAAGCACCGTGGCCTCCAGCTCCTTGACGTAACCGTGATAGTCTCTCGGCACCGCGTACAGGGACAGGTTCCGTCGCGGGTCCTCCGCGTCCGCGGTCATGACGTAGGGCACCGCGAAAAGGATGGCCGTCCCCGTTGTGGGAATCCCCGCCCGCTCCAGAAGATAGGTCTTGGCGAGCTTGCAAACAGATAAAGGAATGGCGCACGCAGGCACCCCAAGCAGAGACCGTACGGTATCAAGCATGGTGGGTGTCTTCATGATGCCATTCCTTTCTGTGTGTCAGGCTATGCGCGGAATGCCCTCCGCGGGATCAGGCCTTATCGACGGGGTACATGATCTTGAGCTGGTTGATCTTGCTCTGGTAAGCGGCTTGCTGCTTTTCGCGGGTCAGCTGCTCGTAGAGCTGGGCGCGGACGTCGTTGTAGGACAGAGCCTCGGCGGCGTTCTTCTTGTTGAGGCGGATGAGGTGGAAGCCGAACTGGGTCTTGACGGGGCCACGGACCTCGCCCTCCTCCATCTCGAAGCAGGCGGTGTCGAACTCGGGGACCATCTGACCGCGGCCAAAGTCGCCCAGGTTACCGCCCTGCTGAGAGGAGGGACAGGAGCTGTGAGCCTTGGCGGCGTCCTCAAAGGTGATCTCACCGGCATTGATGGCGGCCAGGATCTCGTTTGCCTTGTCTTCGCTGTCCACCAGGATGTGGGAGGCGTTGACGGTCTCCTCTTCCATCATCTCGGCCTTGTGGCTGTCGTAGTAGCCGCGGACGTCATCCTCGGTGACGCGGACAGACTCCACGCACTTACCGATGGCGTACTCCATGAGCAGCTGCTCCTTGACGGCGTTGAGCTGATCCTTGAAGGCCTGCTCGCGCTCGTAGAGGTTGCGCTGGGCATCCAGAAGGAAGAGGCGCTGGGCGATGAGCTGCTCCAGAACAGCGGCGCGGCCCTGGGGGTTGTTGTAGGCCTGGCCGTTTCGGCCCATAGCCATGATGAAGCGATCCACGTCCTCGGCGGTGATGGCCTTACCGTTGACGGTGGCCAGGGCGGGGGAGGTGGGCTGGGTATTGTTCCCAAAGGAATTGGGGGTCAGAATCTCTGCCATGATGGGGTTGCTCCTTAAAATAATAATATATAAATAGTATATCATATTCCGCCGAAAAAAGCAATAGAGAAGTGAATTTTTTCACGTTTTTTTCTCTTGTTCGGTCTATGAACCAAGGAGGGAGTCTCTTTTTTACGGTGAATTCAAAAATAGTTTATGGAATTGTGGTAGACTTATCCTGTCGGATGATGTATGATACCGGTGAGAGGGATGAGAGACTCCGCCCTCCTCCTCCGTTCCGATCAAAGATCGAGTACCGCCCAACAAAGCCGAAAGGAAGGACCCATGTCTCAGAATATGAATTTCCCCGCCCTGCCCCCCGATCAGCTGGCTAAGTTTCTGTCGGGAAGCGGCATGATGAACGCCCTATACGACCGCGCCAAGACCATGATGTGGTCCATGGTGCAGTACAAGGAGCTGCAAATGCTCTACTCCTGCGCCCTCAAGGAGATCCAGACCAAATTTGAGATCCTGGATACCGAGTTCAAGCTGGAATATAACCGCGACCCCATCGCCTCCATCTCCACCCGTCTCAAGCGTACCGAAAGCGTCATGGACAAGCTGGAGCGCAAGGGCCTGCCCTTTACTCTGACTGCCATCGAGGAGCACATCCACGACATGGCGGGCATTCGGGTCATCTGTTCCTATATCGACGATATCTACCTCATCGCCGACGCTCTCCTGCGCCAGGATGACGTCACCCTCATCGTCAAGAAGGACTACATCGAGCATCCCAAGGACAACGGCTACCGCTCCCTCCACCTCATCGTGGAGGTTCCCGTGTTCCTGACCAACCATAAGAAGCCCATGAAGGTGGAGGTCCAGATCCGCACCATCGCCATGGACTTCTGGGCCAGCTTGGAGCATCAGATGAAGTACAAGCGGGAGATCCCCGACGAGCAGGCCATCATGGACGAGCTGCGGGACTGCGCCGCCGTGATCCGCGAGACCGACGAGCGTATGCTGGCCATCCGCCGCCGCATCGAGGCCGCCGCCGACGCCCCCACCGAGGAGGAGGTCCTGTTCGAGAAGCTGGCGAAGTTCGATATCCCCATCCAGTAAAAGCAGGCGCCTTCGATGCATACATCATAAAAAAGCGATCCACCGGAAAAAGGCAATACCGTTAAGTTAAGCCTCCCCCTTTGGGGGAGGTGGCACGCGAAGCGTGACGGAGAGGGCATTTCATGCGGCATTTGCCCTCTCACCCGCCTTCGGCGGGAGCTCTCCCAGAGGGAGAGCCTTTTTTCGTTTTTCTTAACTTAATGGTATTGCCGGAAAAAGGGTGGATCCTTTTCATTCATTCAGCAGATAGGCCAGCTCCCGCTCGCCCAGCCGAAATACCTCCATGGCCTCGGCAAGCCTCTCCACGCGGGAGATGCCCAGGATGGGGAGGGTCTTGACCTCCCTGTCGCGGAGCAGGTAGGCCAGAGAGACCGCCGTGGGAGACAGCCCCGTCTCGGAAGAGACCGCCAGGATCTTCTCGGCCCGCTTGCGGGTGGCGGGGTTGAGGTAGGTGCGGACCATACTGTCCGAAAGTCCCTCATAGCCCCTGTCGCGGATATGGGAGAACAGCCCTTGGGCCTGGGCGGTGTAGGCCATGACGGGGATCCCGTTCTCGGCGTAGCCCTCGTGCTCGGTAGCATCCATGGCCACCAGGGTTGGATCGTAGACCCCCTCCTTGTTGATGATGGCGGCGTTATGGAAGATCTGGCTTACCGAAAACTCTGCCATCCCGTTCTCACGGGCAAAGGCGTTGGCCTCGTCGATGCGCGCCACCGTCCAGTTGGAGGCCCCGATCAGGCGGGTCTTGCCCTCGCGGACAAGGGTATCCAGGATGGGCATGATGGCCTCCACGGGCTTGGACTCGTCGTCGCGGTGGAGGAAGTAGATATCCACGTGATCGGTGCCGAGATAGCGGAGAGAATCCTCCATATCGGCGCGGATATCCGCCTCGGTGATGCGGCGAGACCAATCGGGGAGGGAAGGGTGGCCGCCCTTGGTGGAGATTACCAAGCGGTTACGGCTCCCTCGGAGCTTCATCCACTCCCCCAGGGTCTGCTCCGAGACCCCCATGCCGTAAACGGCGGCGGTGTCGATCAGGTTACCGCCCAGGTCGGTGAAGGCGTCCAGGATCGCGAAGGCGGTGTCGCGGGGAATCGCCGTGCCGAAGGGGGCGGTGCCCAGGGCGAGAGGGAAGCAGGATGTGAGGATGGGGTGCATGGCGGTCTCCTTTTTGGGTCGAATATGGTAAGCGATGGAAAATGCTTCAAATTTGGGTTTGTCAGGGAGTTTGCTACCCGTAACGAATTGCGTATTTCCATGTACGCGTTCTCCTTCACCCGCCTGCGGGCGGGAGCTCCCTCCCGGAGGGAGCCTAAAGAGCGCGGGCAAGAATCACTTGTCGGGTAACGGATTTCCGCGGGGCAAGGTATGAGGCCCCCTCGGGGAGGGGTAGCGAAGCGGCAACGCGGTAGTGAATGGCCGCCAGTGGCGGCAAGAGCCGCGTTGTGAC
>JAZNJA010000055.1:0-79698 GCA_045577755.1 Eubacteriales bacterium
CGCGGTCGGCAGGTTGTCAAGTCAAGTGCAACACTTTTTAGAGACAAAATCAAGCGGAGAGAGATAATCCAAACATTTACGAGGACGGGAATTGATGAGATGAACAACTCGAACAAGCTCGTCTTCAGAAACGAGTGAGAAATCAGTACCTTTAGGGAAGAAGAAACGAAGCATATCGTTGGTATTCTCATTGAGGCCGCGCTGCCAAGGTGAATGAGGATCTGCAAAATAAATCGTAGTGTCAAGATCTTCTTCGATACCCTTAAAATCAGCAAATTCCGAACCGTTATCCAGAGTTATCGTGTGGATCGGCAAGGAAACTTCAAGAAGTTCGAAAGCACGTTTCGTTGCCTTTCTCACGGCATCCATTGTGTGGTTGGGGGATATCGCTGCGGTAAGCATCTTGCTCTTTCTGTCAACCTGTGTCACGAGACAACTCTTGTTTCTGGCACCGCAAACCGTATCACCTTCCCAATCGCCGAGCCGACTCTTTGTGTTAGCTTCTACGGGCCTTTCATGGATGGTGTGTTCAGGTTGGATGCTCGAACAAGTCTTGGTACGCTTATACTTTTTCTTGTTTTTCCTTCGCAGATGGGTCTTAGCCTTTACCCCCGAAAACAAACCAGATCGAATCGCTTTGTAGATCGTTGCATGAGAAACGGGATATCCGTGCTCCTTGCAGTAATGTGCGATCAATTCCGGAGACCAATACTTCTCCAAGCATTCCTGGATGAGTCGAAATAGCTCTGTGTCCTTCTGTATAGCTGGGCGGCGAACGCACTTCTTCCTCCGTAGGATATACAAAACGGTTGCTCTCCAAGGATGATACTGTTTTTTCTTTTGGCTGTAGTTCCGTCTCACTTCTCGGCTGATCGTTGACGGACTTCTTCCTAAAATTTCCGCAATTTCTCGAAAACTTTTCCCTTCGTTCAATAATTGTTGTAGATTTTCTCGTTCCGTTAGTGTAAAATGTGTGTAAGACAATATTCTTACCTCCGTGTAGTTTGTTTGTGTGGTAACTACATTTTACACCCTGGCGAGAATATTGTCTATACTTTTTTGTAATGTTGCACTTGATATTATAGCACGCGGTCCCCCTTCCCCGCTGGGGAAGGCAAGGAAAACGCATCCTTCTCCCCGATAAACCCCAATTTATCATCAATCACCTACGCTGTTAAATACAAACTCATCCATCCGCCCAAACGCCTCCTTGACTCTTGCAAGGGGCAACGCCACGTTCAGTCGGATGTGTGTAGTACCGCCGTGACCCGTGCCGTCCTGCCAGGCCACACCTACGTCGTGGCCCATCTTCACCAGCTCGGGGAGGGTCTTGCCGTGGGTCTTCAGCCACTCCTTGCAGTCCAGGAAGATCATGTAGGTCCCCTGGGGATGGGCGGCCTTGACACCCTTGAAGTGGGTATTGATGTAGTCCATGGCGTAGTCAATATTCTCGGTCAGCACCGAGCAGAGCTCGTCCACCCACGCGGCTCCCTCGTCGCTGTAGCCGCCGATGAGGGCGTACATGGAGAGGACGTTCATGTTGTTGTAGTGGGACAGGGAGGACTCCTTCTCCACCCGGTCGCGGAGGCGGTCATTGTAGATGATGTGGTAGGATCCCACCAGGCCCGCCAGGCTGAAGGTCTTGGTGGTGGCGTACTGGGCCACCGTCCGCATACGGGCGTCCTCGCTCACCGACTGGGTGGGGATGTGCTTGTTCCCCGCCAGGATGATGTCCGACCAGATCTCGTCCGACACCACGTAGACGTCGTGCTTGCGGTACAGCTCCATGACCGCCTCGATCTCCCATCTCTCCCAGACCCGCCCCGTGGGGTTGTGGGGAGAGCAGAACAGGGCGGCGTGGATGCGGTTCTCCACGATCTTCTGTTCCATGTCGGCCAGATCCAGCCGCCAGATACCGTTCTCGTCAAGGACCAGGGGGCTTTCCACGATATGGTAGCCCGCGTTGGTCAGAGAGCCCATGAAGCCCATGTAGACGGGGCTGTTGAGCAGGACGTTGTCCCCCTTGGAGCAGAAGGTACTCAGGGCGGAGAGGATACCGCCCAGCACGCCGTTCTCGTAGCCGATGTGCTTTTTCTCCAGGCCGACTACACCGTTGCGGGTGGTCTGCCAGTTTATGATGGCGTCGAAATACTCTTCGCGGGGGTCAAAGTAACCGAAGCAGGGGTGGCTGATGCGCTCCGCCATGGCTTTCGTCACCGAGGGAGCGGTGGGGAAATTCATGTCGGCCACCCACATAGGGATGGGGTCGAAGCCCTCACGGGGCTTGCCGGGGGCCCAGCCTTGGCCCAGGGCGTCCACGGCCAGGGCATCCTTGCCCTCGCGGCGGAGGATGGTAGTGAAATCGTATTTCATGACGGTATACCTCGTTTCTCGTATGGTCGTGGGATCGGGTGTTCTTACGTTCCCTCGGTCTCCCGCCGCTTGCGAGCCAGGAGGGTCTCAAACCACAGGTCGGGGGTGGGCATGGGAGAGATCGGCTCCAGAGCGGACACGGCCCCTCTCGTCACGGTGCGGGTGTCGCGGAAGCCCTGATCCCCGGCGGCCCTTCCGTTCACCAGGGCTGCGCCGTGGCTCCCCAGGGCCTCAGCCGAGCAGAGCATAGCCGACAGCACCGACCGCTGGGTCAGGACCGTATCGTACAGACGAAACGCCTCAGCGATCTCGGTGTCCTCCGAGATCGTAACGGCGTTGAAAAAGTCCTCGTACAGAGACTCCACTCGCCCGAGGAGTGCCTTCATACCCGCGGTACGGCGGTCGAAGTCAGCCACGCGGCTCATGGCGGTACGGAGCTCATCACCCAGAGCCCTGACATTGGATGCCCCATGCTTGAATGTCGGCGGGACGTAGGCAGGCACGGGACGGTTCTGCCCCTTCTGTCCCGCAATATGCTCAGCGGCACGGAGACTGCCTACCTGGGTGGAATTCAGGGCACTTCCTCCGGGGCGATAGACCCCAAAGGTCCCTGCCGCCTCACCGGCGCAGTAGAGGCCCCGAAGCTCGGTCTGCCAGTTCCTGTCCACGGTCACGCCGCCGTTGCAATGCTGAGCGCAGACCGCGATCTCCAGCCGCTCGGTGTACAGATCGATGCCATGGTCGGCATACAGCTCAATGGCGCCGCGGTTCATTCTATCCAACCGCTCGATAGGGGTGCCGAACAGGGCCTCCGAGCGGGACAGATACCCGTATGCCTCGGGCGGGAGGACCGAAAAGCCATTCTCCAGCCCCTTAGGGTTGCGGGTAAAGTCCAGATAGACACGGTTGCCCCGCTTGATCTCGGCAGCGACCAGGAGGTCCACCTTGGAGGAGCCCTCGGCCTTGCGGGTATCGAAGGGCCATTGATAGCCCTTGAGGAAGATGAGACCGAGAGAGGCGTCTCCCAGGGCATCGTATAGAAATTCCCGCTCCTCCCCTGTCCGATCCACGCTGATATAGCGGGGGAGGACCTGCTGGTAGGTTCCCGACAAATTCCAACGGAACTTCACGCTGGCAATGCCGTACTGCCACTCCTCCATGTTGGAAAGGGACACGCCCGCCTCGATGGCCAGGCCCGTAGCGCCGTGCTGGCTCTCGGGGTAGACGGTGTTTCGGTAGATCCCGGCGGGGCCTCCCGTGCAGAGAATGACGTTCCGGCATCCGATCACGGTGAACGCCCCCGTGACGGTAGACACGCAGGCCACACCCGCGATCCCCTCGCCGTCGGTGAGAAGTCTGACGGCCAAGGTATGATCGATGATCTCAATACCCTTGCGCAGACAGGACCGCTCCAAGGCCTCGGTCATATACTTGGAGGTCAGGGGGCCGCAGGAGGTGGCGCGGCTGCGGGGATCGTGGTCGGTCTTGTAGCCCGCGTACTCCCCGTACTCGTTGGCGGGAAAGGGGACCCCCAACTCCACCAGGCGCATGAAGCATCGGGTGGAGTAGGCCGCCTCGCAGAGAGCGTGCTCTCCCATGACACCGCCACCTCCGTAGAGGGTATCCGCCATCTCGCGGACGCTGTCCCCCTCGCCGCCGCAGAGAGAGAGCTTATAGTAGGTCTGCTTGTCGCTCCCCGTGTTACGGGAGGTGCCCATGTACCGCCCCTCGGTGATAACGGCGATATCGGTCACCCCCAGATCATAGAGTCGGTCGGCGGCATTGTAGCCCGCGCAGCCCGTCCCGATGATGAGGGTATGATAGGTTTTCTTGGTGTTCATGGCTCACAGACTCCGTATGTGCATACCGCCGTCCACAATGACGGAGGCTCCCGTGGTATAGCCGAAGGTGCCGTCACAAAGGGCGACCACCGCCCTGGCCACGTCCTCAGGCTGACCCCAGCGCCCCAACGGAACCAATCCCCCCTCAATGAGGCGGTCGTATTTTTCCTTGACGGCGGCTGTCATGCCCGTCTCGATGATGCCGGGGCAGACCTCGTTGACGGTAATGCCCTCCCCCGCCAGGCGGTCGGCGAAGAGCTTGGTGATCATGGAGACCCCCGCCTTGGAGATGCAGTACTCCCCGCGGGAGGTGGAGCTGGTATAGGCCGAGCAGGAGGAGATATTGACGATTGCGCCGCCCTTCCCCCGAGCCACCAGAATATGAGCCACTGCCTGGGTCAAAAACAGGGTTCCCTTGGTGTTGATGCCCATGACGTAATCGTAGCTCTCCTCGGTCATGTTCAGTATATCGGTCCGCACCTTGGGTGCCACGCCCGCCACGTTGACGAGGACGGAGATCTCGCCCTTGGCAGTGGCGGTATCCAACAGCCTTTGACGGTCGGCCGCGGAGGCAATATCTCCCGCGATACAGGTCACGTCGAGGCCCTCAAAGTCCGTGGGCAGAGTGTCGACCCGCCGTCCCATGCCCACAACGGCGTAGCCTCTCTCGGCCAGCATCCGCGCACTGGCCTTCCCGATGCCCCCCAGGACACCGGTCACGATGGCGATTTTCATGCTTTGATCTCCTTATACAGGTTTCTGTAGTATTCGTGATACACCGCGCACCCCGATACTCGCCCCGCCCGCATGAGCTCGGTGCATTTGGAGCAAGCGAGACAGCACTTTTTGGGGGTGAAGCTCCCCTCGGTATAGTCCTGATAGAAGGCGGGATAGGCCAGCCACATCCGCCCGAAGCCCACCAGGTCGCAGACGCCGTCGGTCAGCTGTCTCTCGGCCTGCTCCATGAGGTCCTCACGGTAGTAGGAAAGCCCCGATCCCACCACGGTAAGGGTGGGGAAGGTTTCCTTGATATGCTTCTCCACCGTGACGAAGCGGGCCAGCCCCTCGGCGGGGGGCTCGGGAGGAATGTAGCCACCCTTGCGGTAGGGGCGGTTGATGTGGGGATTGTAATAGGGGTTGCCGATGGTGACGTTCAGCACCTCGATCCCCTCCTCCACGAGGCGGGCAATGAGGCGGTCAGGCTCGGTGAGGTCCAATTCGTTTGCCTCGGTGGTGCCGAAGCCGTAGGGGTGGGGCACCATATCCGACACGCTCAGACGGGTGGTCAGCAGGACCGATTCGGGTATGGCCCTCTTTACTTCTCTCACGCAGTCCAGATAGAGCCGCGCGCGGTTCTCGAAGCTCCCGCCGTAGCGCCCCTCTCGGGAGAAGGCCGACAGCAGCTCCTGGAAAAGGTAGCCGTGGCAGGACTTCACGTCCACCCCGTCAAAGCCCGCCTCCACGGCCAGAAGAGCGGCCTTTACGTACAGGGCGGGGAGGGTGTCCAGGTACTCGTCGGGCACGATATGCCCATCGGTCACGGGGCGGCGCTCCTCGTACAGGGGATGGCGGTAGGCGATCATGGGGGTGATGCTCTGCCGCCCGGAGTGGGTGAGCTGGAGGATAAATACGGGCTTGATCCCGCGCTCCCGCTGAGCGATCTCCCGCATATCCGCCACCAACGCCCGGAAGGCGGGGAGGTTTTCAGGGGTCAGCATCATCTGGCGGGGGTTGGTACGCCCCTCAGGGCAGACGGCACAGGCCTCAAACCAGACAAGCCCCGCCCCGCTCCGAGCGGCACGGCGATACTTTTCAACCGTCAGCTCACTGGGGCTGCCGTCGGGGTTGCAGTCGCAGCCCTCCATGGGCTGCAGGGTCACGCGATTGGGGATAAGGGCGTTTCGGATCTGTAGGGAATTGTGGATCATATGCGTACCGACCTTCCGTGAATTTCTGTCTACTCTACGTTAATTATAGCAGATACCGCCACACAAGTAAAGACCCAAATCCGTTTTTTTCGGTTTTTTCCGAAATTTTGCGGAAATCGCAACGAAAAAACCCGACAGGCAAAAGTGTGATGTTCATATCGGAGAAATCATAATTTGATTTGAACATATCGCGTAAAATTGCTCCGCAGAAAACAAATAACAAACGCCGACAGATTTTCAAGGTCTGTCGGCGTTTGTTATTTGACTATTCAAGATATACAATTAATAGCGTCTTTCCTTTTTCGTTCATATAAACCGCTTGCTTTTCTGCATCCTCATCGAAATAGTTGAAAACAACCTTCCATGTATTAGACTCGGGATCAAAGAAAACGAGATAATAAGGGCTGGATTGTTCAAGCGTATATTCTTTGATTGCCTGATCTACTGCATCAAGATCGTTATCTATAGCACGCTCAAGTTCTTCCGTATTGACAAATCCATCACGCTTGACATTCGGCAAGTCCTCAGAATAAACAAGCATTTCTTCTTGATATGAAAAAGAAGGATTCTCTTCTCTGTACGACGGTGGGGGAGAACATCCGCGATATGTACATCCGCGATATGTAATAGATAATAGTAACACCATTGCTAAACTAATGAAGCTTTTCACAATAATCACATCCTTTGAAAATTCTAATTTACCGTTCTGCTTTATCGCAAGTTTCGCCTTTGTATTACAAAGGCACAGGGCAAAGCCCACACCCCTAAAGTTGCACGCATCCAAAGGCTCCCTCCGGGAGGGAGCTGTCAGCGAAGCTGACTGAGGGAGAGTGCGTTACTATAAAGTTTATCTAAGCTCAAAGTCACGCAGGCTCCTTCCGTCACGCTACGCGTGCCACCTTCCTCCCGGAGGAAGGCTTTTTGTTAGTTCCATTATAACACAAATCGGCAGAGAAAACAAGTCCTCTGCCGAAGTTTTTGTGCCCGTGATTTCTCCGTTAAAGACAACAGAGAAAGCTCATCGGGTTCTTTCCATGTATACGGGATTCGATCGGATCAGACCAGCAGGTTCTGCTCGGTCTTGGTGTCGAAGAAGTGCATGACCTTGCCCTCGAAGGTGACGTAGATGGTGGCGCCGTAGACCATGCCGTGGCGCGCGTCGTCATCCAGGGTGACGGTGGGGATGCGGACGATGAGACGGTCGCCGCTCTCGGTCTCCACGTGGAGGTGGAGCTCACTGCCCATCATCTCGTTGACCTTGATGGTGCAGGGGATGGCTGCGGGGTCGCCCGCGGTGGACATCTTGAAGTGCTCGGGACGGACACCCAGGATGATCTCACCGGCGCCCACCTTCTTGTCAGCAAGCATGGCGGCCTTCTTACCGCTGACCTCGATCTTGGCGCCGTAGGGAGTGACGTAGTACTTCCCGCCCTCGCAGACGAGGCTCGTCTTGAAGGTATTCATCTTGGGCGCGCCGATGAACTCGGCCACGAAGAGGTTCAGGGGCATATCGAAGACCTCGGTGGGGGTGCCGACCTGCTGGATGAAGCCGTCCTTCATGATGACGATGCGATCGCCCAGGGTCATAGCCTCGGTCTGGTCGTGGGTGACGTAGATGAAGGTGGTGTCGATCTTCTGGCGGAGCAGAATGATCTCGGCTCTCATCTGGTTGCGGAGCTTGGCGTCCAGGTTGGACAGAGGCTCGTCCATGAGGAAGACCTTACTGTCGCGGACCATGGCGCGGCCGATGGCCGCGCGCTGTCTCTGACCGCCCGACAGAGCGCGGGGCTTACGGGTCAGATACTCGGTGATGCCCAGGATCTCAGCGGCCTGGGTGACCTTCTCGTAGACGATCTCCTGGGGGACCTTCTTGAGGCGCAGGCTGAAGGCCATGTTCTCAAAGACGGTCAGGTGGGGGTAGAGGGCGTAGTTCTGGAAGACCATGGCGATGTCGCGGTCACGGGGCTGGAGGTCGTTGACCACCACGCCGTCGATCTCCACGGTACCCGCCGAGATATCCTCCAAGCCCGCGATCATACGCAGGGTGGTGGACTTACCGCAGCCCGAGGGGCCGACGAATACGATGAATTCCTTATCGGCAATATCCAGGTTGAAGTCCTGCACGGCGACGGTGTCCTTGCCGTAGATCTTCTTGACGTTGGTTAATTTTACAGTTGCCATTATGTGTTTCCTCCAATGATTCTCTTAGCCCTTGACGGCGCCGCCGGTGACGCCCTCGACGTAGTACTTCTGCAGAAGCAGGAAGACGGTGACCACGGGGATGGCCACGATGACGCCCGCGGCGCAGAACATGGTGTAGTGGGTATTCAGGTTGGTTCTGGAGAGCCACTCGAACATACCGACGGCCACGTTCATACCGTCGCTGGTCTGGTGGGCGATGTAGTTGGCCATCATGAAGTCACCCCAGGGAGCCATGAAGCCCATGAGCACGGTGTAGATGATGATGGGCTTGGACAGGGGCATGATGACCTTGTAGAACACCTGCCAACGGGTGGCGCCGTCCACGCGGGCAGCCTCGTCCAACGACTTGGGGATGGTGTCAAAGAAGCCCTTGGACACGTAATAGCCCATACCGCTGCTGGCGCAGTAGACGATGATGAGGCCCACGGGAGCCATCTCGTTGGTCAGTCCCAGCTCGGAGAACACCTTGTAGATCAGAATCAGGGTGAGGAAGCCGGGGAACATACCCAGAATCAGCATAAAGTTCATGAGTCCCTTTCTGCCCTTGAAGCGGAGGCGGGACAGAACGTAGGACATGGAGAGGATGAAGACGGTCTGCAGCACGGCGGTGGCGATGCCCATGATGGCGGTGTTGCCGAACCACTTGAGGAAGTCGGTCTCCTTGAAGAGGCGGATGTAGTTATCGAGGCCGAACTCCTTGGGGAAAAGGTAGGGGACCTGCTGGGTGGTCTCCACGCGGAAGGACTCCAGCACGATGCCGAAGAAGGGGAAGAGCCAGATGCAGGTGATGAGGATCAGAATGATGTAGATGACCGTATTGGACAGACGGCGGCTGGCGCGGGCGCCGAGACCGGTCTTGTGAATGGTCTTGTCATTGGTCTTTTTCATTACTTGTAATCCTCCTCGTTCTTAGTAGAAGGAATGACGTTGTACACGATGAGGGACAGGACCGCCACCACGAGGAACACGCAGATACCGATGATGGAGGCATCATAGTAGCGGGTATCCGCCGAGCCCAGGGTCATCTTGTACAGCCAGGTGATGAGCAGGTCGGTATGTCCCACCGAGACGCCGCCCGCCGTACCGATGTCGGTATTGATGGGGTTACCCGTACCGCCCGTCAACAGATAAATGACGTTGAAGTTATTCAGGTTGTTGACAAAGCTGGTCAGCAGATAGGGGCCCGTGACGAAGAGCATATAGGGCAGGGTGATCTTGGTGTACTGCTGGAAGGTGTTGGCACCGTCGATACGGGAGGACTCGTAGAGATCCGAGGGGATGTTCATGAGAATACCCGTAGCCATCAGCATGATGTAGGGGATACCGATCCAGATGTTGATGACGATGAGCAGCACCTTGGCCACGTCGGGGGAATCCCACAGGGAGGTGAAGTGGTTGACGTCCAGATACTGATCGATGAATGGGATCTGGCCCAGAATACGGCCGATGAGTCCCGAGGAATCGAAGAGCTTGGAGACGTACATGAGGGAGACGAACTGGGGGATGGCGATGGTCATGACCAGCACGGTTCTCCAGAACTTCTTGAGCCTGATGCCCTTCTTGTTGATCATGATGGCCACGAACATACCCAGGAAGTAGTTGGAGAAGGTGGCGAAGAAGGACCACATGAGGGTCCAGGACAAAATCTCACCGAAGGCCAGACCCAGGCCGCCCTTACCGAAGTCGAAGAGGGCGTTGAAATGCTCCAGACCCACCCAGGAGAAGAGGTTGGAGTAGCCGTCGTGGCGGGCGTCGTAGTTGGTGAAGGCCACCAGCACCATGTAGATGATGGGCAGGACGGTGAAGGCCAGGATGCCCACCAGAGGCAGGGACAGAAGGGTCTTGTGGAACTGATCGTCCAGAAGGGACTTCATGTCCTGCTTGCCGCTGCGGACCTTCTTGCCCTTGGCGGTGATGTCCATACAGATGCGGCACTGCTTGACCTGGAGACGCCAGGTGTAGATACAGCCGATTATGAAGATGATGGTCAGAAGGCCGTAGAGCATGACCTTGACCGAGTCGTCACCGGGGACCCAGACGTCGGTATCGTAGATGGGATCGTACTGGAAGCCGCCCTGGACCGTACCGACGGTCTCGCCGACCTTGAACCAGTTGCCCTTCCCCAGCCAGTAGAGGCCCGTACCCAGGGCATTGCCGCCGATGGGAATGAACATGAAGAAGACGAATACGATCTCGAACAGCAGAAACAGCATACCGCGCAAGAACTGTCCGTAGAAGAAATTACCGAAGCCGAAGATGAAGAAGGAGATCTTCACCGCCCAGTTACCCTTGATGAAGGTATAGCCGATGTCCTTGAACTCGTTTACAACCGCCAGACCGCAGTTCTTGAAGAACGTGAGGATGCCGCGGCCAAGCTTCGCGAACCACAGGGGAATGGCGCAGAAGAACAGCTTCAGGTTGTAGAGAAACGCTTGGAATTTGTTGAGCTTTAGGTACTCAAGCGGGCTGAGTCTTTTCATAGTCTGATACAACCGCGTTTATGCGAACTCCTTTGTAGAATAAAAGGGCACCGTACACCGATATACAAGACACCTTTGGTCTATGCATACAGGCTACAATGCCCTTTATGCGTGAGACGGGGAGGGGGACTCCCCATCTCGTTTGGTTGTGGTAAATTACTCGGTCACGGGGATCAGGGTAACGGTACCGCCCTGGGCGCCGTCCCAAACCAGCTGAACCTTGTACTTGCCGTCAGCCTCAACGACGATGTTAGCGCCGTTGAACTCAACGCCGAAGTTCACGTCCCAGGAAGCGCCCTGGCGAACCTTGAACTCCTGGCCGGCCTTCAGCTCCAGAACCTCGGAGGTGTAGGTGCCTGCGGGCTCCTCGGTCATGGGGAAGTCGGTATCCCAGTTGGTGTCGCAGATGTTACCGATCACGCCCCAAGCGTTCTTCTGCTCGTCGGTCATCTGGAACAGACCGTCGATGGTGGTCTTGTACTCATCCAGAGCGGTCTGGAGGTCAGCGTCGGAGGTAGCGGCCTTAGCGTCAGCGCCCAGGACCTTGGCGATATCCCACCAAGAACCGTGGATCTGACCCTGAGGAACACCGAACTCACCCTGCTTAGCCAGAGCAGCCAGAGAGGGGTTAGCCTGGACAGCCTCGGAAGCCTGAGCAGCCTTGTTGGAGGGACCCCACTGGAACTGCTCGTATCTCTCCAGCTGGCACTCCTCGCCGGTCAGGTACTGAGCCAGCAGAGAGAGGACAGCGGCCTTCTTAGCGTCGGTCTGGGGCTTGACACCCATCAGCTTGTTACCGGTGTAGGAGCCCAGGTGGTAGGACTTGCCATCCACCTCGAAGGAGGGCAGGTCGGTTGCGCCGAAGTTCGCGCCGAAGTGCTCCTCGGCGGCCTCAGCGTTCCAGATACCGGTGATGATGACACCGGCGTCGGTGAAGATATCAGCGTTGCTGTCGTAGCAGGAGGACTGAGCCAGCTTCTGCATACCCTTCATAGCAGCCAGACCCTCAGCGGAGTTGAAGGTGTCATCCACGGAGGTGAAGTTACCCTCGGTGTCCATGGACCAGTTGGAGTGGCAGCCGGTAGCGAAGAAGAAGGAAGCGGTGTACCAAGCGTTCTCCAGAGCGTAGCGGAACTTCAGGTTGTTGGCCTCGCAAGCGGCGATGAGCTTCTCCATGGACTCAGCATCCTCGGCGGAGATGATGCTGGTGTTGTAGTACATGTAGTAGCCGTTGTCGGAGGTCATGGGGTAAGCGTACAGGGTACCGGCAACGGAAGCGGCGGCAACGGAGCCGGCGTCGTTGTTGCTCTTGATGGTCTCAGCGGCCATCTTACCGGGAGCGGCCAGAGCGGCGGCCTGGACAAGGCGAGCCAGCTGGTCCTGAGCGAAGCAGTAGATGTCGGGAGCGGTAGCCACGTCAGCGACAACCAGGGAACCGGCGTCAGCCTCGGTAACACCCTCGATCTTGGCGTTGATGACGATGCCGGGGTTGGCAGCCATGAAAGCCTCGATCTGCTTCTGGGTCAGGGCAGCGACGCCCTCCTTCTCGGACACCCACATGGTGATGTCGTAGGTGCCTGCAAGCTCAGCGCTGGCGTTGCCATTGTTATTGGAGCCTGCGGTGGTCTCCTCATTACCGGCATTGTAAGTGGTGCAGGATGCGAAGCAAGCAACCAGCATCAGAGCGGCCAGCACGAGGGACAGAATCTTACTCATCTTCATAACAAGTAAATCCTCCATTGTTTTTAATTTTTACGCCTGAGGCGTATTCAACTTATTATATCATTTTCTTTTTGTTTTGTCAACAAAAAAATGAACCTTTGGTTGATTTTCAGCGTTGTGGACAATTTCCAGCCTAATTGGACATAAATTCCCGATTCCATGCACAAAATTCAGCCGAGGATCACGCTGGTCTGGGGGCCTACGGTCAGAATGCTCCCCTCCAGGGTGGCGTTTCCGACACCGATGGCATCCAAAATCTCGGAGGGGATAAAGCCATCGTTCCCCGTCAGAGCGGACAGATCCAGCGTCAGCTCCTCCATGGAGGTGTTGTGGATCAGAAGCAAGGTGTCGTCGTCATGGCGGATGACGAAGCCGCCGAGGTTCTTCTCAACGTTGACGGCGGTATAGTCCCCGCGGGCGATGGCGGGATACTTATGACGGACCGAAAGGAGCTTACAATAGTAATTGTAGAGGCTTGCCCCGTCGGCCATCTGGGTGGCGGCGGTGGTGGGGATCTGCTTGTCGGCGGGATAGGTGGAGCCTACGGGGTCGCGGATGAGGTCGTCATCCCCCCAGAGCATGGCCAGGCGGCGGTTGGCATCGGTATTCTCACCGCCGCGGGAGCCCCGCATACCCAGCTCCTCGCCGTAGTAGATCACGGGGGATCCGGGGGAGAGGAGGTAGAGGTTGGCCGCCATGCGCATATGGTTCTCGGTGATGAAGGCACCCGCGATGCGGTCCATGTCGTGGTTGGACAGGAAGGACATCATCATGCCGTCGGGATTTTTCGCCAGCACCTTGTCCTGATAGGAAGTGATGTAGCCCGTGTACTTGGAGATGGACTGTCCCTTGGCGGCGTTGGCCACCACGCCCTCGGCCTGGGCCATGGTGAAGTTGAAGCAGTTGAGGGCGGGGAAATACTCCAGCACCTCGCTGTCCCCCGACCAGCACTCGCCCACGCAGTAGATATCGGGCTTGATCGCACGCAGCTCGGTCATGTACCACTCCCAGAAGTCCACCGAGCGGGCGGTGTCCCCGAAGTAGATGTACTTCACCGCGTCGAAGCGGAAGCCGTCCACACCCAGGTCCAGGTAGTGCTTGGCCACGTCCAGAGAGGCCTTACGCACCGCGGGATTGTCGAAGTTCAGCTCGGGCATCCCCCCCGAGAAATTGCACTCGTACCAGCAGTCCACTCCTGCGATCTTCTGGTAGGTCACGCCGTTCACCTTCTCGGCGGTGGTGGCGCAGGAGTAGAAATCGTAGTAGGGGTCGGACGTATTGCCGCCCACGCGGGCCTCCTTGAACTTAAGGAACCACTCGTGCTGATTGGATGTGTGGTTGATGGCCAGGTCCAGGATGACCTTGACGTTGCGCTCGTGGCAGAGAGTAATGAGCTCTTTCAGATCCTCCTCGGTGCCGAACCGCCAATCGATGGCGTAGTAGTCCTTGGCGTCGTACTTGTGGTAGGAGGGGGAGGTGAAGATGGGGGAGAGCCAGATGCCCTGGACGCCCAAGCTCTTACCCGAGTGAATGTTGCCGTCGTTGAGGTAATCCAGGCGGTTGATGATGCCCCGCAGGTCTCCGATGCCGTCGCCGTTGGAGTCCGAGAAGGATCCCACGAAGATCTGGTAGAAGGTGCGGAAGTTGTCGTCGATGGGATCGACCTCAGCCTCGGGCCCGGAGGGCTGATCCTTCCCGCCGCCGCAGGCGGTCATGGCCAGTGCCGAGAGAAGGACCGTAGCGGCCAGCAGAGCCGAGATCCACTTGATCTTGTTCTTTTGCATAATTCATTCCTTTCCGTCGGGGGTGCTTCCCTCTTTCAGAAGTCCGAAGACCTTGAGAGCCTCGGTGGCCTTGCCGTTCTTGTCAAAGAAGGCTTGGTTGTCCACGGCGCAGCCGCCGTACCATTTCCCCGCGTCCTCGGGGTCGTAGGAGCCGGCATAGGAGGTGGCCCAGCCCGAGCCGTAGGTCTCCCACAGCGCCTCGTTGGCCTCGCGGCTGTCCCCTCCCACCGAGATCCAGGTGCCCTCCCAGTAGAAGACACCGATACAGTCGGTCATGGAGTTGACGGCGGTATCCACCAGGTCCCGCACGAAGTCGGCCTGACCCTGCTCCGAGATGGGGTAGCCATCCACCCCGCCGCCTACGCTGACGGTGTTTGAGTAGAAGTCGGTATCCGCCGTGGTATAGGCGTAGGAGGTCTCGGCCACCATGGTCTTTTTGCCGTAGGTGGCGGTGATATCGTTCAGTTGGGCAGTGAGGTTCTCCATCGTGCCGTGCCAGTAGGGGTAATAAGAGGAAGCGAAAACATCGTAGTCCACGCCGTATTTGTGGAGCTTTTCGCCATACTCGGCGTAGCGGCCCGCCGTCTCGGGATTGGTGAAATGGAGGACCACCTGCGCGCCGGGGCAGACCTGCCGCACGGCCTTGGAGCCCGCCGACATGAGTCGGGCGATCTTCTCCCAGCCGTAGTCCGTGGTGCCGTACTCCCCGCACATAGCGCCGTTGGTCTCGTTGCCCACCTGCACCATGCCGATATCCACCCCCGCTTCCATGAGGGCGATGAGGGAGTCCCTGGTGTATTGGTAGAGGGCTTCTTCTTTTTGGTCGATGTCCAGCCCCGCCCAGGCCTTGGGATCCATCTGCTTGGAGGGATCCGCCCAGAAATCGGAGTAGTGGAAGTCGATCAGCAGCTTCATGCCGTGCTCTGTGGCGCGGCGGCCGATCTCGATGGCGTTCTCCAGGTCGCAGTTCCCGCCGCCGTAGCCCTTGCCCTGTCGGTCGAAGGGGTCGTTCCAGATGCGGACGCGGACGTAGTTGACCCCGTTCTCGGCGAGGATGGCGTAGACGTCCCGCTCGTTGCCGTCGTGGTCGGAGAAGCCCACCCCGCTCTGCTCCAGGGAGGGGACGCAGGAGGCATCCATGCCCAATATGAAGTCCTCGGGGAGGTTTTCTACCTTCTTTACAGAGAGGAAGTCCGAGGTCAGTTGGATATCCATTGGGTTTGGCCTCCAGTCCAGGTTGATGGGGCGGCGGCCACAGGACGAAAGTCCCGTAACCGCCAGGATCGCCGCCGCGCAGGCGGCCATTCGCTTGAGGTGTTTCATGCGTGTAGCGCCTTACTTGACCAGGGTGTCGCTCACATACACGCGGATGCTGATGCCCTCCAGGGTGACGCTTCCGCTCTGCTTCTCCAGAACGCTACCGCCTGCGCGGGTGCCGTCGGCCACCAGGTTCCACTCGCCCTCCAGAGTGTAGGGCAGACCCGTGTTGTGGGGATTGATGACCACCAGAGCCTTACCGCCCTGACCGTCCTCGAAGATAATGGCCAGGATGCCGCTGCCCAGCTCCTCCACGCCCGCCACGGTGGCGGCCTTATCGGTGAAGATGCCGAAGGTCTTTCTCATCTCGATAAGTCCCTTATAGTAGAGCATGGTGGTGTACTCGCGGCTGCCCTCCTTGAGGACAGACCAGTTGATGTTGTTGATGGCGTCGGAGGACTTGTAGCTGTTCTCGTCGCCGTCCTTGGTGCGGAGCATCTCCTCACCCGCCTGCCAGAAGGGAGTACCCTTGGAGATGAGGTTGATGGCCGCGCCCAGATTGTTCATGCGGTTTCGCTCGTCGTCGCTGTTGTCGGGGTTGGAGAGCAGGAGCTTATCCCACAGGGTGTTGTTGTCGTGGGCGCTCAGGTAGTTGATGACCAGGCTGTCGGGTACGGTCCAGCCCACACCGGCACCCTGACCGCCCTTGATGCCGAAGAGCACCTTGTTCTTGTTGGCGGTGGTGGCGCCGCTGATGAAGCCCTTGGAGGCCTTATCGAACACGCTTCCCTTCAGACCGTCGCGGATGGCGTCGTTGAAGACGGCGATACCGCCGATGGCATCCCCCGTGGGATTGATCTGGCCAATATTGCCCTGGTTAGCCTGGGCAGAGCCGTCGATGGTGGCACCCATGGTCCAGCCCTCGCCGTAGAGGATGGCGTGGGGGTTGACGGTGTGGACGGCGGACTCCACCTTTTGCATGGTCTCCAGGTCGTGGAGGCCCATCAGGTCAAAGCGCAGACCGTCCAGGTGGTACTCCTCGGTCCAGTAGGCGGTGGATTCCACCATGAACTTACCGAACATATAGCGCTCCGAGGCGGTGTCGTTGCCGCAGCCGCTGGCGGAGGAGTTGGCGCCCGTATTGGTGTAGCGGTAGTAGTAGTAAGGAACGATACGGTTGAATGAGCTGTTGGCATCGTAGGTATGGTTGTAGACCATATCCATGATGACGCCGATGCCCGCCCTGTGGAGGGCCTGCACCATCTGCTTGAACTCACGGATGCGGACGTCACCGTTGTGAGGGTCGGTGGAGTAGCTGCCCTCGGGGACGTTGTAGTTCTTGGGATCGTAGCCCCAGTTGAACTCGGCATCGGGGTTGCCCTCGTCCACGGTGGCGTAGTCGTACACGGGGAGGAGATGAACGTGGGTGATGCCCAGCTGCTTCAGATAGTCCACACCCACAGCCATGCCGTGCTCGTTGACAAGACCGGATTCGGTGAAGGCCAGGTACTTGCCCTTATACTGCGAGGACGCGATCTTGTTGGAGAAGTCCCGGACGTGGACCTCCCAGATGATAGCCTCGGTGTAGGAATGGATGGGGTTCTGCAGGATATCGGTGTCCCAGCCCTCGGGGTTGGTCTTGGTAAGATCCACCACCATGGAGCGGTTGCCGTTCAAGCCCGCGGCCTTGCCGTAGGGGTCGGTGGCGGTCTGGGTGCCGACAGCGGTGGTGACGGTGTAGGTGTAGTAGGTACCGTGACCGCAGGCCTCGGTGTGGCTCCAGACACCCTTCTCCCCGCGGGTCATGGGGATATTCTTGATGAGAGACTCGGTGTGACCGTCGGAGTAGAGATTCAGACTCACTTCAGAAGCGGTGGGAGCCCAGACCTTGAAGGTGGTCTGATCGCCGTTGACGACAGAGCCGAGATCGGTGCCGTCGTAGTGGAAGTTATCGGCGAAGTACTTGCTGTCGAAGATGTCCATGGGCACCACGGTCTTTTCGCCGTAGCCCTCGATCTCCACGCGGTAGCTCTTGGAGAGGTCCAGGGCCTCCTCCACTTCAATATAGCCGGTAGCGGCCTCGCGGCCCATGGTGGAGATGCCCACCACCTTCAGCTCGCGGTCGCCCTCGTAGACCTTGACCTGGCTGTATTCCTTAATGGTAATCTTGGGGTTGACACGGTACTCGATCTTATGCTGATCCGCCATACCCGCCATAGAGAAATCCTTGATCATATAGAGTGTCTTTCCTCCGTCATCGCTCTTGTACTGGTTGCCGTCACCGGGCTTGAGGTAGACGAAGGTCTCCTTGCCCTCAATGGTGACGAAGCGGTCCTGATCGAAGTCCTTGGTGGCATTGCCCCAGGAGGTGCCGCCGGGCTCGGAGCAGTCCTTGCGGACGATGAAGCCCACCTGAGTTACGCCCTCGGGGATATTCACCACGACCTTGGCACCGTAGCCGCACTCGTGGAACAGGTAGCCCTTACCGGCCACGTCTCCCCACCAGATCCACATATCGCAGTTCTCATAGCTGCCGTTGTAGGTCCAGTAGAAGGTGACCTGGTTGTAGCCCTCCTCCGGAGGGAGCTTATACTCGTTCTCAGGGATGTCGGGGGTGGGCTGCCCCTGGGTCTCCGGGGTATCGGTCGTGTCGGTCGTGTCGGGGTTGGCCGCAGGCTGGCAGGCCATCAGCAGCGCCGACAGGATCATGAGCAGCGCCAGCAGCAGCGCCACGTTTCTTTTGGTTTGTGTCATGGGTGTCTCCTTATATGGTTTTGTGGCTTTTTTACAGCCTTAAATTATATTATATCATAGAATCTCCGTTTGCGCAAGGGGGGGAGAGCCCAAAAGTTGCCCATTCAAGGCATCGAATGGCTTTTTTATTCCCCGCAGGGCCTTGTATTCTTGCCGCCGATATGCTATAATGGTAATGATCACGAAAAAGGAGATGACGGTATGATCAAAGCGACACAGGAGCTTCTCGTCTCCCTGGAGGAGGCCTGTACCGAGCGGAGGAACGGGATCCTCAGCGCCGGGGACAAGCTGACAATCCGAGGGCAGACCTACTACGTCAGCAACGACGGCGATGACCGAAACGACGGTCTGTCCCCCGAGTGTCCCTGGAGGACTCTTCGCAGGGTATCAACCGCCCCTCTGGCCGAGGGTGACGGAGTGCGATTCCGACGGGGAGACCTGTTCCGCGGGAGCGTACAGACCAAGCCCGGGGTCACCTACGCCGCGTACGGAGAGGGTGACAAGCCAAAGCTCTACGCCTGGGACAAGAATCTCGCCGATCCCTCCCTCTGGGAGCCTTGGGATGGGGTGCACGGTATCTGGCATCTCACCGAGCCCATCCTCGATTGCGGCACCCTGGTCTTTGAGGGCGGAGAAGCCCATAGCCGCAAGCTCATTCCCTCCTATCGGGACGGAGGCTTCGTATGCCGCGACCATCCAAGCCGTCCCTTTGATATGGCGGCCGAGATGACGGAGGATCTGGACCTGGTCTGCCTCTACGACGGACGGCTGACGGATATTCCCTCCAAGGGGGAGGATTTTCCCGTCCCCATCATAGACGGCGAGAGCTTCGGGGACCTGTACCTGCGCTGTGACCGAGGCAACCCCGGGGCCGTCTTCGGGGACATTGAGGCGCTCCCCCGCAGACGGGTCTTCGCGATCGGGGGAAACGGCAACGTCACGGTAGACAATCTCTGTATCAAGTACACCGGAGAGCACGCCATCGCGGGGGGCGGCAGCTGCCTGCAGGGACTGCGGGTCACCAACTGCGAGATCGGCTGGGTCGGTGGCTCCATCCAGCACTACTTCGGTACCGACCCCAACTACCCCGAAGGGGGCCGCGGCACCGTTACCCGCTACGGAAACGGCATCGAGATCTACGGCGGATGCGACGGCTACACTGTAGAGAACTGCTATATCTATCAGGTCTACGACGCCGCCATGACCCATCAGATCTCCACGGGCGGCGGTGTGTTCCGACTCCGCAACATCCTGTACCGCCACAATCTTGTGGAGCGATGCGTCTATTCCATCGAGTATTTTCTGGAAAAGGACCCCGCCGATACCGAGAGCCTCATCGAGAACTGCGAGATCAGCGACAATATCCTCCGCTTCTCGGGCTACGGATGGGGGCAGCAGCGACATAACACCGACACCCCCGCCCACGTCAAGGGCTGGAGCTACGAGAATACCGCGCGGAATTTCCGTATCCGTGGCAACCTCTTCGACCGCGCGGCCTACCGTATGATCCATTTGGTGGCCGGTGAGCGTGAGAGCTGCCCCGTGATGGAGGGCAACACCTACATACAGCGGTTGGGGCTGCCCCTGGGCCAGTACGGCTCCAAGCGGGACGGAGAGCCCCCCATCCTGGCCTTCGACACCCACGCTGAGGATGCCCTTCGCACCGTCGCGGGAGAGATCTCCCCTACCGTGTACGGGCTGGATTGACTGGTTTCGCCCCCGCGAGGGTGGCGGCTCCTCAAACAAAAAAACACTTGCTTTCCTTACGAAGGCAAGTGTTTTTTTCGTGAGTCGGACAGGCGGGGTCAGTCGGGGGCGGTATCCCGCTCGGGGGCAAGCTCACCCAGCTTATCCAGCAGGTATTCCACGGCGGAGGTATCGGGTAGGCAGGCGTAATCCAACACGGGGACACACTCCGTCACGTTGATCAGCAGAGGAAGCAGGGCGTTGTTGAAGGCGGGATCGTCGGCGCTCTTGATGGCCTGACTGTACAGAGCCATGAAGGCGTGGCGGCGGTCCAGCCGCTCGGCGTGATTGGTCTTTCCTTGATGAAGATACACAATGGCACGGACGGGCGCCCACAGATCCCGGAAGATGCGGGAGGTTCCCGCCACGGGACCGCCATAGGCCACGGGCCGATTCCCGTCCGCCGAGAGGATCACCTTGTCTCCGTTGATGATCTCGGCACCGAGATGCTCGACCCACAGGTTGGCCTGCGTGGACTTTCCCGTCCCCGAGGGGGCGGTGAAGAGAATGGCGCAGCCGTCGTGGATCACCGCGGAGGCGTGGAGCATGATCCGCTGATAGGGGAGAAGCAGCCGTTCCGGCATCAGAAACAGTACCCAGTTCGCGTTGACGCAGAACTTATCCGCGAGGCTTTGAGGAACAAAAAGCCGACAGGTGTGATTCCTGTCGGCCGGGATAACGCGGATGAAGCATTCTCCGTCTTTTCTCGGAAAAATCTTAACGCTGTCAGAATCACTGTAGCAAGCTTGTTCTGTTCCAAAAATAACCTCTATGACCCAGTCCGGCTCGTGAGTCGAGAGATCCTCGCGCCAAAAGGCCGCGAGATTCTCGGGTAAACGCAAGGGGCGGGGCGCGAGGATACGAAGATGTATCCCCGCGATCCGCAGATCATAGGTATTCGTCATAGTCGGTACAGTCCTCAGGACTGGAAGCCGGTCTTGACGTGGCTGTGGTAGCAGAGGGTATCGCCGACGTCACCGATGTAACCGAGGTCGCCGTCCTCATTATCAAAGTCAAACTCGCAAGCGTCACCGATGAACCATCCCTGAGCCTTCAGCTCGGGAGACTCGGAAAACTGATCGCAAGACGCGGCAATGGGCATATCCAAGGACATGACCTCTACATGAATCGTAGGTTTGCTGTATTCTCTCTTCATGATTCTATGCACCTCCTTGTTAGTTGTTGGAGCCCTTGACCACGCTCGCGTAGATAGCGGCGGTCTCAGCCATGAGGTCGCTGGCGAACACGTCGTACATATCCTGGGTAGCCGACACCTCAGCGGCGGCGGTGCCCTGGGAAAGCTTGTAGCCGTTCAGCTTGATGTTGGTCAGAGCCAGCACGTTGAGGTTGAGGTCACTTGTGCCAATGATCACAAGTGCTCGGTTGGTACCGTTGGGATTGCTGAAGACCAGGTCATCCTCCACGGTGAAGTACTGCTCGGTACCGCTGCAAACGCTGTGAACGTTCTCGTTCGCCTCAAAGTCCTCGGCGCTGTTGCCGAAGAACATCTCCACGGGGCTGTCGTTGCCGGTAGCCTTGATGTGGGCACCGATCTGGATGCTTCTCTCGCCCTCGAAGTCCTCGACAAGCTCCACGTAGAAGGCGATGTAGGTGAAGGCCTCGCGGGGATTGCCATCGGCGTCGGCGGGGTTGGAGAGGTAGATCTCGTTGTTGGGACCGTAGGTCATGTAGTCGGCCACGCTGTCGGTCTGGGTCATGATGAGATCGGCGCTGATCCGGTCATCGGCGGGACGGAAATTCTCGATCATGGTGTTACCGAACTGCCACTTGGCAGCGCCGGCAGCCACGTCGGAGCCGCTGACGACCTGACCGTACACGATGGTACCGTTCTTGATAGAGGTCTTGATCTCGTGGAAGGTCACGTTGGACTCGTCGGCCTTGTAGAGCCCGCTGCTCTGCTCGGCAGTCAGAGGCTGGTAGACACGGACACCGTCCACGTAGACCATGCGAGCGATCTGATTGTAGTTGGAGGTATAGACAGTCACGCGGTAGGTGCTGTGAGCCATATCCTTACGGACCACGTAAGGCACCTGGGTCAGCTCACCCGAGACGCACTCGGTGATGACGGGAATAGCCTTGACCTCGCCGTTCTTCAGATTCTCGATCTTGACGGTCAGCAGGGCGTAGGCCTTGGCGGTGGTGCGACCGACGATCTCGAAGCCGGTACCGGTGAAGGTAAAGCTCATGATCTCGGCGCGCTCGGTGCCGTTGACGGCCATGGCGTGGATGGTGTCGTTGGAGGCGTCACCGAGGATAGCGTGGGACACGCCGTCCATGGTGCCGTGGATGGTCTGGAAGATCTCGTCGCCGACACCGCCCAGGATGCTCTGATCGTCGCCCTCCACGTAGGAGAGATCCAGCTGGCCGCGGTTATTGGTACCGCCGGCGGTATAGCCGGGATCCGAGCCGTAGTTCAGATTCTGATCGGGAGCCTGGTAATCCTTGACGGCGTCGCCCTCAAAGACGGCCCAGATGTTGCCGGTGGCATCCTTACCGGTGTTGACGTAGGTGATGGCGCCCTCGCCGGTGAAGTTATCCTCGTAGTACATGACGTTGGCGGGAGCGAAGGTCACGGTCTGGAGCATTTCCACACCGGTCCACTTGCTGAGACCGTCAGCATCCGTCTCCATGAGGGTGATTTTGATATTGAAGGTATCCACGCCGTTCATGATCTTGTTCATAACGTAAGTGACGGCGGTATTCAGACCCTCGTCTTTGGTACTGAAGGTACCGAAGTGATCGGTGAAGTCCAGGAACTCGATCTGCAGATCCATACCGTTGGGGTTATCGATAAGGCCCAGGATATCGTTGGCCACCAGACCGTGGTCCTGCGTAAGAACGGTCACGGGGAGGTTGTAGTCCAGGACGAAGACGTTATCGCCCACGCCATAGACGTACACGTCCACACGGACGGGAGGATAGGTGTTGCCGTCTGCGGTACAGGTCACGTAGAAGGCATCGACGCCACACTTGGGAGCCTGATAGAGGAAGTCGCCGTTTTCCAGTGCGGTGACGTACTTGTTGATGTCGCCGCCCTCCAGGTTACCGGCGGGAGAGGACAGAGCGAAGGTCAGATTACGACCGCTCAGAGCACCCTCACCGAGGGTCTGCTCCATGATCTCGCGGATATCCTCGGCGGTGATCAGCACGCCCTTGGAGACGTCCACGAAGCTGCCGTCAGCCAGCTTGTTGTTCAGTCTGCCCCAATCGTATACGTGCAGGTTGTTGAACTTGATGTTCGCCTTGTTCACGCGGTGGTAATCGTTACCGTTCAGGACCTTGTCGGTCACGTTGTCGATATCGGTGGTTGCGGTGGTATACAGGTGGTTGATGTAGTAGGTCTTGCCGTCCTGCTCCACCCACTTGTCCTCGGGGATCTTGTAGGAGAAGCCGCCAATGGTCAGGCGCTCACCGGCGTTCAGGCCGTCGACCAGATACTCACGGATCGCGGCCTCGTCCAGACCGGTGACGCTCTCAGCGACGGTGCCGTCGGGATTGTACTTGGTCAGTACAAGCTTATCGACCGTCACACCCTCGGGCAGAGCGAAGCTCTCACCCTCCTTGTAGGTCAGGTTTGCGCCGATATCGGAATCGGTGAAGGTCAGGTTTTTGAAGGCGATCTGGCTGTTGTTGAAGATCGAGAAGGTGTACTCAACGGGGCTGTTGTAATCGACCACGCCGTCGTAGCCGATTTCATGACCGTTCTGGTAGGCCTTCTTCTCGGTGATCATGCTGGTATCGGCCACACGGATGTTGGTCTCGATGGACAGGTTAGCGGCGGTGCCGTGACGCTCCATGTAGAAGAAGTCGAAGCTGTAGATGCCGCCCTCCTCCAGGCCGCAGACCTCAGCCACGTCGTTCAGGCTGACCTTGACCTTGGAGATGGGGTGGGTACCGCCCACGTCGACGATACGCTTACCGTTGACGTACAGGTACACGTCGTCGTCACCGATGAAGGTGAAGTACAGGTCCTCACTGTAGTGGTAGACGAAGTGAGCATGACCCTCCATAGTATAATGGAAGTTGGTGGTCTTGTAGTAGATGTTCTCGGAGTACGTGTTGTAGTTACCAAGCATCTTGCGGTAGGTATCCTGCTCTCTGGAGGCGCCGTTGACGTCGTAGCCCAGACCGAACAGGGGGTCGAAGCAGCCGACGGGCTGCTTGTTACCGCGGTGGTAGTACCAGTCGCCGGTGTTGCCGTTCAGTCTGCGCTGGGTGGCGAGCTCGAACTGGCTGTTCTGGATGATACCGTCGACACGGTCGTAGGTAACGTTATCGAACGCGGTACTGAACACGTAACGGACGTTTCCGTTCTCGTCAGTCTTGGCGACCAGATTCAGAGTGTTGTACTCGTTGGCGGTCATACCGTAGCCGGGGTTGTCTACGAAGGTATTGTGGAGCAGGAAGTAGGCAGCGTCCATGTAGGTCTCGATGTGATTCAGACCGTTACCGCCGACCAGATCCTTGACCTTAGCCTGAGTGGCCTCGTAGGTACCGGACTGGGCATTTGCCAGCTTTTCGCGCAGGTAGGAGGCCAGGTCCTTACCGCCGTACGCCTCGTCTGCCTCGCCCTTGATGAAGTTCATATTGGTCTTACCGTTGGTCGTCTCAGGAAGGGGCAGAAGCTTTTCCAGGTACCAGGCGATAAACTCCACGACGCCTTGACGGTACACAGGCTTGCCGTTCTCGCCCAGCTCAGCCTCCACCAGATCGTAGCGGATCTCCGCGCCGTAGACGTCCTGCTTCGCACCGCTGTTCAGGATCACCTCAATGGGATCGGGCTCAGGCTGATACGTGTTGATGGAAGAGCCGTTGGCGACGTAGGTATAGTCGTTGCCGTTCTCGTCGCGAAGGACGATCAGCTCCTCGAACTTCTCGCGCACCTCGGGGTCATACTTGCCCAGGATCAGGTCGGCGTTTCTGGAACCGATCAAGGCGGTCAGCGCGAAGCCGCCGTTGTTACCCAGATTGTGATTCGGATAGCCGTTGAGATCGGGATCCAGGGCACTGTACTCGAACAGCATACCGTCGGCTCTGTAGTCGCGGATGGTGATGGGGAGAGCCACCAGGCTGTGCTTCTCTGCCTCCACGCAGGCCTCGGCGCCCGAGAGGGTAGAGAAGGTGCGGATATAGGCAATATCCATCACGGGGTTTTCGCCGTCCGTGGTAGAGTCACCGTCGTAGAAGTCGAAGCGCAGATTCTTTACAGGTCTGCTCTCGCCAGACAGCACATCGGCGTGGACAATGACGGTCTCCCATTCGCCCGAATCGTCGAAGGTAATTTCGGTCGACATGGCTCCCGAATAGTGTCCGCGGCCATCGAAGTCATAGAAGAAACGACCGGTCGTGATGTTGGAGGTACGGTACTTGATGACGATATAGTCCATCTTGCTGCCTGGGATCTGGCTGATCTGAGAGTCAAGGGTACCGATTTCAAAGAAGGGATCGCTCTCCACGCCCTCAACAGTCAAAAAGCCTCGGTCGGTGGGACGCTTGAAGTCAATCTTCGACTTGGTGGCATCGCCGGGGACCGTGTAGTTCTGGATCTCATGGGTAACGATGGGATCGTCGGTATGCTGGGTCAGATCAGCGGAGGCACTGGCCTTGACCACGTCGGCAACGGTGTAATTGAAGGCCAATACGTTGTTGGAGCCGTTGATCGATGCGGTGCGGAACCAGAAAGCCGCGTTATTGGCCGCAGAACTGCCCATGAGCACGGTAAAGCCGTTCTGGTAAGCGCCTCCTGCGCCAAGCTGCTCGCAGGTCAGGCGGAAATACAGAGAGCCCTCCAGAGATACGCTCGCGGGTATTTCGCAAACAAAATCCGTATTGTCGGCGGGGCCGGTAAATACACCCTCCCAAAGAGGAGTCTTACCCTCAACCGAAGCGTTCAGGTCGTCCGTATTGCCGTTAGAATTGGTAGCGGCGAAAATGCTGACGCGGATCTTGGGAGGAGTCGTGGCTCCGTAGTTAGCCATGCTGGGAACCACAAGCCGCACAAGACGCTTCTCGGCGGGAATATGGATCTTACCCCACAGTGCCTCCCCCGTGCCGGCTCGCACAGGACCGCAATGCCCTGTGGTGCCTCCCTGATACGTAGAGTAGGTTGCCTCTCCCGGATACTGTGTATCCGCGACGGCGCTCACCTCGTCCTCCGTCGCCGCGAAAACGGTGCCGGGCACACAGGTCACCACCATCAGTACCGACAGGATGAACGCGAGAATTCTCTTTGCATTCTTCATGTTTTTCTCCTTTGTTGTGTTGTTTTTCGGATTGCGGGCAGCGCGGGGCGAGTCACCTCGCTGCATCCGCAGGGGATCTGCTATGGGGTAAGTGCGAAGGATGGCGCCTCCTCTCGCGGGGAATGGCGCGCATTCGACCGTCGGCAGGGGTTCTCAATCCCCGGGCCCGACAACAGTCAGCTCGATCCGTAACCGTTTCCCGACAAGTGATTTCGGGCAACGAAGGGATCCGACCGGGCCTCGGACGACCATACTTGAACCTTTTGCTTGGGGGGAACGGGTGAGCTGAGCGGCATCGGTCCAAAGGACGGTATCCGACTCGGGCACCAATGACTGTCTGCAGAAAGATAAAATAAAAGCCTTCTCACGGTTCCGTATTTACCCCCTCGGGGTCTTGAGTCCTCAGGCTGTTTGACTCCGCCCGCCAATAGAAACACTTCGGGCATTCGTCGATTTGGGCACAACCCACCCTTTGCCTGCGACATATGTACCTATTATATCACACCTGTAACCAAATCGCAAGTTTTTTTCCCTGTTGGCATATACAATTTACAAATAATTAACAATCGCCCAATGGAATCTTCACCAGCGGGCGGTCTCCCGTCCCCTTTCAGATCCAAAATATGCGCCAAGAGGGGCAAAATAACTTGCAAACGCCCGCGAAATATGGTACAATAAAAGGGTCTCCCCCGTGCGACATCCATTTCCGAAAGGACATCCCATGAAACGAATCGTAAAAACCGCCTTTACAGCCACGGTTCCCGTCATGTCGGGCTACCTTGTGCTGGGCTTTGGCTTCGGCGTGATCCTGCGGGCCAACGGCTTTCACATCCTGCTGGCGGCGGCCATGAGCGCCTTCATCTACGCGGGCTCCATGCAGTACGTCGCCATTGGTCTGCTGACGGGCGGTGCTTCCCTTCTGACCTCCGCCATGACCGCCCTGATGGTCAACGCCCGCCACCTGTTCTACGGCATCTCCATGCTGGAGACCTACAGGGGCACGGGGAAGATCAAGCCCTACCTCATCTTCGCCCTCACCGACGAGACCTACTCCCTGGTCTGCGGCGACCTTTCCCATATCCCCGCCGAGGCACGCAAGGGGTACTTTTTGCTGGTCTCCCTGTTCAATCACCTCTACTGGATCGTGGGCTCGGTGCTGGGAGCCCTGGCGGGGACCCTGGTGCGCTTCGACAGCACCGGCATCGACTTCGCCCTGACCGCCCTATTCGTCACGGTGCTGCTGGATCAGTGGATGGGCACAAAAAAGCACGGCCCCGCCCTCATCGGCGTGGGAGCCTCGGTGGTCTGCCTCCTGAGCTTCGGGCGGGACCGCTTCCTGATCCCCGCCATGCTGGTCATCACCCTGCTTCTCTGTATCCGCAAGGAGGGGCCCGCCCATGAATGACCTGTATATCTGGGGCACCGTCGCCGTGATCGCGGCGGTCACCGCCCTGCTTCGCTTTCTTCCCTTCGTCGTGTTCAGCGGGAAGCGGGCCGTCCCTCCCATCATCAACAGGCTGGGGCGGGTACTGCCCTCCGCGGTCATGGGTATGCTGGTGGTCTACTGCCTCAAGGACGTCCATTTCGCCAACGTAACGGGCTTTCTGCCGCCTCTCATCGCCTGTCTGGTGGTAGGCGTCCTCCACGTGTGGAAGCGCAACGCCCTCCTCAGCATCATCACGGGTACCGTCTGCTACATGCTCCTGGTACAGATCGTATTCTGACCCGAAAATCTCACGGCGGAAGGGCAACGGCCCCTCTCCCAAGCGGCGCCCCCCCAAAAAAAGCAGACGGACTCCCCCGCCCACTCGGGCGGGGGAGTCCTTTTCGATTGAAGGAACGCGTTTCGACGGAGGAACCCCGACGGCGGCGTGTCAGCCCAGCGCCTCCAGCAGCTCGCGGCGGACGCTGTCCAGCGCCTCATGGGAGAATTCGTAATCGTCAAAGGTGCGGCAGACCTTGTCGATCAGTTCCAGCGCCTTGGCCTTGTCCCGCTTGCCGAGGATATTGAACAGCTCGTAGTCAACGGCTCCCGCTCTCTGAAGGTGAGCGCGGACGCCGTTCCATACGGTATCTCCCATGGGGTAAACTACATGGCCATTGCCCGCGGGGTAGTTGAGCCCGTCGGGGTGGTAGTTGGTGTCATAGCGGCCCTCGGGATTGTGGGCGTGGTAACCCCAATGGAGGAATCCGGGGGCATCGTACTTGTAGCACATCCACATGGGCAGACGGCTGGCCGTCAGGGGTAGGTCAATGATGCGGTTCATACAGTAGCCTCCGGGGAAGCCGCAGGTGTAGATCCACATGGTCTCGCCACAGGCCTGCAGACGCTTGTAGTCCTCGATGTACTTCTCAAACACCGCCTGCTTGACCACCCAGATGTCGCAGGCTCCCGCCAGCTCGGAGGACTCCACGGGATCGTTGATGATGACACCGGGGATACACTTGCGGCAGATGCCCGACAGGGCGCGGTAAGTCAGGCTATTGGGGAACTGGGGCTCGTCTACCAGACACTGCATATAGTTCTTCTCCCAGCCGTTGCGCTTGATGCACTCGTAGGCGCGGGTGAAGTAGATCTTGAGCTGGCGGTAGCCTTCGATGGAGGAGGCGGTGATGTCTCTGTCCCACAGAAGGAAATGATCGGGGTCGTCCCAAACCTTGAAGCGGGCCACGAAGCCGCCCATGATGTACTTGAAGCCATGGGCCAGGGCGCGGTTGCCCACCAGCTCGGCGGCGGTGAAGTCGAAATCCACTACCTTCCCTTCCCCGTCGCGGACAGGAGTGCCCGAGGGGATCATGAGGTAGTCGTTTCTCATATCGATCTGATTGTCCAGGTAGCGGTCGAGAATCTCCATATACCCCTCGGAGTAGGGCTCCACCTTGTGATCCGATGCCAGGCGGCCGTAGTAGATCCAGTTGACCATGTGGAATTCCGAATCCGCGAGGGCGGGGACACGGACGTTGTAGATCTTGACCGACACGGGGACGGTCAGCACCGCCTCCCCCATGCGGATGGTCAGGTCACTCTCAAACACCCCCACGGGAGCATTGGCGGCCACGTTGATACGGATATAGAAAGCGGCGCGTCCGGTCTCGGTCTCCCCTTCGTCAATGGGGCGGGTGATCTCGTAGACGTCGAAGGGCGCCTTGCGGGTGACAAAGTGCTTGACCGACTCGTAATCGGTGGTGCAGAGCATCTTGGCGTCGCTGTTCAAGGGGACGGTGGCGGTCAGAAGCTGGTAGACCACGGCCTCACAGCCCTCCATGGAGAAATCGGCGGTGACGGTCTCGCCCTCGGCCAGGATATGGTCGGTCAGCACCTGGAAGCAGACATCGGCGCCGCGGGGGGCATACAGCTCGGCTCTGTTCTGAACCGTGATCTCACTGTCGGGATAGACCCACTGGTTTTCTGAAAAGACCTGATATTTCATAGGTTGGTTCCTTTCCGGGATGAAATGGGGATCGCGCTTGGTTTTTCGCGCCTGTGGCGGTACAGTCATTATAGCACAGGGCGGGCAATTGTTCAAGGCTTTTTCGGTGATTTCTCCATGGTCGATCCGGTTTTTCCCCCGTCTGTATCCCGCTTGGAGGGCGGATATCCGAAAAAGGCCACGTAATTCCGATAGAAGGTGGTGTAATCCGAGAAGCCGCAGCGGATACAGACCGCCGTAGGCCGCTCTCCCTCCGCGAGCATTTTCCGCGCCAGCATGAGGCGCTTTTCACGGATGTACCTTTGCGGTGTCCGGTGCAGCTCCTTTTTGAACAGACGGTACAGGTAGCTTTCGCTCACGTAGAGTCTGTCGGCGATCTGACCGATGTCCAGGGGGGAGCAAAGATGCCGATTGACGTATCCCAGAAACTCCGAGATCAGAGGGGAGAGCTTCGCCCCCTCGGCGGTGGAGCTCAGGTTCCCCGCCGTGTGCAGATTCAGAAACAGCTCGGAGAGAAGATGGGACAGAAGCCGCGAAAAGACCTCCTCACTACAGCTCAGTCGGTAGGCATCGCACCGACGGAAAATGTCCTCGGCCAAGGGGTTGCCCGCCAGGCTCACCACCTCCAGGCCCTCGGGGATCAGCTCCACCCCCTCCACCCCGTGAGCCTTGGGGTCAAAGAGGATATCGTACCGCTCATAGCGGGCCCGCCCCTCAATCCGGATGAAGTGATAGCTCATGGGGCGGATCAGGATCAGATCCCCCTTTTTCAGCTTGTATTTTCTGTCCTCGATGACGTGGCTGGCGTCCCCGTCCAGAAAGTAGATCAGTTCAAAGGCGTTGTGGGTGTGCATGGAGTAGGCATCGCAGGGCAGATCCTCGGAGATCTCGTGCTTGAAGAAAACGCGGTTGATGGTTTGGACGTATTCATTGGCCATAGCTTTCCGCCTCCCTCGTTTGTTACCATTATTGTACCACATATGTTCACTTTTTGCAATGCTTTCATGCATATTTCGCTATTTACTTTTCAAAAACTTTATTCTATAATATGAGTAGACGATCTCACGCCCGCCTTGAGCGTTTATGGGGAGATCGCGATCAAACCGTAAAGGAGTCGGAATCATGAAAAAGCTGAACGTCGCCATCATCGGTCAGGGAAGAAGCGGAAAGGACATTCACGGAAAATACTTCCGCGGCGAGGACAATACCCACTACACGGTCAAGTACGTGGTGGACGCAGACGCGTTCCGCCGCGGCGTGGCCGAGGAGATCTACCCCGGATGTCAGACCTTTGCCCGCTACGAGGAGCTGTTCGCCCCGGAGGATATCGACCTGGTGGTCAACGCCTCTTACTCCGAGATGCACTATCCCATCACGAAAGAGCTTCTGCTCCACGGCAAAAACGTTCTGGTGGAGAAGCCCTTCGGCCGTACCCGCTACGAGTGCGACGAGCTGATCAAGATCGCGGGAGAGCGGGGCGTGACCCTGGCCGTGTTCCAGCAGACCTTCCTGGCCCCCTTCTATGAGTTCGTGTACGACACCGTCAAGTCGGGCAAGCTGGGGGAGGTCAAGCAGATCGGCATCCGCTACAACGGCTTTGCCCGCCGCTGGGACTGGCAGACCCTCCAGAAGAAGTGCGCCGGAAGCACCTACAACACGGGGCCTCACCCCATCGGTATGGGTCTGGGCTTCCTGGATTTTGACCCCAACGCCAAGGTGGTCTACAGCCGCCTGGACACCGCCCTCACCAGCGGAGATGCCGACGACTACGCCAAGATCCTCCTGGCCGCCCCGAACAAGCCCTTGATCGACATCGAGATCTCCTCCATCGACGCCTACTCGGGCTACAATATCAAGGTCCAGGGCACCAAGGGTACCCTCAAGGCCACCCCCGCCTCCTATGAGATGACCTACATCGTGGAGGGCGAGAACCCCGACCGCCCCGTGATCGAGGCGTCTCTGAAGGATGAGAACGGAAACCCCATCTATTGCGGGGAGTCCCTGGTCAAGCACGTGGAGGGGAACTCCTTCAACGGCACCGCCTTCGATATCGGTACCGCCAAGATGTACGACCAGATCTACCACAAGATCACCGAGGGCAGACCCATGACCGTCACCCCCGAGATGGCGGCGGCGGTGATCTCGGTCATCGAGACGGTCCACGCCGAAAATCCCCTGCCCCTGATATATTGAGGTGAAGGCTATGAAACGGATCGCCATACTGGGCTGTGAGAATTCTCACGCCAACGCGTTTCTGAAGTTTATCCAGGAAAGAGAAGAATTCTCCGACGTAGAGGTCGTGGGCGTGTACAGCGATCAGAGAGAGGCGGCGGAGAAGCTGAATCAGCAGTTCGGCGTGTCCGTCCTGGAGAACTACGCCGATGCCGTAGGTCAGCTGGACGGTCTGATCGTCACCGCCCGCCACGGAGACAATCACTACAAGTACGCAAAGCCCTACATCGACAGCGGCATCCCCATGTTCATCGACAAGCCCATCACGGTGAGCGAGGAGGAGGCGGTGGTCTTCATGAGGCGGCTCAAGGAGAAGAGCATCCCCATCTCGGGCGGCTCCTCCCTGAAGCAGGATGTATATGTCAAGAAGCTAAAGCAGGCCGCAACGGACCGCGCAGGGGGAGCCACCCTCGGGGGCTACGTCCGCGCGCCCTACCAGAAGGAGAACCCCTACGGGGGCTTCTACTTCTACGCTCAGCATCTGGTAGAGATGGTCTGCGAGATCTTCGGCCGCTTCCCTCTTGCGGTGACGGCCAAGGAGAACGGAGGGCAGATCCACGTGCTGTTCCGCTATGAGGACTACGATTGCGTGGGTCTGTTCTGCGATAATAACTACCACTATTACGCCTCCCGCATGGCCGAGTCCGACGCGCAGAGCTTCACGATCCCCTCCACCGAGGATTGGTTCTACGAGGAATTTAAGGAGTTCTACGGCCTCCTGTCGGGAGAGCCGCAAACGGTCACCTATGAGGAGTTCATCTCCCCCGTGTTCATCATGAACGCCATTCAGCGGTCCTTGGTGAGTGGTACGGAAGAGGCCGTCAGGCGGGCCGGGCTGTAAGACCGCGCAAAAAACCGTGAGACGAGAAACGGCTATCCGAAAAAGAGAGGGCTATTGAGCCAATATTTTAAATTTGGGTTTGTCGGTGAGTTGTTGTTGCGGTCATCCTGAGCGGAGGGCGAAGCCCGAAGTCGAAGGATCTCTTGTCGGCAAAGGAGATCCTTCGACTCCGCCGCAAGCGGCTCCGCTCAGGATGACAGCCCACAAGTGGGAAAAAAACAGACCGATAAACCCCAATTTGCATCACTGCTGAACAACAACGAAAGGAGTCGATCCCCATGAAAGCATATAAAAAAGACCTGCTGGCGATACAGATCCACGACACCCGCGCCGAGATGGGTGCCGCCGCCGCGAGGGATATCAAGGCCTGTATCCTGTCCCTTCTGGAGCGGAAGGAGACCATCAACATGATCTTCGCCGCCGCCCCCTCCCAGAACGAGGTGCTGTGGGGCTTGGCCACCGACAAGGAGATCCCCTGGAACCGCGTCAACGCCTTCCACATGGACGAGTACATCGGTCTGCCCGCCGACGCGCCCCAGGGCTTTGGCAACTTCTTGAAGGAGCATATCTTCGGGTTGGCCGACTTCAAGGAGGTTTTCTACATTGATATCACCGCCGAGGACGCCGAGGCCGAGTGCGACCGCTACGCCGCCCTGCTCCGACAGTACCCCACCGATATCGTGGTCATGGGCATTGGCGAGAACGGTCACATCGCCTTCAACGATCCCCCCGTGGCGGATTTTTCCGACCCCAAGGCGGTCAAGCCCGTGGAGCTGGATCCCATCTGCCGCAACCAGCAGGTCCACGACGGGTGCTTCGCCAGACTGGAGGACGTCCCCAAGACCGCCATCACACTGACCGTCCCCACCCTTTTCGCGGGGGACCACCTCTTCTGCATCGTCCCCGCCAAGACCAAAGCAGAAGCCGTCTGCGCCACCCTGTGCGGTGAGATCGGGGAGGCCTGCCCCGCTACGGTCCTGCGCCGCCATAGGAGCGCTGTTCTGTATCTGGACGGCGACAGCAGTGCCCTGCTCTGATTGCCCCATGAAAAGAATTAAGTCTGACAAGATCATACTGGAAGACCGTATCTTTGACGGATACGTGTACTTCGAGGACGGCATCATCACCGACGTGACCGCCGAGGAACGCCCCGCCGACGAGGTCTATGACATGACGGGCTACTACGTCAGCCCCGGCTTCATCGATATCCATGCCCACGGTGGCGGCGGGTACCGCTTTGAGGGCAGTACCGAGGAGATCGTGAACGGTTGCAACTTCCACTTGAAGCACGGCACCACCTCCATCTGTCCCACAGTGTCAGCCGCTCCCTTTGCCTCCATGGCAGAGTCAGCCCAAAGCATCCGCGCCGCCATGGCCGATCCGCGGGTGCAGGGTACCATCCTGGGCGTTCACATGGAGGGTCCTTACCTCTCTGCCAAGCAGGCGGGAGCCCAATGTCCTACCCACATCACCGCCCCTGTGGAGGAGGACTATCTGCCCTTCATCCGAGAGAACGCCGACGTCATCGCCCGCTGGACCTACGCGCCCGAGAACGATACCGAGGAAAAGTTCGCCAAGACCCTACAAAAGTACGGCATTATCGCCTCCGCGGGGCATACCGACGCCATTTACGACGATATGCGGAGAGCTTTTGAGAACGGTTGCTCCCTGGTGACCCATCTCTACTCCTGCACCTCCACGGTCACCCGCGACCGCGGCTTCCGTCGGTTGGGGGTCATCGAGACGGCCTACCTGATGGATGATCTGTTCGTGGAGATCATCTGCGACGGCAAGCACCTGCCCTCCGAGCTGATCCGTCTCATCCACAAAGTCAAGGGAGCCGACCGCATCGCCCTGGTCACCGACAGCCTGGCCCTGGCGGGGACCGAGCAGACCCACGGATTCATGCAGGACACCGAGTTCATCATTGAGGACGGCGTCTGCAAGCTCATGGACCGCTCCGCTTTCGCGGGGAGCATCGCTACGGCGGATCGCCTGGTGCGGGTGGCCGTGAAGGAGGCGGGTATTTCCCTTTCCGACGCGGTGAGGATGATCACCCTGACCCCCGCGCGGATCATGGGCTTGAAAAGCAAGGGGCGCATCGCCCCGGGAGCAGACGCGGATCTCGCCATCCTTGACGGGGATATTCGGGTCATAGGAGTGTTTGCTAAGGGATCTCCCGTCCGGGACGCGTGAGTCGCGGGCAACCGATCGGATCCCGCCCCAAAAGGGGCTGAGTCAACTGCTTTCGGTGAAAGCAAGAGACTCAGCCCCTGTATTTTTTCAGGAGGAGCGGGCAACGCCCCTCCTGATGTCGTATCGGCATCCGCCTGCGGCGGCGCACGTACGGCTATTTCGCGTTACAGCCGACGGATCTTGGGAATGGCGACCGAGGTCATCTTCCCTTGATAAATTCCATAACAAATGGTATGATACATTTGTGGATTTTCTGCATTTTCCGCTTTTTCATCGGCCTGCGTAGATCGTGGGCTGATTTCCTTGTGTGCAAACTATTTTCCATTGACAAATTCCCCGTTGTATGCTATGATATATTTGTAGGTTTTCCACAGAGAACCCCACAATTCCACAAGGAGAACGCTCAAGCCCCTTGAGCCGTACACCGTCATGATGAAAAAGCTGCTTTGCGGCATTCTGGCCGCTCTCATGCTCCTGTCCGCCGTTGCCTGTACGGGCGGCGACACCACCGACACGGAGGGCGACACCACCGCCACCCCTCCCGCTACCGACGCCCCCACCGAGGCACCCACCGATGCGCCTACCGAGGCACCCACCGAGGAGGCCACCGAGCCTGAGCCCGAGACCGAGCCCCCCATTGAGATCGAGGTTCCCGCTTACGAGGATATCGGCCTGGACGACCTCATGGCCGGCACCGACGACCGTCTGAATCTCACCTACAATTTCGCTGACTATACCTACAGTCAGCTGAAGAACGACAACAATCTGGTCTTCACCTCCCAAACGGACTACGTGGTGGACGGGGACGGCCTGACCCTCACCGACGACGGCTGGAACAGCGTAGGCTTTGCCCACACCCTTGTGGGTGAGTACACCGCCAAGGCCTCCATCATCAACCGCGGTGCTGAGAACAACGTCCGCACCATCATGATGGGCTGCCGTGTCACCCGCTCGGATCACCTCTACATCGACAGCGGTCTGTGGTTTACCTTCTCGGCAAAGGCGGTCTACGTCCACGTCAAGAACGGCTTTACCACCCTGATCCGTAACGATTTCAGCTTTGACGCCGCGAAGGGCCTGAATATCACCCTCAAGGACGACGGCACCACCATCCAGTGCTACGTCAACGGCGCGGTCATCGCCAAGGCCGTGGTGGAGGGAGACACCTTGGCTGTCTACGATACCAGAGGCAACGAGGTCGCCCGTACCCCCGATCTGGAGCGTATCGCCCACGGGGACACCCTGGGCTTTGTGCGCACCATGTCCCACTTTGCCAACTCCACCACCAAGTCTATGAGCCTGGAGGCCGGCACCGTGATCCCCTACTCCCCCAGCGACGTCTGCGCCGAGCTGAAGGATGGCTACACCTACCTGCTCTGCGATAAGACTCAGGTCAAGGCCAAGTACCCCATTACCCTCCACGACGGCGTTACCCTCATGGACGCCAATGCCGCCGCTACCCTCTTCGGCTTCAAATGCGCCGTCTCCGAGGACGGCACCACCGCCACCCTGACCCGTGACGGCGCCACCCTCACCTACAAGGTGGGCTCCGCTCAGGTGGATCTCAACGGCAAGACCTACGCCTGCCCCACCACCGTCTCCCGCGGCGGCAGTATCCTCATCTCCGCCGACTACCTGGCCCGCTGGATGGGCTACACCGTCACCCCTGCCGACACCTCGGTCTACGTGACCGCCACCCCCGCCGCCCTCACCGACGAGCGCAAGCAAGCCCTGACCGAGCGGTATCAGCTCTACAAGGACATCATCTACAACTACGACGACGTTGAGATCGATCAGATCGGCGTGGGTGTCTATGAGACCACTCCTTACGAGGACCGTCTGGTGGGCATCGCCTACTCCACCTGGCTCTGCACTAAGATCATCACCTGGGGCAAGAACACCTGGGATACCCCCCTGTACGGGAACTACCTCTCCGACGACCGCGAGATGATCGCCAAGCACGCCGAGCTGCTCCGCGACGCGGGTGTGGACTTCGTCTTCGTGGATTGGACCAATAACACCACCTACGACCCCGCCACCATGCGGGATTCCCTGTCCGACTTCCGCATGATCGAGGATGCCACCGAGCTGCTCTTTGAAATTTGGTCCCAGATCGAGGGTGCTCCCAAGATCTGCATCTTCGCGGGCCCCGGCCACTCGGGCATCGAGAACGTCAACAACGGCAAGCACCAGAAGAAGGTGGATCAGATCTACTCCTCCTTCGTGGAGAAGTACCCCGATATGTACTTCCAATACGAGGGCAGACCCCTGCTCATGTGCTACGGCGCTACCCCCAACCAGTACGGTGCCCGTCCCAGATGGAAGGACGACCGCTTTACCATCCGCTGGGTCACCGGCTACGTGGGCCAGCAGGGGGATCTGCACAACGACAAGGATATGTCCTCCCGCAACCGCTGGTGGAGCTGGGAGGAGAGAGGCCTGCAGGCCTACTCGGTCTCGGATGGCCGCGTGGAGTGCGTCACCTGTACCGCCGCCAGCCGTCCTCAGGGCACCGAGGGCAGTGCCGGCTATATCCCCGCCTACGGCCGCGAGAACGGTCTGACCCTTAAGAAGCAGTTCCAGCGCGCCAACGATCTGGGCGCGGGCATGGTCATCCTGGTCTCCTGGAACGAGTGGACCAAGGGCGAGCAGCCCTCCCCTGAGGTCTCCAAGGATCTGGAGCCCTCGGTGATCCACGGTACCTTCTACTACGACCTCCTCTGCGAGCAGATCAAGAAGTTCAAGGGACAGGTCACGGTAGACAGCGAAGAATAATCTTTAAGGAGAACCGCCATGAAGCTACGCGATATTCATCTCCGAGACCCCTTCATCTTTGCCGAAGATGGCGTATACTACCTCTACGGCACCCGTCGCGGCCCAAGCACTAAGGTCATTCCCTGGCAGGGCCTGGACGTCTACACCTCCACCGACCTGATCGAGTGGAGCGAGCCGCGGGAGTGCTTCACCCGTCCCAAGGACTTCTGGTCGGACAGAGACTTCTTTGCTCCCGAGGTCTACCACTACGGTAATGCCTACTATATGTTCGCCAGCTTCCGCGGCGGGAATATCACCCGCGCCTCCCAGATCCTGAAGAGCGACAGCCCCATGGGCCCCTTCCTTCCCTTCACCGACGGTCCCATGACCCCTGTGGACTGGACCTGTCTGGATGCCACCCTGTACGTGGACGAGGAGGGCAAACCCTGGACTGCCTTCTGCCACGAATGGACCCAGGTGGGTGACGGCACCATCGAGATCATGCCCCTGTCGGCGGATCTGACCGCCCCCGTAGGCGCCCCCGAGACCATCCTCCGCGCCAGCGGTGCCGCATGGTCCTACTCCCTGGTGGATCCCACCTCCCGTAACTACGTTACCGACGGTCCCTTCTTCCGCAAGGGCAAGAACGGTAAGCTGTATATGCTCTGGTCCGGCTTCCACGCGGGCCCTCAGTACTGGTACGTCCAAGCCCTGGCCATCAGTGACAGCGGCAGCATCCACGGTCCCTGGCGGCACGCCGATGACTTCATCTACGATGAGGACGGCGGTCACGGCATGATCTTCGACGGCTTTGACGGAAATCTGTATCTCATTCTCCACAGCACAAACGTCAACCCCAATGAGCGTCCCCGCCTGTTCCACATTCAGGAGACCGACGACGGCTTCCAGATTCTGGAGCGGATCGATACGTAAGCAAAAATATAAAGATTGGATGGTCCTTGCGGACTATCCAATCTTTTTTCATGGCGACGCTTCCATCGGGCGGTGAATTCGGCGCAAGAGCTGAACGGCATCGTGAGATCACTGCTTACTGCCCTGGGTCAACGCGACGACGCGGTAGGTTCCTTCGGCCTTTTTTCGTTCCGCCTCCCACAGCGCGGCCTGGTAGTCGTATATCTCCCGTGAAATCTCAGGAGTGCCCGCCGCGAAGTTGGGAAGAAGCATTTCCCCCGCGGCCTTGGGATCCGTGCAGGCAGTGTCGTTGCGCCAAAGCTCCCGTTCCTCCCGATTGCGGAGGTTGGGGATCGCCATGGGAACCCCGCCCGCCAGAATGGAGCGGTAGGCAAAAAGCCCCGGCAGGAACATATCCAGAGCCTCGTACACGTCAATGGTGTCGGCGTTCCCATCCCCCAGAACGCGCTTGATGAAGTAGTACATGGAAAAGAAGTCCGAGCCGCCGTGCCCGAAGCCCTCCACCTCGTCGGCAAGGCCGTGCTCGGGATAACAGGCGTGGAGAGACCCGGTCTCATAGCCGCCATCGTACTCGTCCTTGTTGACGTACAGCTTACCGACGTAACCGTCCTGCGTATCCTCACGACTGCACTCCATGCGCCCCTTGGAGCCATACATGGTATACCAGATGGAGGTCTTGTACAGATCCCCGTGGATAGATTTCACGATCCCGCCGTTCTCCAGCGTCACCATCTCGATGCCGAACTGCCCGCTCTTACAGCCTGTCCGAAGGCGGCGGGCGTTCTTTGTGCCCTCAAATCCCACAACCGACACGGGACGAAGCCCTGTGGCGTGGAGGATGGGCCCCAACGAGTGGGTACAGTAAAAATTGGCGTAGCTGTTGTTGCGCCAATGATCGGGATTTCCGTAGGCGATGGAAGGCCAGATGGGCTCGCAGTTATGGATATACTCCCCCTCGCCGTACGCAAACTCCCCGATCTCGCCCCGCTGATACAGCTTTTTCATCTCGTAGGAAGCGGGCATATAGCAGTAATTCTCACCGTAGGCATAGACCAACCCGCTCTCCTCCACCGCCTCCACCAGCGCTACCGCCTCCTTCATATTCTGAACGGGCAGTACCTCGGAGAAAACGTGGAGTCCACGCTTGAGACAGCGAATGGCGAAGGGTGCGTGCTCGTTGGCATAGTTGGCCAGCACTACGGCATCCATATCATGCTCGATAAAGCGGTCAAAATGGTCGTAGTAGGTAATATCCAACCCCTTCGCGGCCTCTCTTTGAGCATCCAGGGCCTCGGGGTCCTTGTCGCAGATGGCCACCACCTCGGCATGGTCCGCCCGCTTGCAATAGTTGATCATGCTGGTGCCGCGGTAAGCACCCAGAACGCCAATGCGCACCTTGTTCATGGAGTACACTTCCTTTCATAGCGGACGAGGATCGGAGCAGCTCCGGAGCAGCTTCTCCACCGTTTCTATTATACCACAGGGACATCTCACCGTCTGCGTTGAATTTCCACATATTTATGTAATTTGGTCACGTTCCCGTTGACTTCTCTCCCAACATATGATATAATAACAGCAACTCATACAAGGAGGCTGGATCATGTCTGAGCAGAATGTATGTCGTTTTGTCCCGCGAGAGATCAACGACCACAGTATCCATACCGTCCATTTTGTTTTAGAGACTAAAGAACAGCTCTACACGGGTCTGCGGCTGAAGTCTCTCTATACCGTATATTTCGTCAGCAAGGGCACGGGCAGGCTGCACACCCGCGGTAACGTTCTGCCCTTGAAGCAGGGAGACGTATTCTTCTCCTTCCCTGCCGAGCCCTTCGCCATTGAATCGGTGGATGATTTTCAGTATATGTACATCAGCTTTTTGGGAGCGCGGGGAAATCGAATCATGGACAAGCTGGGGATCTCAGCCATGAACCCGCTGCATACGGATTGCGAGGAGCTGGAGACGGTCTGGAGCCAGGGACTGAGCAGTCCCTCAGAGCTCTCGGATATCGCCAGCGAGGCAGTCCTTCTCCACACCTTCGCCTATCTGGGCGGCTGTTTACCCAAGTTCGCCTCTCATACGGAGGGACGGACCGACCTGATCTCCATGATCCAGAAGTATGTGGACGAGCATTTTTCGGATCCCGATTTCTCCCTGGAGCGATTGGGCAGCGATTTGAGATACAACAAAAAATACCTCTCCACAGTGTTCAAGCGCCACGTAGGGGTAGGGATCGTGGAATACCTTCACACGGTGCGTATTCAACACGCCTGTACCATGCTGAAGCAAGGCTTCACCAGCGTCAGCGACGTGGCTCTGCGGTGCGGCTATCCCGACGCCCAGTATTTCTCCAAGGTATTCAAACGGAGAATGACCATGTCGCCGCGGGAGTACATCGCCTCGGTCAAGGCTGAGACCTCCGGAACGGGATCCATATGATCAAAAGGAACCGAGCCCCACGGGGCTCGGTTCCTTTTCGCTAAGCGGCGCCCTCAATCGGCGTACAGATCACCGTAATAGATGTTATTCTCCTCGGTGGCTACGGGACGGTAGGCAAAGAGGAAGCGGGCGTTATCATAGCTGACGGGCTCGTCGGTGGGTTGCTTGGACATGATGCGGCTGTCCGAGCCGTGGTCGTAGCGCAGGGCGGTACCGCCCTCCTCGTCCTCGGCCAGCATGAAGACGTGCTGGGGGCCGCCGTCGGAGGGATGGGGATTGACGAAGATGATGTCACCCGCCTGCAGGTCCTCGATGCGGGTGATCCGCTCAAAGCCCATCTCGCGGCACCAGCTGTGGAGGTTCGATACCACACAGCCCTGGACGGTGGGCTGATCCGTAAAGCCCGCGCGGTAGAGGATCCAGTCCACCAGGCGGTCACAGCTGGTTCTGTGGGGCCTGTGGTTGATACCGGGGTTGGTGCAGGAGTCGCCGTACTTGAAGCGCTCGGCGCGGGCATACTCGGTGATGTACTTGCCCTCGCGGAGGAGGTTGCACTGGAGCAGGGAGTAGGGGGTATAGACGATCTCCCCCTTCTCGTTGGCTACGCGGTAGCCGAACTCCTTCTTGGAGTCGCACCGACGCTTGGCGTTCTCCAGGGTGGAGAAAGCATCTCCCAGGACGTTATCCTCGGGGAGGTGGAGCCTGTCCTCGTAGAGGCAGACGTAGAAGCCCTTTGGGACCTCGGGAACCGGAGCTGCCTCGCCCTTATCCTCAGCGATGTAGGCCTCAGCCTCGGCGCGATCGGCGCAGAAGGCGATCTCGCCGATGAGGAAGGTATCTCCCGCCTCTACGTAGTTGGTGTAGTCCAGGCGGAAGCCGTCATTGAAGCGCGTGGTCCAGCCGCGGGTATCCTCGTCAGCCTCGAAGACGACGTACTGCCAGACCCGCTCCCCGAAGAACTCGGAGTCGCCGCCGTAGATCTGGGTCATGGAATACGCCGCCTTGGGGGATCTCCGATCCTCGGTGGCGTAGAACAGCTCAAAGGCACCGCCCCATTCGGCCTGCACCTTGAAGACGATGACCTTCTTTTCCTCGGGGGTGAAGGGGACGTAGCTCTTACCGTCCTTGGAAGCGGGGTAGCCCGCGGCCTCAAACATTTTGCTGACATCCCATGGGATACCGGGGTCTCTGGACTCGCTGCGGGCAATGAACCGTACCCCCTCGTCACAGCTCTCGGGATAGGCGCCTGAGCCGCGGCGGAAGGCGGTATCCAGCAGCTCCTCGCTGAGGGCGGTCAGATCAATTCGGGTGGGATCGGGAATAAGGTAGGGGGACTCGGTCTCGGGCTCGGTGGGGACCTCGGTGACCTCCTCGGTCGGTGCTTCGGTGGGAGCCTCGGTCTCCACGGTCTCGGGAGCCGTGCTCCCCTCGTCGGGAGGCGTAGACGGCTCGCCCGTACAGGCGGCGAGCGTCAGCAGGAGGGCGGCGAGCGCGATGGATATGAGCAGGTAGGTTTTCCGCATGGTGATACCATCCTTTCGTGTTTTTGACAAAAGAATTATACCATATCTCCTTCGATGTTGTCAATGCCGCCCATTCAAATCGTGTATTTTAGTCTGTTTTTTCTGCCTTTTGGTCTCATTCTCTTGACAGATGTTTTCAATTGAATTATAATGAACTCGTACGGTCTTCATGCCGTACAATACACAACGCTTACGCGGAAAGGAAGTCCTCTATGCATACCGTTCCCAATTTCTCTTTCCAATACAGGAAAAAGCCCTTTAATCTGGCCGACGTCACCGTGACCCCCACCGAATACGGCCGCCTCTACGAGTACGCTGACGGCCTGCGTATCGAGCTGCACATTGAGGAATTCACCGCCTACAATGCCATCAAGTGGACTCTTTGGTTTGAGAACACGGGCGAGCACGACAGCGGACTCATCAGCGACATTCTGGATTGCGACGCGACCTGGTGCTTTGCGGACGCCTCGGGCAAGACCCCTCCCCTCTCCCTCTTCAACACCGACGGCTGCGCGGGCTATGAGGCCTACCTGTACTCCGACCGCATCGCCGAGGAGTGCAAGGTCCACGAGACCAAGCTGGGTCTGGGCGCCTCCCGCTCCTTCCACCCCATGGGCGGCCGCTCCTCCAGCGGTCAGATGCCCTTCTTTGAGTTCTACACCCCCGGCCGCGGTCTCATGGCCGTCATCGGCTGGTCGGGCCAGTGGCACGCCCGCTTCGCCCACACCCAGGGGGACACTCTGGAGATCAAGAGCGGTCTGGAATACACCGCCTTCAAGCTCCATCCCGGTGAGCGTATCCGCACCTCCTCCATTCTGCTCATGGAATTTGAGGGCACGCGGATACAGGGCAGTAACAAGCTCCGCCGTCTCATCAAGAACGAGCTGTGTCCCTTCACCCCCGAGCAGTTCCCCTTCGCCCTGGAGGGCATGGGCATGACCACCGAGCGCCACCTGTACCACCTGAACAAGTACCGCGAGCACGGCGTCAAGGCCGACTACTACTGGATCGACGCGGGCTGGTACGGCAAGGGCGGTACCCCCGGCGCCGGTGACTGGTACAAGGAGGTGGGCAACTGGCAGGTTCGTCCCGACGAGCATCCTGACGGGCTGAAGGACGTGGTCAAGACGGTACACGACATGGGCATGAAGTTCCTGCTCTGGATGGAGCCTGAGCGGGCCTACCCCGGGACCGACCTGGCGGTACAGCATCCTGACTGGCTCTATCCCCTGGACGGCTTCTACCTCCTCCTCCGCCTGGACAAGGACGAGGTGCGGGAGTACCTCTTTGACGTGATCTGTCACTTCATCGATGAGCTGGACATCAAGTGCTTCCGTCAGGACTTCAACATGGAGCCTCTCCAATCCTGGCGCATCACCGACGAGATGGACCGCGGCGGCATGAACGAGATCAAGTACATCATGAACCTCTACCGCCTGTGGGATGACCTGCGGGCCAAATATCCCGATCTGGTCATTGATAACTGTGCCTCGGGCGGCCGCCGCATTGATGCCGAATCCCTGTGCAGAGCCATCCCCATCTGGCGTACCGATGCCTTCTGCGAGGCCAACCTGGACGCTGACGCCATCCAGACCCAGATGTTCGGCTACAACCGTCTGGTTCCCTGCTCGGGAGGTGTCTGCAAGCAGCCCGGTGACACCTACGCCACCCGCAGCTCCTACGCCCCCGCCTACGTGGGCAGCTGGTGGTGGACTGATCGCCCCGACCGCCCTGAGCCCACCGAGGAGGTCTTCGCCTGGATGAAGAGGATGTGCGACGAGTACCGCTCTCTGCGTCACTTCTTCTCCTGTGACTTCTACCCCCTGGAGAACGTGGGCTGGAGCTACGCCCACGGTGGCTGGGCCGCCTATCGCTACGACAGACCTGAGGAGGGCGACGGCATGATCATGGCCTTCCGCCGTGCCGGCTCGAACTCCATCACAGCCTGCTATCCCCTGGAAGGGCTGGATCCCGAAGCTGTCTACACGGTAACGGATATCGACACCAAGGAATCGGTGGATATATACGGCAGCACCCTGGTGAGCAAGGGCTTCACCGTAGTGATCCCCGAGCCGTATCAGAGCAAGATCCTGCTGTACAAGCGCAAGGCGTAACCTGCCCTGACGGCATCTATACAGAAAAGAGCAGATCCCCCGTGGGTCTGCTCTTTTCTTATGGACGGCCCCCCTGCCGGCGGGATGGGCATCCCCCCGCGCCCAACGTTTACCTCGCTCCACAGGGAAAGTCCCTGTCCCACACGCTTTCGGGAGAGAGGCCTGTAATCAGACGCCATACGCAGACAAAAAAATAAGGACGAAACACTTCGTTTCATCCTTATTATACAGAGTATCATTCGTCAAGAAGCTGATTGCTCCGCAGCATTTCGACGAACTCCTCTGCTTCGGCGCGGGCGGATTCCAAATCCAAGCCGTCGTACTTTTCCATGAGAGCAGTAACCATAGTTTCCATATCCGTTCCGGCCATCATCAGTTCCCACATGAATCGGGCGGTGGTATTCAGCGTCACCACCACACTGTGGTGATTGGGGACGATCGAGACAGCGATCGATTCACCAGCCACCTCCGAAACCGCGAATTCATACTTAATTTTCATCATACGGTGCTCCTTTCGCGCTGTAATCAGCCCGTTAGAGTATTTTTCATATACATCCGTCTCTGTCACGGTCACACCGCCGTGAAGCGGGCCGTGTCAAGGGATGATCACGCCACCGGGGCCGATCTCGATGCCGGGGTGTCTTTCCTCGTAATCAGCCTTGGCCTGTTCAAACCAAAGAAAAAATCCCTCTATATCAGCAAAGCTGTTGAAGAAATCCAACTGCTCCTGAGACGTCATAGCGGAATATTCCTCATAGGTCGGGCTTGGGGCGGAAGGCGTATTGTCCTGAGTTTCCTCCCCCTCCGTCTCCCCTGTAACCTCGTCATTCGCCGCCGTATCCTCGGGGGGCGGGACCTGGGAGTCCTGGGTGACGTCGGGATCCGACATCACGTCGGAGCTTGTCTCTTGGGTCTTTGGCTCGGTTTCGGTTCGGTCCGGGGATACGGGATCCGTCTGCACGGCAGGATCGGTACTCACGGTCTCGGCGAGGGACACGGCCGGATCCTCCGCAGGCCCACGGCCGCAGGAAACGCAGAGGATGGCAAAAAGCAGTATCGCTCCGAAGAGGCCGGCGCGTATTGTTCTCTTTTGTTTATCGGTAAAGGTTCTCATAATTTTCAGATAGACCCGGATCTGTTGCAAAAAACCGATCCGGATCTATAGCAAGCTGTTCGCTTAGTCGTCATCGGGGAACGTGGGGGGAGTGTTGGTGTTACTACCTAAACCAATCTCACCGTCGATATCAGGGTCCATACCGTTGTTGAAGTAATCCACATTGTTACCCACAACAGAACTCAGGATGTTCTTATCGCCGTTCTCAACAATGATGCTCATTTTCGCTTTCGTGTACTTCTCCTTCACAGAATATTCTCCTCCTTTCTTCAGCCTATGGGATCCTCGAAGGGCTCCCATAGGTTATTTCATTTTGAGAGCCGCCGTGGTCATGACACGGTTGCTCAAGAGAACCGCTTCCTCGTCCGCGCGATTCTCCAGCATGAATACGGGTATTTCCCGGCTGAGCTGTAAAACACCCGTCAAAAGCAATTCACGGTTTTTCGGTACCCGTAGCTTGTTCAGCGTTTGGGATACGATTGCGGGAATCGCGTCCTCAGGAGACAGCGCGGTGATGCGATTCTCCGTCGCTTGCCTGAGGAAACAGATCCCGGCCAGGGGCACCCGCATATTGATGTTGATGCCGTCCTTTCCACACCAGGGAGTACCGTAGGCATACCATGCTCCGTCCACCCGCCGCAAGGCAGGCTTATCGTCGTTGAACACCTGCACCTCCTCGCCGAAGACGGATCGCCACAGGCGGGTATGGGTGCTTTTTCCCACCCCGCTGGGGCCGGAAAAGAGATAGGCCTGTCCCTTATAGGCAATGGCCGAGGCATGGAGCATCAGACCACCGTGCGCGAGCAGACGGATATAGAAGCGCGACCCCGATTCCATGTAGCAGCACAGCTCATGGGAAACGTTTTTCCAAAGCTCCGGACGGTAATCCTCTTCGCGGATCACGATGTCGGGAACGCGGTCGCTTTCGTATCGGTATGCCCCGATGCGGGGGGCTAAGCCCCCCGTTTCGGGCACTTCCACAAGTAGGTCAGCGATTTTGCAGAGCATGGAATTTACTGATTCGAGCTTTCAGGCAGAGTCTGGATCACCTCGACTACCGAGCCGGTATCCGAGACGACCTGCAGCTTGACCGTGAGGTTCTCGATGGCGGCGGCACCGGCCAGAGTGAAGCGGAAGGACTTGTTACCGCCGAAGCACTCCTGAACCATCTCATCGGTGAACACGTAGCTCTTGATGGTCTTCACGCCGTTGGCAGTCCACTCAGCGACCACACGGAAGGAAACACCGTGGTTCTCGTAGGTATCGCCGGTCATGAAGGTAGCGGTGGAGCCATTGACCTGAGCCTTGAAGTCAACGGTCAGATTGCCGTTCTCGTCAACCTTCGCGCCAAGCTTGCTATCCTCGGCAGGATCGTTCTTGATAAGGTAGCGGCCGAAGACGTAAGAGGAGGTTGCCTGATTCCAGATGGGCAGAAGAGCGCTGGTAGCGTCTGCGTAGCAACCCTCAGCAATGATCACGCGGTTCTTGTCGATCTTGATGGTACCGGAGGCTCTGGTTGCGGAGTAGCTCTTACCGGTCAGGTAGCCGCCCTTGAAGACCACGAGGTAATCAGCGGTCAGGGTCTTATCCTGAACGTCAAGCACCACGCCGTCATAGACCAGAACGACGCTCTCGGTGTGATCCTTGATCAGGTAGACGGTATCCTTGCCGGTGGTCTTCTGAGCCTCGGCCATAGCGGCGGCGATGGAGTTGAAGAACTTCGCCTCATCGGAGCCCTCGGTCATGACCTTGACCACGGTATCAGCGGGGATGACGGTCCAGACATTCTCCTCGATCTCGTAGGACATGTAGCCCTCGGCTACAGCGTTGAAGAAGGGAGCGGAGTTTTCGTAGTCATCGGGGGTGTTCTCAGGATCGAAGCCGTAGAAGGTACCGCCGTAGACGGTCACGGTAGCCTTACCGGAGATGAAGTACTTGGAGTTCTGTCTGTCCTTATCGTGACGAACGATGAGGTAAGACGCGTCATCAGCGGTGGTTTTGAACTCGCCGCCATTGATGACCAGGTCGCCGCCGTGAGTCACGTGGATCAGACCGCTCGTGCCCTCGGTGGTGTACTTACCGTTCTCGATGGTGACCAGAGTCTCGGTGCCAACGACCCAGATCAGAGGATACTCGGTGTTGGAGATCATACCGTCGCCGTCCTTGCTGTCCTTAACGGTGATCCGGCAGTTATCCATGAACAGGAACAGGTACGCGTCAGCGTTGTTGGTGATGGTATGGCCGTTGAGATCCAGCACAGCATTGACGTTGCTGGGGCTGTTCACATTGTCCACACGGGTACCGCCAACGTAGTTGATAGCGGGGTTGTAGTAATCGCCGAAGCCGGTTGCGCCGCCGATAGCAGCAACAACGTCGTCCTCACCGTAGACCAGATCGACCAGCAGGATGACGGTTTCACCGTCGGTGCAGGCGTTGAAGGCATCCATGAGAGATGCGTAGTAGGTCGTGCCGACCTGAGCTACGGCCTCCTCAACGGTCAGGGTGCCGGGAACGACCTTCACATAGTAGCCGTCGATGGCATCGGGAGTGCAGTTGATATCGAAGACGCCTGCGGTCTTACCGTCAGTAGCAACGCTGAGATCCTTCAGAGTGACCGTGACGTCGGTCCAGTTGAAGTACTCAACGGAGTAGGTAAGCTCGGGCATCTGGTTGCCTGCGACCATGTTCAGATCGTCAACGGTGATCACGATCATGGGCTTGACAACGTAGGTTCCGTCGGCCTGAGGCTCAGCGCCGTAGCCGATCTCGCAGAGGTCGCTCACATCGGAGGAGAAGGTACCGCCGGTGATGAAGTTCTCATCAGCCAGCTTGCTCTCGCCCTCGGTGTAGTAGGCCACAGCCTCACCGTTGGCGGACTGGAAGGTACCGCCGGTGATGCTCACGACGGGAAGCTCGTAAGCGGAGTTTGCGCTTGCCTCAATGACAACCGCGTCACCGGTTGCGGTAGCTCCGTTGTTGTTGGGAGCGTACGCGACCTTATCGCCGGTAGCGATGAAGGTACCGCCGGAGATGTTGATGGTACCGGACTTAGCCCAGACAGCGGTCTTACCGGAGATCACGCCGTCGGAAATGGTCAGAGTACCGTTCTGAGGCCAGTAGATCGCCATATCGGAGTTGGGAGCCGAGACGTTGGGAACACCCACGTAGCCACCCCACTTGGAAATGGTGACGTTACCGGCGTAATTGCCGTTACCCTGGATAGCGGGATAATCGCCGTACGCGGTCAGGGTGACGCCGCCCTTGACGGTTACGTTACCGCCGCGGAGATAGACAGCGTTGCCGGTCTGGGACTTGATGATGGTGCGCTGGGACAGATCGCCAACGCCCTGGATGGTCAGGCTGCCGCCGTTCACGTAGAAGGCGTCGCCCTGAGCGTCGATGATGATGTTCTTGACTGCGAAGATGCACTTCTCCAGCTTGAACAGAGGACCGTCGTGAGTGCTATTGATGGTATACTTCATACCGTCATTCATCTCGAGGGTACCGCCGTTGGGATCATCAAAGACGTAGGTCTTGTTCAGAGTAATATTGTCGAGGATCACGTAGTTCACGTATCCGGTAGCTGCCAGACCTGCGTTCCATGCCTCGTCGAAGTCGGCATAGAAGGTGGTCTGACCGTTGGCGACTACCTTAACGATGGCCTTCTGAACCGTCAGAGTGCCGGGGATCACCTCAACAGCGTACTCGTCATTCATGAAGACGTATGCATCCGCGGTGATCTCGTAGGTGCCCACGCCGTTCAAAACGACCTCAGGCTTACCAACGACCAGGAGCAGGCCGTCCTCGGCCACGTCGCCAAAGTCGGTGGTGTAGGTGAACTCGGGAAGCTTGTTGCCGTTGACGATGGTGATATCGTCGAACTTCACGGTGATCACAGGCTTAACAGTCCAGGTACCGTCACCGTTATCGACAGCCTTGAAGCCCTCGGTCACGGTATCGGTGGTCTCGCCCATAGCCAACTTGTTATCAGCGGTCTGCTGGAAGTAGTGAGCCTTGCTGGGATCCATACCGACGAAGGTACCGCCGGTGACCACGATCTTGGTCTTAGCAAAGTCGATCACGCTGTTCTTGTACTCGCCGCCATGGACGACGATCAGGTAAGAGTTACCCTCGCTATCCAGAGCCTGCTCGAAGCTACCGCCCTCGATGTAGAGCTCGCCGCCGTGAGAAGCGTACAGGAACAGGTTGGTAGCGCCGCACTCAGCGCAACCGTTGTTGACCCAGTTACCACCCTGAATGGTGATAGCGGTGTCGGGGGAAGCGGAATACACGCCGGAAGCCACGCCGTAGACGATGACGTCACCCTCACCCACGATGGTCAGGTGTGCGCCGTCATTAGCGAAGAACAGGCCGTGAGCGACGGTGCAAGAGTTGTAGGTCTTGCCATTCCACTCGAAGGACTCGTGGCCGTTGTAGGTGATGGAGTGGCCGTTCAGGTCGAAGGTCACGTCGTAGTCACCGACCACGTTGAAGATGCCGTAGTTGGGGTACTTGCCGTTGCCGTTGGTGGGAGCGGGGATGGACTCGATCATGGAGCCGTCCACGATAATGTCGCGGTCCAGAGTCACGTCGTTGCCGGCCAGCAGCTGGTCCTTAATCCACTGAATGTAGTTAATGACCGTGTAGGTGTCGTCGCCGTTGTCAACGGAAATGTGAGTCTCGGGCACGAAGTCAGTGCCTGCGCCCTCAGCGGCGTTGTTCTCGGGGTTGAACTTATAGAAGGTACCGCCCTTCACAACGATGGATGCGGTGCCATCCTTGTAGTTGGCGTCGATGCAGTTGAGGGTGTAATCGTAGCTACCCTCGTAAGGCTCGACGGAGAAGTCACCGCCCAGAACGGTCAGAGTACCCTTAGTCACGGATGCGACAGAGGTACCGCCGTGGTAGGTGCCATCCACAATGGTCAGGTTACCGGCAACAGCCGTATCGTCAACGGTGCCGCCGACGATGAAGCAGTAAGCCTCAGTATCCATGGTACCGTTCTTGACAGTCAGATCCGTCAGAACGCGGATTGCGGGATTGATCTCGTTCTCGGTGGTAATGGTATAGCCGCCGAGATCCAGAGTGATAGCCCCCTCAGTCTTAGTCAAGACAGTCTCGGAGAGGGTAACGTCCTTCAGCAGGGTAATGACGTCGCCGTCCACGGCTGCGGCGAAGGCATCCTGCAGAGTCGTGTAGTAGGATACGTTACCGTCGGCATCGGTGACGGTTGCGACGCACTCAATAATGGTAACATCAACGCCGTCAGCCATGTTACCGATGAACTTCAGATCGGAAACGCCGGTGTAGTAGCAACCGTCCAGCGTGATCTCGTCCACCAGATAATCGCGAGTGCCTGCGGGATAGCGGCCGTCGTACTTGGGAGTCACGTCGTACAGCGCGCCACCGAACTGACCTGCGTAGCCGGTGCCGTTGTTGGTCACGGTGCCGGAAGCGGAGCAGTTGTTGTAGACACCGCGGTCGCCGTCGCCGAAGAAGCCGCCGATGTCAGCAGTAGCACCCTCAACTGCCGTAATGTCGCCGGAGGCGGAGCAGTTGTTGAAGGTAGCGTACATGGAATTGTTGTTGGAGTTGGTTGCGGAACCGACGAAGCCGCCTGCGGAAGCCACCTTGGTGATGATGTCCACGTCAGCGGTGCAGTCGGTGACTACGTGACCCATCTGGCCAAGGTCAGCGTTCCAACCGAGGTCGCCGAAGAAGCCGCCTGCGAAGCAGTCAGCGGAGGTCACGCCGGTGACGTCGATCTTACCGGAAGTATGGCAGTTCTCAGCAATGGTGTGAGCGCCGGGCCATGCAATAAAGCCGCCAACGTCAACCAGACCGGAAGCAGTAATGTCGATACCGGTGATATCGCTGTTGATGATCTTGGGATTCTCCCAACCGCGCTGGGTCTGAGCAACGAAGCCACCCACGCCGCAACCGGAAGCATCGGTATCAGTAACAGTTACCTTGAAGCCCTTGACATCGAGGTTATCAAAGACATGGTTGCTGTTCTTCTGCAGGATGCAAGCGAAGCCGCCAATCAGGTCAGCGCCTGCAGTAGCATCGACCACAAGATTCTCAACCGTGCAGTTGGTCATCCAAGGCCAACTCATAAAGGCTGCCATACCGCCAACCCAAGCATTGGTGTGAGTGGTGGTGACGGTAATATTCTTAACGGTAACGTTGTGAACGACACCCTGAATGGAATTAGCCAGAGTACCGAAGCGTGCGTTACCTACAGTTGCGGTCACATCGGAAAGGATCAGATCCTTAACCTTGACGTCCTCAAGGCCATTGCTGCTTGCAATGACGTTGAAGAAGCCGCCGCTTGCAGAAGTAGCATCGATATGGAAGTTGGAAATGATGTGGTTGTTACCCACGAAGTTTCCAGCAAAGGAAGCAATGGGGGTCCAGGTCATACCACCCAGATCGATGTCAGCCATCAGATCAACAGTCCAGCCGGAGAAGTTGTTGCCGGAGTTGGCCAGAGCCGCGAAGGTCATGAGATCGTCAACGTCCCAGATCTCCAGCACGTTCTCGCTACCGGGAACGACCGTAAAGTTCTCGCCGTTTGCGACCGAGGTATAGCCCTCGGCGATCTTAACGGAGGTGCCCTCGGCAGTTGCGTAGTCTCTCTCGTAGGTACCACCGTACAGAACGGTAACGCCGCCGTTAGCGTTGGTCATACCGTAGTAGTATTCGGGGGTATTGGAGACGAGCGTACCGCCGTAAACAGTCACGTTACCGGCCTGGTTCTCAACGATCACCTTACCGACGAACGAGCCGTCATTAATGATGATCTTACCTGCGTAGGTCTCGACTGCGATACCATCAGCAGAAACGATCTCGCCGCCGTTGATAGTGGTCTCGCCGCAGGTATCCACGATGGCGTAGCCGCCTCCGTTGGTAGCAACGATCTTACCGCCGTTGACGGTCAGAACGCCATACTGGTTCTCGATGGTCGCGTACCAGGCGCCGAGTGCGGTGAACTCGCCGCCATAGATAACGACGGTCGCCTTACCGCTCTGCAGCTCGTTGTTATAGATCGCGCCGTACTCGCCGGTGAAGAAGCCGCCGTTGACGGTCAGCGCGCCGTAGTTGTCGATAGCGACCAGGCCGCCCTCGATCTTACCGTTCTGAGTCTCGTCGTTGACGATCAGCTCAGCGTAGTTCACCAGCATGCCGGTGATGGTATGACCGTTCAGGTCGATGACCTTCTTGGCGGTGCCGGCAATGGTCAGACGACCCTCGTCGGTCAGCTTGATGTCCTTAAGCAGAGTGACCTTGATGGGAAGGTTGGTGTTCTCGCCCAGAGCTGCGACCAGATCGGCCCAGTTCTCGACGGTGATGTAGCTGGTGCCCCAGACGCCGGGCATGAGCTCGACCTCGACCTTAGCCAGCTTGGCGAGGGTGACACTGTAGGTGCCGTCGCCGTTGTCGGCAGCCTCGTAGCCCTCAGCCACCCACTCGGTGGGATCGCTGTCGAAGGTACCGCCGGTGATCTCTGCGACCAGACCGTCGGTAACGATCATGTCAAAGTTGTTAAACGTACCGCCGGTGATCTCCAGAGCGCCGGGAGCGGCGTTGACAGCGATCGTGCCGTCAATGGTCATGCCCTCGCCGATGGTAGCGGGAGAACGGAGGAAGATGGATGCACCGTTCCAGCTGTCGTTGGAAGCAGTGTTACCGATAATGGAGCCGGCGTTCAGCACAATGGAGGTATCCTCATGCTGGCCGTGGCTGCCGCCGACCCAACGGGAAGCGATAGCGCCGGCGCGGCCGCCCTCATTGTAATTGATCGTGCCGCCGTTCATGACGAACTGAGAAGCACCCTCAAGAACGATCATGGCACCTGCGGTGTTAGAACCAACGCCGATATGCTCATTGTAGTTCATGACGGCATCGAAGGTCACCTCCGTGCCGTTGATGACGCCCAGGATGGTAGCACTTCTGGCCATGGCCTTGTTGTAGGTGATGACACCCTTGATGTCCATGGTGCCGCCGTTGGCAATGATGATACCGCCCTTATTACCGGCACCCATGTTATACATAACGTTGGTGTTCAGGCTGGTTTCAGCATTGATGGCGTTCAGGACCATACCGGCATTATACATAATGGCACCGCCGTTGATGGTGACCTTACCGCCGTTGGACTTGATCAGAGCGAGATCATCGTTGTACATCAGGTAGAAGCCGCCGGTCTCGGTGTTGGCAGTCTTACCGTTGTCGCCGTCGCTGGCGATGGTCACGCCCGTGATGGTCACGCCGTTCAGCGTCAGATCACCGGCGTTGACGATGACGTTATCGTTGATCGCCTTGTCCTCCTCGCCGACGTCCACGAAGCGAGTGTACCAGTTCTGGCCGTTCTCGACGGTAGTGGTGTCATCGTAGAAGGTGAAGGAATTCTCACCGTCGATGGTGAGGTCCTTCAGGGTGACGCTCACGCCACTCTCTACATTAAAGATAGTGCCGTTATAGCCGTCAGCCCAGGTGATGGTCTTGCCGTCACCCTCGATGATGACGTCCTTGGAGATGGTCATCATCTCACCCACGGTGGCATCAGTCAGCAGGGTGATGGTCGCGCCGTTCTCGGTTGCGTTGGCAGCGGCGATGGCGTCTGCAAGAGTCCAGTACTTGACATCGCCGATCTGGGCGACCTCGGTGGGATAGTAGGGAGGCTCAACACTGTAGGAGACGTTCTCCAAGGTCAGAGTTTTGCCCTCAGCCAGCTTGAACTCGCCAATGATGCCTGCGCAGTACTCGGTATCGCTGGTCACGTTGCTGCTTGCCGTACAATCCTTGATGGTCACGTTCTTGCCGTAAGCGGTGCCGTTACCGGCAGTCCAAGCAGCCCAACCGTGGTTGGCGGTGGAGCCGATGAAGCCGCCTGCAACGTCGGTACCGGTCACAACACCGGAAGCAGAGCAACCGTCAAAGGTCACGTCAGTGGTGTAGCCGTGCTCGGTCAGACGGCCGGCAAAGCCGCCTGCGGTAGCGGCAGTCACGTCACCGCGAGCCTCGCAGTTGACGTAGCTGACGTAGGAATTGTGATTACCCACAAAGCCGCCTGCGATGTTCGAAGCGGTGATGTCCACGTCGGCCACGCAGTTGGTGTAGGTCTGCTGAGCGTACTCGTAGGTTCTGGCTACGAAGCCGCCGACCTTGGCGTGGTAGTTGACGGGGTTTGCGGGATCGCTGCAACGCTCCACGATCTTACCGGAAACAGAGCAATCCGTGTACTTGGTATTGGGGCTCTGGGAGGTACCGACCATACCGCCGACGCGGGTCTCACCCAGATAGTCGGTGGTCACGTCGAAGTCGATGTTGGAGATGTGGACGTTCTGAACGTTGTGGCCGTTGTCACTTCTCCAGAAGTAACCGACCAGACCGCCGACGAACGCCTCGTGTGCATCCACGTCGATCTCAAGGCCGTCGATGGTACCGTCCTTGAGGGTGATGTAGCCATAGTAGGTGTAGGGAGCGTATCCGCCTGCAAACACGGTGTAAGCGTCTGCGGTGATGGAAACGTTCTCCACGTTGAAGGTATCCACCAGCATAGCCGCTCTGGTATTGCCGTTATTGGAGATATTCTGGCCGCACAGGTAGCCGAGAATAGCAGCCGCGCGAACCTCATTACTGCCATCGGCCTTGGCATCAATGGTCAGGCCGGAGACGTTGATGTTCGCCAGGTTGGCAGGATAGCAGTAGCCTACGACACCGCCGATCAGAGCGGAGCCGGACTTGGATTGAGCGTTGATCGTGCAACCATTGACCGTGATGTTCTCAAAGTTGATCGCAGCGTCGGTACGGTTCTCGCTGTTGCTGTGTGCAATACCCACAACAGCCGCCGCGCGGACCTTTGCGCCGACGACGTCAATATTGACGTTGGTCATGGTGAGGTTCTTGATCGTAGCCTTCTTGACACCGCCAAACAGACCGACAAACTGATTTGCGTCGGGCGTGTTGACGTTGATGGTCATGTTGCTGATGATATGATCCTGACCATCGAAGTTGCCGCAGAAGTAATTGGTATCGTTACCGATAGGCGTCCAGTTGAGGCCCGCCAGATCAAGGTCGCTGCCCAGGGCAACGATCTTCCCTGAGTAGGTATCACCGGAGTTGACAGACTCTGCAAAATTCAGCAGCTCGTCAACCGAGTTGATTACCAGATCCGCCTCGGAGTTTTGCACGTCAACAGTGCCGGCGGCATCGTTGCCATCGACCGCGTTGACGTCATTCGCCGTGTCCTCTGCGAAGACTCCCAGACCAAACAGCGATACCATCATTACCGCCGCCAGCAGGAAGCCCAGAAGACGCATAGAATTCTTCTTCATAGCTTTTTCCTTTCGTAAAAAAATGGATTACACAAGACTCAGTCGGCATCAAACGGGAGCATAGGGCGTGAGCGTCACGTTCGCCCGCGATCGGACGACATACTGCTCAAACGGATCCCGGTGCACACGAAAATTGAGAAAAAACGAATTGTACTCCGCTCAGTTTCTTCCGATCAGCGCCGCTTCCGGGAAGCCTCGAAGGCAACGCTCATCCAAAGGTACCGGCGTCCAATACGACCGCCTTAGCAAAAAGAGACTTGCACGATTTCATTGTACCACAACGGGCTCCGTTTGTCAAGAGGATTTATCTTTAAATTATATATACAATATGTCCAAAATCTGCTTGGATCCCCCAAATAGTCTTTTTTTTCGCCGTTTTCCTCCATCACGCGCTTCCCTTCGCGACGCCTCAAAGCCTTGCATTTTTATGTCCGCCAAAAAAGTTTTCAGTTCCGTCACGCTTTTTTTACATTTTTCGAGTCTTTAAAACCGTCAACCAAGGGGGAACTCCCCTGAAGCAACCGCCCCCTCCCTCTTGAAAGCGCAAAAAAAGGACGCAAGCCCGACACAGGCCTGCGTCCCTTCATTCGGTTTGAGACGGCGAGATTACCGTGAGAAGATCGGACGGCAAAGCAGAGACCGTCGATCCCCTCCCCGCGGCGGACGGCTCAGAGCACGCCCTTTTGCAGGATCAAATTGGCGTACAGCGCCTTTTCACCCGTGGCGATGACGGCATACGCCCTCCCGGCCTCCTCGTAAAAGGCAAAGCGCTCGATCTCCCCGAAGGCCCGATCTCCTCTGCCGTCGTGGCGGGCGACGATGGCCTTATAGGTATCCCAGATGGGGGTCTCGACGGGATCTCCCGGCATGACCTGCATGAGGGCCACGGGACGGTCCACGTAGGTGTCCAGAGGGAACAGCTGCAGGATCGCGTCCAGCAGATCGGCAGCACTATGGCCGTCCGCGCGCAGCACGATGGCGTTTTTGCCAACACTCGCGGACGGAAAATTGGCGTCTGCGATGACGATACGGTCACCGTGTCCCATCTCACACAGGACCTTCAGCATATCGGGGGACAAAATGGGCGGGATATTCTTCAGCATAATGACTCTACCTCATATTTCTATTTGCTTTGGATCCTCAAAGTGAAAAACGCAAGGTCACGCGCTCCCCGGCCCCAAGGGCGACGCGGCGCCGTTCCGTGCCGCACAGCAGGAGAGCCGTATCCATCGCGCGGCGGGCAGAGACGGTCACCGTCACGCCGTCCTCGGTCCAGTCCAGGTCCACGGTCCCCTCAGGAAACACCAGGCTGCGGACGGATCCCCGAGACAGGCGGGCGGGCAGGGCGGGCAGGATGGACAGGGCGTCCTTCTGGTAGCAGAAGACCATCTCCTGGAGGGCGTTGACGATGCCGAAATCGGCGTCCAGCTGGACGAAGGCGTCCCCGTTCCATTCCAGGGTGATGCCCATGCGCCGCCAGTCGTTGTGGGTGGTCATCAGAGAGCTCATGACCACGCTCTTGGCCATGACGTCCAGGCAGTCGAGGGATCGTTCCCCCTCCCCCATGCGGGCGTAGATGGAGGCCATGTGGGCCAGAGACCAGCCTGACTGGGAGCCCAGCTTGCGGAGTCTCACCGCCTGCTTGAAGGCCTCAAAGAGGGCGGGCTGGGTGTGGGCGGTGACCTCGGTACCGGGGAAGACGGGGTAGATGTGGGAGAGGTGGCGGTGGTGGTAGTTGTCTCGGATGTCGGGGTGCATCCACTCCTTCACGGCGCCGTCCTCGTTGAGCATATAGGGCGGGATCTTGCGGAGCAGAGCGCGGAAGTTCTCCGCCTCGTCGGCGTAAAGTCCTGTGACCGCCATGCCCTCGAGGAGGTTGGTCAAGAGCTCCTTCAGGATGGCGAAGTCCATGGTGGCGTTCTGGGTTACCACCCCCGTGTGACCCGCGGGGGTGTTCTCGGGGGAGACGGCGGGGTAGAGGCGGACGTATTCCCCGTCCTCCACGGCGTAGTCCAGATAGAACAGGGCGGCCTCCCGCATGAAGGGGAGGATCTCCTGCCGCAGGAGGGTCTCATCCTTGGTGTAGAGATAGTACTCCCAGAAGTGGCGGCAGAGCCAGCCCGCGCAGCTGATCCAGTTGAGGATCACCGAAACGGGCACACAGGGTCCCGAGGCGCCGGGGGTGGTGTAGGCCGAGATCCAGATGCCGCGGGTACCGAACATCTGCCGCGCGCACTCACGGAGCTTCTCGGTCTTGGCGGTGTAGTAGCGGAGGAGGGGCGGGATGGCATAGGAGAGGCCCCCGGCCATGGTGTGCCAGTAGGTGATCTCCACGTTCTCGTTGGCCACGTACTGGCTCCAGGCCAGGTGGTGATCCCCGTGCCACAGGCCGTACAGGGGGACGGGATTTCCCTTCTCCGAGGCCGCCGAGATGAAAAGGTAGCGGCCGAACCGCCACAGGCGTTCCAGAAGAGCGGGGGAGGCTTCCCCATCATAGGCCTCGTCCAGCAGCTCCTCGTTGGTGGCGTCGAAGGCCTCCTCGGGAGCCAGCTCCAGAGTCACACCGTCGTACAAGGGCTGATGGAGGGCGACATGATCCTTCAAAAGCTCGTCGTAGGACTTGCCCATAACGGCATCCAGGGCGCAGTCCGAGCCGTGGGAGCCGCAACGGATCAGGATCACGTAGTCCGAGCCGGTCACCGAAAGGACCGAGCCGTTGGCAGAAGCGGCGTAATCACCTACGAACTCCACACGAACGGACGTATACCCCTCGGCGGAGGCGCGGTACAAGCCGCTTTCGGTGGTCTCGGACTCTGCTGTCTCGTTGTAGAGACGGAAATCGTAGGTAGCGGTAAAGGGCGCGTCGGCGGTCATGCGCAGAACCGTTACGTCGGCGGAGCGGGACACGAAGGCCTCGCGGCGGTAGTGACAGCCGTCTATGGTGAAGTCCACGAAGGCCTCGCCCGTCTGCATATTCACCCCGCGGCGGTACTTTTTGAAGACCGTAGAGGGTGAGAAGGAGATCTCCAACCGGCCTACGGAATGGGGGCAATCCACGGGGGTGGTGGCTCCCTTCTCCACCAGGGCGTGGGCCAGGTTCTCCTTGTTGGCGGCGGCGTAATCCCCTCTGTCCAGAGCCTCCCGCATCTCGCGGATGGCGTGGGTCACGTCGGGGATCTCGCGGTCATAGCCTCCCTCCCACAGGTTGAAGCGGTTGAAGGTGATCTCTTCCCTGCCCACCGAGCCGGGGATGAGGATGCCCGTCAGGCCGTTACCCAGAGGGAGGGCCTCCCGCCACAGCTCCTTGGCCCAGGAGGCGGGCTTTTTCAGGGTGTAAATGTGTCTGCTCATACTGTATCTCCTGTCTGCTGCCGCGCGGCGGCACGGTGATTGTGGGGGTTACGGATCCGACTCCATCTTGGACATCTCCCTCTGAGCCATGACCAGGCCGTAGTAGATGCCGTGCTTCTCGATCAGCTCGTCGTGGGTGCCCACCTCGGCGATGCGGCCCTTGTCCAGCACCACCAGTCTGGTGGCGTTGCGGAGGGTGGAAAGGCGGTGGGCGATGGCGATGGTGGTGCGGTTGGCGGAAAGATTGGCCAGGGCGTCCTGGATCTGCTTTTCGGTCTCGGTGTCCAGGGAGGCGGTGGCCTCGTCCAGGATCAGGATGCGGGGATTGTGGAGCAGGGCGCGGGCAATGGCCACTCTCTGGCGCTCGCCCCCCGACAGGCTGAAGCCCCGCTCGCCTACCTTGGTATTGTAGCCGTCGGGGAGCCTGGTGATGAACTCGTGGCACCCCGCCAGCTTGGAGACGGCAATGATCTCGTCCCGGGAGGCGGAGGGCTTGGCGTAGGCGATGTTCTGGTAGATGGTACCCGAGAACAGGAAGGTCTCCTGGAGCACCACGCCGATCTGGGAGCGCAAGGACTCCTGGGAGTAGTCGCGGATGTCGATGCCGTCCACGCAGATACTGCCATCCTCCACGTCGTACATACGCATGATGAGGTTGATGAGGGTGGATTTACCCGTACCCGATTTCCCCACAAGGCCGATGAACTCCCCCGACTTGATGTGGATATCCACCTTGTGGAGCACCTCGTTTCCGCTCTCGTAGCCGAAGGAGACGCGGTTGATGTCGATATCGCCCTTGATGGGGCGGTCCACCGACTGCTCCCGATCCGAAATCTCCACCTGCTCGTCCAGGATCTCGAAGATCTTGTTGGAGGCGGTGAGGAAGTGCATGGTGTGTCTCGGGATGGCGGCGATGGTGCGCAGGGGGCCGTAGATCATGCCCGCGTAGGAGGAGAACAGGGACATCTCGCCCAGGGTCATCTCCCCGCCCAGGATCTTGTTGCCCACGTAGTACAGGATGATGAACTCACCGAATCCCACGAAGAACTGCAGAAAGGGCATGAGGATGCTCCACATACAGTCGGCCTTTTCGGTGACGCTTCGCTCCTCCGCGGCGGCGGACTCGAATCGCCGGGTCTCCCGACTCTCCATACCGAAGGCCTTGACCACGCGGATGCCCGAGAAGATGTCGTGAAGCACGGCGTTGGTCTTGGCCGAGCATTGCCATCTGCGGTGGTAGAGCTTGCGCATGGAGCCCCAAAAGAGGCGGAAGGAGATCACCACGAAGGGGGTGGGAAGCATGACCAGGAGGAAGAGCCGCACGTCGTACACCAGCATGACGATGCCCACGGCGAGGAACAGAAGCAGCTGCTCCAGAAGGCTGGGGAGGTAGTTGATGAGGAAGCCCTGGACCTGGGAGGTGTCCCCCGACACGCGGTTCATGAGGTCGCCCGCGGTGCGCTGGGATATTTTGGCGATGGACAGCTTCTGGATCTTCTCGAAGAGCAGGTTCCGCAGATCCACGATCATACGGTTGCTGGCGTTGATGAGCAGATGGCTCTTGACCATGGACAGACCGCGGATCAGGAGCTGGACTCCCAACATGGAAAGGATCACCAATACGAAGGAGATCAGCGCGATGCTCTCGGGGGCGGGACTCTTGATGTAGTCGTCCACCAAGATCTTATTGATGTAGGGCAGAAAGAGATTCAGACCGCTGACCACGAAGAACAGAGCCACCGAGCAGAGCACGAAGCCCTTGTAGGGCTTGGCCATGTTCCAGAGCCGCTTGACCACCTTCTTCTTGCTGGCGCAGTGGACACAAGTGGTGGAGCCGGGACGGTAGGGGCGGCCGCACTTGGGACAGCGGTTCGAGCCGTCCCCCTCGCTCTGCTTGAACTGCAGGACCTTGCCGTCCTCCAGAAAGTAGTTCAGCCGCTTCAGGCTCTGGATGATCTGCCGCGAGGCACTCATATCGCTTCGGCAGAGCAGATGCACGGAATCATCGGCCTTCAGCACGTAGGACACGAAGATACAGCCCACCCCCGAGTCGGTCTTGATCTCGGAGATCTCCGAAAGGGGCAGCTCCAGGGTGATCGCCCCGTCGGTCATAAGCCGCAGAGTAGTCCGATCTGCGTAAAGAATGCCGTCGCACAGCCCCTCGGGGCGGGTTGGGTCAAGATTGAAGGAGAAGGCGCAAAGGGCATTTTCGGGGCAGGCCTCGGGGATGAGAGGCTTCAGCCTTTCATAGAGATCCGCCGAGGGATCTCCGCCTTGTTTTCTGTCTGTGAACATTCGGAAAATGTCCTTTCTATTACAAATATAGCTCGATACGGCGGTAGCTCTTGCGGTCCAGGGCGGCTACGCTCTCGATGATAAAGCGGTTGCCGTCCACGTCCAGAAGGATCAGGCTGTCCTCGCCCCGCTTGACAATGTTGCGGAAGGTATCCTGCATAGTGAAGTTCAGGGAGCGGCCGTCGGTCAGGGTCACCTTCCAGTAGGAGAAGCCGTAGCGCTCCTTCAGCCCCTCGATGGAGGCCACGGTGGGGGCGTAGTACTTGCGCTCCAGCTCAGTCTTCAGGAGCGCGGCGGTCGCCTCGTCAAAGTCGGTGATCTCGTAGATGAGTCCGACCTCCTTGCTGTCCTCTCCCATGACCGAGACGTAGCTCCACAGGAGCTCAAAGGGGAAATCCCGGTGGAGGAAGACGCGGTCGTGGGTCTTCTCCCCCTCCTCTCCCGTATAGGTCATGGCCAAAAAGCCGTTTTTCATGAAGAATTTGGTGTTGGCGGGATCCAGGCGTTGGATCTGCGCCGCCTTTTGCAGGGTGATCTCATTGACTGCCATGTGGTGTTTCCTTTCTCATTCGGTGATGCCCGCGTTCTTCAACGCCTCGGCCTGGAGAGTATACAGCTTTTTGTAGACGCCCTCCTCCTTGTCCAGAAGCTCTCGGTGGGTGCCTTCCTCCGCCACCTTGCCGTGCTCGATGACGATGAGCTTGTCGGCGTCCCGCAGGGTGGAGAGGCGGTGTGCGATCATGATGGTGGTCTTGCCGCGGGTGAGGACGCTCAAAGCGTTCTGGATCAGCTTCTCGGTCTCGGTGTCCATGGCCGCGGTGGCCTCGTCCAGGATCAGGATCTTGGGGTCCCGCAGGATGGCACGGGCGATGGAGATCCGCTGGCGCTCGCCGCCCGACAGATCCTTGTAGCCGAAGCCGATCCTGGTGTTATAGCCGTCGGGGAGGCGGATGATGAAATCGTGGGCACCCGCACACTTGGCGGCGCGGATGACGTCCTCATAGGTGGCCTCGGGCTTGGCGTAGCGGATGTTGTCCAGGATCGTACCGATGAAGAGGTAGGTCTCCTGGGAGACGATGGCGATGTTATCGTAGAGGGCGGAGAAGGACAGATCCTTGACGTTGATACCGTCGATCAGCACCTCGCCCTCGTCACAGTCGTAGAGGCGGATGATGAGGTTGGCGATGGTGCTCTTCCCCGCGCCCGTGTGGCCCACGATGCCCAGAATGCGCCCCTCCTCGATGGAAAAGCTGACGTTGTCGATGATCTTGCGGTTCTTGGCGTAGGAGAAATCCACCCCCTTGAACTCCACGGAGCCCTTGATCTCCTCGGGGGTGATGGCATCCTCCCGTTCGGTGATGTCGGGCTTGGTGTCCAGGATCTCAAAGAGTCTCTGGAGGGCGTTGGAGGCCGAGGCTGTCCAGTCGATCATGCCCGAGAAGAAGCCCATGGGGCTGTAGATCATGTTGACGTAGGCGGTGAAGGTCAGAAGCTCACCGTAGGTGAAGTCCCCGTAGCCCCGAATGACCATCCAGCCGCCCACGCCCAGGGCGATGATGTTGCCGAGATAGAGGATGATCCCCGCGAAGGGGTAGGAGTAGTTGTTGAACAGGGCCAGCTTGCGGTTGCTCATGGCCAGGCGGGAGCTGCTCTTGTGGAAGCGGTCGATCTCCTCCTCCTCCTTGGAGAAGGCCTTGACCACCCGCACGCCTGACAGGACGTCGGAGAGCAGGGAGTTCATACCTCTCGCGCTGGAGTAGTTGCGGGCGTGGTACTTGGCGCTGGTGCGGTAGAACTTGCGGAGCACCAGGAAGAAGACGGGGATGGTGATGAGGGACAGGGCCGCCAGCAGAGGGTTCATGGTGAACAGGATGACGCAGAGCACGGCGACCTGGACGATATTGATGAGGAAGTAGGGGACACCGTCGCAGAAGAAGCCGTAGATCGTGTTGGCATCGTTGTTGACCTGGGTCATGAGTCCGCCCGTCTGTCGGCCGTTGAAGAAGCCCAGAGACAGCCGCTCGATGGCCCCGAAGATGGTCATTTTCAGGTCGAAGACCACGCGGGCCGAGATCTTGGAGGTGATGTAGCCGTTGACGACGTTGGCCAGCTGGGACAAAAGCTTGGTGCCCACCACGATGGTGATGACCAGAAGGATCTGGCCGTAAAACTTACCCTCGATGTCCAGCACCTCGTCGTAGAAGAAGCCGCTGGAGAAGTAGGGGGCCAGGATACCCGTGGCGGTCAGCAGCACCAGGGAGGCGATCATGATGAAGAGGTAGGCCTTATACTTGAACAGGAAGACCGAGAAGCGGTGGAAGAGCTTGCCCTTCTCCATACAGCGGGGGCAGATCCGACGGTTTCGGTCGGGATACCGCATCCCGCACTTGGGACAGCACAGACGGGCGGGATCGTCGTCGGGATCCACGGTGAAGCCCTGCTCGGCGATCTCTCCTCTCTGGAGCTTGTTCAGGTACTTGATAAACAAAAGAACGGAATTTTTGCAGAAGTTGGACATGGCGGTAAGGAATACGTACTCCCCGCTCTGGGTCTTGGCGGTGAGTCTCGCGCCCGACAGAAGCTCCTCCAGGCGGAAGTCCTTCAGCTCGGAGAGGGGGTATTCCCGCCAGTCGGACTCATTCCACACCGGATCCAACCCGCCCTTGGCGCGGTTCTCGCGGGAGACCAGTCCCACGGTCCCCGACAGGATATAGAGGGCGTCGGCGGTGGCGACCAGGTAGGTGTCGCGGTAGGTATGCCCGCGGTCCATATCGCAGTAGGCGGTCAGGTACACGGCGTCCCACGCCACCCCCTTGTCCGCCAGGGCTCCGCGTACGTGTACGGGGATCTGATCGATCTCAAACATAGGCTTGACAGCTCCTTTTTTGATTGATTCCGATGGTTCAGTCCAGTCCCATCATTTTGCGGAGAAGCCGTACCAGCTCCTGCCGCTCCTCCTCGGAGAGGTTCCTTGTCAGATCATGCTCCAGCTTCTCCCCCACCGCGTAGAGGGTGGGCTTCATGCCGTAGCCCGCCTCGGTAGGCTCGATGAAGCGGGAGTGGGGGTTGTCGGGGTTCTCCCGATACCGTACCAGCCCCTTCTTCTCCAGGTTCTGCAGGATGCCGATGGTCGTGGGATGGGACATGGAGAAGAACCGCTCCAGATCCACGGTGCGGACCCCTTGGCCGTCGTTCCGATACAGGTATTTCATGACTCGGTACTGGGCGTGGGTCAGGTCGTACTCCTCCAGCTCGGCGTTGATGCTCTTATCAAATTCCAGCGCGGCCTTCTTGATCAGGATCGTGGCTTTGTTCGGTCCCATGTCGCTCTCCTTTCTTGACTTCGTAGGATACGACCATTGTAGCACAGGAGGAAAGGAATGTCAAGAACCATACGGGTGATTTGCGTATATTCGCGGTTAGACCCGATCAACATAAAGGCTCGAACCAGATACAGGATACAGATTCTTTTTCCACTCGTGGCTTGTGCTGTACATAGGGAAGCTCCTTTCCGTATCCTCTGCCATCGAAGACTTCCAACGCAGGCAAACAGTGTATTTTTCTCCATGTTTTCAGTATTTTCAGCAATAGACATTTGCTCTTTGATGTGATATAATTAATGCGAACAATATACCAAGGAGGCATATTATGCGTACGTGGAATTTCTATACCGCCAAGGAGCTTCGCCCCGAGGGCTGGATGCGGCGCCAGCTGGAGATCCAGGCTCAGGGTCTGAGCGGAAATCTGGACAAGGTCTGGCGAGACGTCAGAGACAGCGCCTGGATCGGCGGGGACGCCGAGGGCTGGGAGCGGGTCCCCTACTGGCTGGACGGCTTCATCCCTCTCGCTTATCTGCTGGACGACGGGGACATGATCGCCCGCGCCCGCAAATACGTGGACGCCATCCTCGCCCAGCAAAAGCCCAGCGGCTGGATCTGCCCCTGCGCAGAGGACAAGATCCCCGGGTACGACACCTGGGCGGTCCAGCTGATCTCCAAGGTGCTGGTGGTCTACTACGAATGCTCGGGGGACGAGCGGATCCCCGAGGCCCTCTACCGGGTACTGAAGAACTACTACGAGCTGCTGGAGAGCAAGACCATCTCCCTGTTCGGCTGGGGAAAGTACCGTTGGTTTGAGAGCTTCATCGCCATTGATTTCATTTGGGAGCGCTACCGCGAGGACTGGGTGGTGGAGCTGGCAAGGATCATCAAGGAACAGGGCGCGGACTACGCCGCCATGACCGAGCTGTGGAAGACCCCCCTCAACCGCTGGACCTTTGAAACGCACATCGTCAATCTCGGTATGATGCTGAAGTACGAGGCCGTAAGCTGTGACGTGTTGGGGGATGACTATACCGACGTGGCCGAGAAGCTGATGGCCGTGCTGAAGGCCTACAACGGTACCCCCGTGGGGCTTTTCACGGGCGACGAGTGCCTGTCCGGTCTCAGCCCCATTCAGGGCACCGAGCTGTGCGCCGTGGCGGAGCAGATGTACGCCTACGAGCATCTGTTCGCCTATACGGGAGACCCCAAGTGGGCCGAGCGGCTGGAGCTTCTGGCCTTCAACGCCCTCCCCGCCACCATCAGCGACGATACGTGGACCCACCAGTACCTGCAAATGAGCAACCAGATCGCCTGCGAGCGCTTCCCCGGCAAGCCTGTCTTCCGCACCAACGGCGGCGAGGCCCACCTGTTCGGTCTGGAGCCCAACTACGGCTGCTGTACGGCCAACTTCAACCAGGCCTGGCCCAAATTCGCCCTGTCGGCCTTCATGCACAGCGGCGATACGGTCCTCTCTGCCGTCCCCGTCCCCGCAACGCTCAAGGCCGACGGTCTGACCGTCTCCCTCAAGACGAATTACCCCTTTGATAATACCTTCGCCTACGACGCGGAGTCCGACAAGCCTATCTGTCTGAAGGTCCGAGTCCCCTCCTTCGCCAAGAATCTCCGCGTGAACGGACAGGTAACCCCCTATAGCGAGGAGCTGAGATTTGAGATCCCCGCGGGTCAGCCCACCCACATCGACGTTACCTTCGACACCCTCCCAAGCCTGGTAGAGAGGCCCCACGACCTGAAGTGCGTACAGTGCGGCTCCCTGGTGTTCTCCTTACCCATCGCCTATGTAAAGAGAATGCTGGAGTACGAGCGCAACGGTGTGGAGCGGAAGTTCCCCTATTGCGACTATGAGTATCTTCCCAAATCCGCATGGAACTACGCCTATGCGTCCCCCTTCTTCAAACTCGAAAAGCGAAATTTGTCCGGCATTCCCTTCAGCTCCGAGAATCCGCCCGTTGTGCTGAAGGCGGAGGTCAGAAAGATCGCCTGGGGCCTGGAGGACGGATATACGTCGGTCTGCGCCAAGGTACCGCAGAGTCGGATTCCCTTGTCCGAGGCAGAAACGGTTGAGCTGTACCCCTACGGCTGCGCCAAGCTGCGGATGACCGAGCTGCCCTTGATCTGACAGGAGGGCCATTCCGCGAGAAACACATTTAGGCGTGTACGCGGAGTAGACTGAGGCGTGTATGCGGAGTAGACTGACCCCTGTGGATCACCCCCAAGCGAATCACCGTTTCCTTTGAAAAGCAAGCAGACGCGCAGCTCGTTGTGAGTTGCGCGCCTTTTTGAGGCATTTTGTTCTTCGGTTCCCCCTTGGCGGGGCTACAGCCGAACCCATTCTTCGTGACTTTACGGTTGTCCATCGTGATCAATGGCGATATAGGCCAGCAGTCCGCTCCGGTGGTAGAAGGGATCGCTGTTGTCCTTGTCACAGCCCATGCCCGTGTCGCCGCTGTAGTTCTCGTGGATATGGCCGTGGGGCCGCCATTCCTTCAGGAGCAGATCCGCTTCGCCTCCCCGGAGGATCGCGCGCTTGCGTAGGCCGCCAACGGGCACACGCTTTTTCATGCCGTAACCCTCCCTTTCCGCGATCAAAAGTCCCCGTGCTCTCACACGGGGACTCGGCTTATTTCGGAGCAAGGGGCTCTCAATCGCCGTCCCGCTCCTTGCGCTTTCTCAGCGCGCCGCTCGCTGCAGCCGCTGTGAGCAGTCCAACGGCACCGGCGCCAAGGGTCGAGCCGCAGCCCTTCTTTCCGCCCTCGCCGGGGACGGTCTCGCTGTCATCCGGGGTGGTAACCTCCATGGGGTCGCCGGTGTCGGCGGGTACCGTCACCGCCTCGGTCTCGGTCGTACCGCCGTCGGGGTTTTCCGTGCCGGGAGCTCCTACCGGGATCTCGGGGGTAGGCGTTCCCTCTCCCTCGGTGTAGATCCGGATATCCGTGATCTTGGTCACCGAGTAGGTCTCCCCCTGTACAGGGTTGGTCATGGTCTCATAGGAGACGCTGCCGACGTTTTTGGGGTTGAGGAGCAACACCTTGACATAGCGGTAGGTACCCTTCAGCGGCTCGTTTCCGGTGCCGGGATACGCGGCCTTACGGACCGAGGTGTCCGTGATGACGGTCCAATGGATACCGTCGTTGGAGGCCGATACCCGGAAGTGGGGGATCACGGTGCCCTCAAGGGGGGAGATGGTGATATAGGTCAGCTTGTGGGCTGCTCCCAGATCAAAGACGAAGGTCTGGGTGGCTCGCTGGGCGCTGGGCACCCAGACGGTAGAGGGATCGCCGTCATAGAGCCAAGACGTATGATCGGTCATGGTCTGTGCCGCCTTGTCGGAGCCCGCGTAGGTGATACCGCCCACGGCGGTCACGTCCGCGGGGGTAACGGGAGTACCCGTGGGCGTATTCCGGGTATAATCGGGGTTCAGATCCTCGGGGAGGCTCTCCTCGTAGTGCTCGTCCAGTCCCAGAGAGGTCATGAGGAAGACCCAGTCGCGGCGGTCGGGGAGCTTGGGCAGGGCATAGGTGCCGTCGCTCACGGTGATTCCCTTCTCAATGGGGATATATTTGCCGGTGCGGGGGTCAAACCAATATGTGTCGTAGGTTTTGGTGTTGTCCAACCGTGCAAGCTTGCCCGGGCTGCGGGTCGACGCGGAGTTGAAGAAGTAACCCACCGCCAGAGAAGCATCCTCCGTAGTAGCCAGCAGGCATTCCTCCTTGCCCAGCGCGTTGGTATAGCTTCGGTCATCAAAGCGGGGAATCAGCTCGTACCAGGGGCCGATATCCAGGAAGAAATCCTTCATGTAGGATACCTCAAAGGAGCCGGGCTTGTCCAGCCCCGCGTACCAGGGGTCGTAGCTGTAGGAGGAGGTGGCGCCGTACCAGCCCGTGAAGCCCGAGGTAGAGAAGCAGGAGGCCCAGATACCGCTTGCGCCGTAGGTAAAGCCCGCGCTGCCGCAGAGCATGGCGCGCCAGGCACCGATGCGGTTGGCGTCATACCCTGTGAAGGGACCGCAGTTGATATCCTCGTAGTTGGATTCCGACTCGATGAAGGGCTTATGGAAGCCCGAGCCCCGGGCTGTATAGTAGCTCTTGTAAAACTCCTTGGACTGCATATAGCCCACGTTGCCGCTCCATGCGTTGCCGTGGCCGCCCTGGACCGTCCAGCTGTCATGCCAGTCGCTCTTGTCCATGCGCACGGCGCGCTCGTCGGTGGCAAGCATCGGGAACATATGGGCGGAGTTGGGGTGCTTGTAGCCGTCCAGCCTCTCTACAAGCGCGGCGGCCTCCAGATAGCAATCAAAGGCAGAATAGCCGGGGGTGGCACTGGCGCCCGTCTCGGTGATCTCCTGACCCGTGATCCATACGACGGAGTAGCAGGCGTAGCGGGCGACAATATAGCGGGTGAAGCGGAGGAAATCATCCAGCTTCATGGTTGACATGGTAGAGCCGTGACAGCCGAGTCCCAGGGCGACGACGAGGCCTTTCTCGCCGAGGTACTCAAACATACCGTCGATCTTTTGGTTGAACAGGCGGACGTCGATCTTCTTGTGCCCCGCGCCCAGCCACAGACCCGGCTCGCCGTTGCCGCCCTCGGGGACGAAATAGGTCTGGAAGACGGTAAAGCCTTTCTCCAGGCGGTTGTTTACAATGTGCTTGAACTGACTGCCGCAATCACAGCCGGGGTAATTGCAGACCGTGGTGGACAGCTGAGTGGGGGCCTGCCAGTTGGTGTCTCCCAGCCAGAAGAAGGGAGTGCCATCGGCGTACTGATAGTAGCGCTGATCTTTCACGGCGGTGACGAAGCCGTGCTTGGCCAGCTCCGTATCCTTCTCCGCCGCTATGGCGATGACCTTACCCGTGGTGTTCAGGCCCTTGTTGCTCGCGTCATTACAGGTAACCTTGTAGCTCCATTCGCCCTCCTTTGTGGGAGAAAAGCGAACCGCCCAAACAACGTCACCCATCCAGAAGCCGGGGATGGTGATCTGCGTGCCGTCCGCGTGGGTGAAGGTGGCGTCGATCTCGGTGTCGGTGTAGGGGTTCTTGTACTCCACCGTGCTGTGCAAGATGATCTCGGCGGGCGACCAGACCTGGGTGGTATAGCTGTCCTCAGGTTGGGGCAGCTCGCCGTCCCAGATATCGTCCCCCGAGGAGGACTCTTCCACAACGCGGATGGAGAGCCCCCGCATCTCCACGGTGTCAATCACCGCCGTAGGCTCGATGGTATCAATGCAGAGCATCCACTCCGAGAGGATGGGGCAGAGGATCTGATTGTGGGTCAGCGCCATAACGGTCTCGAAGGTCACGGGCTTGCCGTGCCGCAGCTGGAGACCGCCGTTGGCGAAATTCATCATAATGTTGCCGCCCGCGCGGAAGAACAGGGCAGAGTCGCCGCCCAGCGAATTGGCGTATTCACTGTTCCAGGCGTCATCCGTCGCGGCAGAGGAGCTGCCGCTTCCCCGCAAAAGGGGCCGCACGTTGACGGGGGTGCTTTCCTTGCCCGCCTTCGTACGCAGCTCAAGCTCGAAGCTCAGCTTGACCGTAACCGAATCCCCGTCACCCAGGGCGGCCTTCAGGGCAGGCAGAATGTCACAGCCTGCGGAATCCCAGGCATTGCTTACGTTAGACATGATCACACCCTCCTCCGTCATCTCTGTTTTCGGTCCGCCGACGCTTTTGTCCCAGACAATCCCCTCGGCAAAGTTCACGTCGGCGTCAGCCGCGGGGTCCTCCTCAGCAGAGGCACGCAGGGGGATGACCGCCGCGCACAGCGGAGTCACAAACGCCAGCATTAAGAGAGCCGCAATGATTCTTTTCATGATGTTCGGTTCCTTTCGTAGCAGAATTCCCGTTACGCCTCCATTCCTGACGCCGCGGGTGGCTCAAAAAAGTGAAGGACACTGTCTTGATTATACCATAAAGAAGCCCTTTTCGCAATACCTTTTGTTCAAAATTACGCAATTCCTTTTCATTGGTCAACATGAACGCGGAAACGAGGCCGAAACGGGACAACCGTGCGCTTGCGGGGCTCGGCGAAAGAGTGCCTTTCTTCAACCGGTCGGAGCAGGGCACGTGATCATCGGGAAAGTAAAAGAGAGCAAGCTGACGTTCAGCCTGCTCTCCTTTGGCGAGGATGAGGGAATGCCGTTTCCGTACAACGGTATGCTTCACAGCCACCCGAAAGCAAAGTGGCCATCCCCCATCCCACAGACGGAGGACAGCCACGGTTTCATATCCAAACGGCTGCCCTTTTCAGCCATTCACAAAGGTCGACTCGTCAGCGCTCCTTCTTCTTTTTCAGCGCCACCGCTCCCGCCGCAGCGTAAAGGACCGTCGCGCAGGAGGCTGTCACCGACCCGCAGCCACCCTTGGGCTTTGCGGTATCGGGCTCGGTCTCGCCATCGGGGGCGGTCTCGGGCGGCGTATCGGGGGCTGCCTCATCCGTCTCCGGCACGACAGGCTCCGTGGGGGTATCGGTATCCTCTTCAGGAGGCGTGTCGGGGGCGGAATTCAGGCTCTCGTCCATGTTGTAGATCACCAGAGACTCCACCGTGGCGGTGCCGTTGGTGAAGAATTCCATTCCCGCGCTCTTGAAATCGGAGTAGACCAGTCCCGCCACGGCCACCTCACCGCCGTTGCCGTAGACGTCATAGCAGATCCGGTCCAACAGAATACGGAGAGTGATGCGGTTTCCGTCCAAGGTCACCATGTCGGGCTCGTAGACCCCCAGGTAGGAGCCGCTGCCCGTCTTGTACTTGTCCACGTACAGCTTCCCCGCCGTCCTGTCGTAGCGGACGACCAGCTCCTCGCGGCCCGCTCTCTCGCTCATACGCACCTTGAAGCCCACCTCGGTGGCATCGCCCAGATCAATGGTGGCCACCAGGTCACAGCAGGTGGAGGACACTCCCTTCAGAATGTTTTCGGTGTCGGGAGTGACCGTCACGTTGTCCAGGGACAGAAGCACGTCGCCGCGGAGGGCGTCCACCTCGGAAACAGGGTAGGAGAAGAGCTTGACCTGCCCGTTCACAGTACGCAGGCTGTGCTCCATGGGCAGGGACTGGGCGGAGTTCCAATGCTTATCCTTCCAATGCATGGAGGGGTCGCGGAGCCAGCTGATGGAGACGCGGCGTCCCAGCTTCTCGGAATTGAAGGTCTGGGTGGCGTAGGTCTCGGGAGCGGGGTTGCCCGCCCCCTGGTCAGCAATACCGTTGAGGGCGTAGATCCGCTCGGTCTCGGGGATGAACATGACGGTATCCTCCCCCGTCTTTTCCATGCGTCCGATGATGTAGAAGATGCCACCGCCCGTGTAGACCCACTTGACGTTTTTCTCATCCCCATCCACGGGCAGGGGGTAGAGATCGGGGCACTCGGAATCAAAGACCTGACCGTCCAAGCCCACAGGGCGGCCGCAATGCTTCCAGTCGATGAGGTTATGGGAGGTGAAGATGTGGAGATTGCCCACGGTCACCATGACCCAGATACCGCCTCCCTCCATGGTCTCGTCCTCGTACCAGAACACCTTGGGGTCGCGGAGACCGCCGCCGTACCGGTTGTCGGGGTTCTTGACCACGGGGTTGCCCTCGTACTTGATGAAGGTGCGGCCGCCGTCGGTAGAGTAGGCCATGCTTTCCTTGGCGTAACCGTAGGTGGTATCACCGCCTACGCTGGCGTAGAACAGCACCATGCGGGACGCGGGGGGCGTGGAGTCGTCGAACAGCCCCGAGGTATTGTGATAGTCAATGACCGCAGAGCCCGACCAGGCCATGCCCAGCTCATCGGGCAGAACGGCCAGAGGCAGCTCCTCCCAATGGACCAGATCCTTGGAGACGGCGTGGCCCCAGGACGTAGTGCCTGTCAAGCCCGCCACCCCCGTGTCAAAGGGACGGTTGCATTGGAAGAACAGGTGATACTCCCCCGTTTCGGCGTTGTAGACCAGGCCGTTGGGGTCGTTCATCTGGTAGGTGTAGGGAGTGAAGTGATACTTGGGGCGGGACTGCTCCTTGTAGAGGGTGGCGGGGTCCGGCTCGCGGACGATATGCAGGGTGTAGACCGCCGAAATGCCCGAGGCGGGATCCTTGACTGTCACCGCCACCGAGGTCTGCCCCACGTTCAGGGCGATCTCCTTCTTGTCCCCCGCCTTATAGGAAGCGTTCCCCACCGTGACCTCGTATTTCTCGCTGTCAAAGGCGGCGGTCAGACCGATTTTTTCGGTGGAGTAGGGGACGGTTGCCCAGTAGGTGGGATCGTCGGCGGAAAAAGCGCTGTCCAATTCGGCGCCTTCAACCGTCAGCCCCTCCAGGGTCGGCTTGGAGACGGGCGAATAACGCAGGTTATTGAAGGTAGCCGTGGTGCCTCCCGAGACCATAAGGCCGAGATAGCCGCCCTGATAATTGGGGATGATCATAGATTTATACAAGGTACCGTTGACGTAGAAATTGGCGCTGCCCGAGGCCATCAGCTCCATGCGGAGATGGTAGAGCTCGGCCTGCTTGTCGGCGGCACTCATGCCCGCGACCTCGATCCACTCGGCGGAGCCGTTCTTGTGGGTGAAGACCATGACGTTGCCGTCCCCCCTCGCCATGAGGAAGCTGTACAGGCGGTCGGGGCGGCCCTGGCTGTTTTCGGGACTCTGTACACCGAACAGGATGCCCGCGGCGTGGTTGCCCGCCTTGAGCTCCACGTCGGCCTCGTAGACAAAGGAGGTATCGGCGGGGATCTCGGCGTCCTTGGCGTAGGCCCAGGTATCACCGCCCCAGGTCACGCCGGTGTAGCCCTTGGCCCCCTCGCTCCAGGTGCCGTTGATGGGGGTCCAGCCCGTGATCTCCGAGACGAAGCCGCTTTCCTCCGAGCCCAGCTTGCCCGTCACCGTGAGGCGGACGTCCTCGTAGGTTCCGTTATCGTTGGTCATCATGCCCACGTATCCTCCCGCGAAATTGAGATGGGTCCTGGTCAGCACCGATACGCCGTCGATGAAATACTCAAACTCCTCGGCGGTGTGGCGGATAATCTTAACGTGATAGGTGTTCTTCTTCTCGGTCAGCCCACCCACGTCCACGCCGCTTTCGGGAATGCCGTTGGTCTGATCGAAGCGGATGAAGCGGTGACTGCCCGTCATGATACCGAAGTCGTAAAAACGCTCGGAGGGCTTGTCGGGATTCTTCAAGCCGAAAATGAGGGAGGCGTTGAAATCGGGGTTGGCGGTAACCGACGTGACCGTCGCCTCGTAGGTGAACAGGTCGTCGGCGGCGACGTAATCCTCCGAAATGGCAAATACGTCACCGGCTCCGTTGCTCTTGCCCACAAAGGCGTCCCCCTCAAAGCTCCACGTGCCCGTGAGGCCATGGAGACCGGTGAGAGGGTTCCCCTCCGCCGCGCTGACCGAGGTCAGGGGCAGGAGATGGACGCCGCAAAGCAGGACGGACAGAAGCACGGCGGCGGCGCGCCTGATCAAAGAACGGCGGGAGTGTTTCATGGGGTAACCTCCTTATGTGATGATGGATTTGTCAAGGCAATATGGGCGAACAGGGCGGCACCCACGGCGGCCTCCTCCCGATGGTCGGGGATGGATACCGCCATGCCGAACACCCGCTCCAGAGCCACGGGCAGGGCGGGATTGAGTCTGGCGGCGTTGCCCGAGACCACCAAAGTGGAGATCCTCTCCCGCGGCATACGGCCAAACATCCCGTACAGCTCCTCGGCCATGCCCACGACGGTCCCCGCGATGAGGCCCTCGGGGGTGAAGTTATCCTCGGTCAGCTCGGTCACACTTCCCCTCAGAGTGGGATCCGAGCGGGTACCGCAGAAGGCGGTGCGGACCGGGAGCACGGTACCGTTTTTCAACCCATCGGCGGCCAGACGGTTCATGGTCTCATACTGACGCTTGTCGGGGAGTCCGCAGGCGGCGGCGTAGCGGCTGAAGAAGCGCTCCACCACGGCGTAGGCCCGTCCCCCGCAGAGGGCGGAGCCGCTGACCATGAAGGAGCCCTCCAGAAAGGGGCGCACCTCGATATCGGGGTCGCAGACCACCGCCTCGGGCGAGGCGGTCAGAAGGGAGATTTGACTCCCTGTACCGAAGTTGGCCAAGGCGGTATGGGCACCGTCCCGCACCGCCCCGAGAAAGCCCGCCTGATTGTCCCCGATGGGAACGGCAACGGGGATCCCGTTATATGATCCCACGATCTCGGCCTTATGAGTCACGGCAGGAAGCAGGGACGGCGGGATCCCCAGCGCCTCCAGGGCCTTAGGATCAAAGTCTCCCTTCGTCAGATCGAAGAGTCCCAGGCTAGCCGCGTTGGAGGCGTGGGTAACGGGGCGGGCATGACCGCACAGACGGGCGGCGGTATAGTCCATGACGGTGGAAAGCATGGCGGTCTCCGAGGGCACCCGACCCGCCATCGCTTCGGAGACGTGGGTGGCCAGACCGTAGCCGGGGGAGAGCTGGTAGCCGGTCTTCTCGGCTACGTATCGGCAAGCCGAGGGGGATCCCTCCCCCGCGCGGCCGTCCTGCCAGGTATACAGGGGGGTCAATGCCCGCCCCTCGGCGTTCAGATACAGGATCCCGTGCATCTGCCCCGTCAGGCCGATGGCAGTGACCCTTGGAAAGCGCTTGAGTAGGAAGTCCAGGAGCCGTTTGACCTTACTGAAGATCCGCTCGGCATCCTGCAGCCGCTCCCACGGGTGAAGGGGAGGGAGGGCGTAATGGTTCCGAACCGTGTAGACCGCCACCGCACGGCGGGAAGAAGGCTCCAGCACGGCGGCGCTGATGGTGGTGGTGCCGATATCCAATCCCAGCGTCAGGGGGAGGGAGGGGCTGATCGGCTCGGTCTCCTCTTCGTCCTCGGTGGCGGGAAGGGTATGCAAGAGGCCGTCGGTGTCGACGTCCTCGTCGAAGTGGTCCTGCCCGATGACGTCCGAAAGGCGGTTGCAGAGCCGCACCTGATCCTCGGCCGCGTCGGCGGCGTCCCGCAGTTCGGACAGACGCTTGTAGAGCATCTCCTTGCCCGTAATGACCCGATCCTGCCAGAGCTGGATATCCGCGAGCGAGATCCCCGCCCGCCGCAGGACCGCGATCCTCCGCAGGCGGGAAATATCCTCGGCGGTGTACTCGCGGTAATCGTTGTCGGACCGCTCCACCGCGAGCAACCCCTTGTCCTCGTACAGACGGATAGCCTTGCGGTTGAGACCCGTCAAGATCTCGACCTCACGGATGCGCACGGTGATCCCCCCTTTCCTTCTTATCTGAGCATATTGTAAACTATGCCCCCGGGGGACAGTCAAGAGGCTACGGGCAAAAAAATGTAAATATTGTTTGAACGAAAGAGCCGCCGTACCGCTACCGCGGCAGGCCCCGCGCAAGCTACGCGCCCTACGTGGATATCCACCGTACGAAAAGGACCCGAACCAAACGTCTCGCATTCGGTTCGGGTCCTTTTCAGGAAGAGGGGGCAGACGCAAATCAACGGGATCCGAAAAAATGTTGGGTCATTCACCGAAAATCCACGCCCGCGACGGTGTCCGCTCGGAAAAATCGGGTCCGACGTATCCCGTCACGGCTCCTCCACCGTGAAGTTCACCTGCAGCACCACGCTTCCGTCGGCGCCGCGGATGACGGCCTTGTACTCGCCCGCGGGGAGGATGTCGTACATATGACCCACCTGCCAGTTGCCGCGGTTGTCGCCGGGGATGTCGGTCAGCTTGAAGGTGGATCCGGCCACCACCGTGGCGGTAGCCCCGGGATAGCCCTCAAAGCGGGCCCAGTAGATGCTGGCGTCCTGTCCCGGGACAAAGTTACGGGGATAGATGCAGATCTGGTCGGTGGCGATGGTGCCGCCCGCCGTGATCCAGATATCCTCGCCCACCTTGTAGACCTCCTTGTCCAGCTCAATACGGCGGGTCTCGTCGGGCTCCGCGGGGCTCTCGGGGGTCTGCCCCTTGGCGGTGACGGTGAAGTTCGCCTGTGCCACCACAGCTCCCGTATCGTCGCGGAGCACCACCTTGTACTCGCCCACGGGAAGCTGGCTGTACATATGGCCCACCTGATGGTTGCCGTGGTTGTTGCCGGGGATGTCGGTCATCTTGACGGTCACCCCGTTGAGGATGACCACCGAGCCGTCGGGGTTGCCCTCAAAGCGAGTCCAGTAGATGCTGGCGTCCTTACCCGGGACGAAATCCACGGGGTAGACCGCCAGGGTGTCGGTTTTGGGGTTGGCCACGGGGGTGATGAGGATATCCTCGCCCTGGGCGAAGGTAGTCTTGTTCAGGGTCAGGCTCCGCTCGATCACCGTGACGTTGTCCTCGTACTTGGCCTCAATCAGATCGCCTACCCAGATGGGGTTGGTGAAGGCGAAGCCGCCCATGGCGTCGAAATCACCGTACAGGGAGGTTGCCGAGAAGACCTCCACGCGGAAGAACTGACCGTCCTGTACGCTGATCTCCCGGGTCAGCTCGAAGAGGTGGGTCTCCCCATCCTTCTCGCTGTCAAAGAGGGTCTCCACCTTGCGGGCCTGATAGGCTTCCTCCACGTTCCCCGTCATGGTGTAGGTGTACAGGAGGATCTTGGTCAGGGGCGCGCCCTGATCGGCTACGCGGAGGGTGAGGGTGGCCTTGCCGTCGGCGGGGAGGGGGAGGGCGTCGCCCATACTCACGCCGTCGATGTCAAAGCGGATCTCCGCGCCGTTGGTGCCGTAGAAGTGACCGTTTCTCAGCGCATCCAGAACGGTTTCGGGGGTGACCTCCTCCAGCAGGAGGGCGTTGCCTGTGCGGCTGACGATCTCCTTGCCGTGGCCGTCGGTGTTGCTGATGCCGTAGTAGCGCTGCTCACCCTTGAGGTTGTAGCGGTCCCACCACTCAAAGGCCTTTTCGGTGGCACCCTTGGTGATGCCGTTGGCGTAGGAGTCGGCGTTGTAGACCTCAATACCCGTAAATCCCTTGTAGACGAAGACCTTGGTCTGGTCGGCTCCCACACCCGGCCACTTCCATGTTCCCGTATTGGAGAAGTAGAAGGGATGGGCGGGGAAGCAGAGGCCTCCCTCAGAGATGATCTCGTTCATGAGCCTCTGCCACTCGGCGGCGTCGGGACGGTAGGCCGCCATGATCTCCCACATATGGCCCGTATGTCCCCCCGCATGGCGGTGGGGTACGCCGTACTCCAGCATATGGCCGTACTCGGTGGTGATCTCGTTGGCGGTGATGGCCAGGAAATTCTCGTAGTGAGCGGCGGCCTGGGTGACGGGAGAGGTCTGTGTGACGTCGTAGTTGTGGTCGGTGGCGATCATGAAGGCGTGGCCCTTACCCACGGCGGTGCCGAAGTTATCGGTCAGGGAGTCTCTGCCGTCGCTGAGGGTGCTGTGGGTGTGAGCGTCCCCCACGTAGTAGCCCAAGCCCGCCGCCACCAGGGGCAGGGTCTCAGACATAACGGTCAGGTCGCTTTGGGACAGAAGCTTCAGGTCAAAGAGCATACTGCCGCCGTCCTTGAGGGTCAGCCTGAAGGTGACGGGAACGGTCTCACCCGCCTTGACGGTGACGCTTCGCGTTGCCTCGGCACAGGAGACCGACAGCAGGGGATGGCTCAGGGCGAGCTTGAAGACCCGGTCGGTAGCCGAATCGTTGTGGAGGGTGGCGGAAAGCTCCACCTCCTTCCCTGCCTTGGCCTCACCCTCCAGCTTCAGATCGCTGAAGTAGTACTCGGCGGCGGGGTGGTAGGGACGGATAGGAGGTACCGGATCCCCCAGCCACGCCACGGCTTTCTCATAGAGGGCAGTGACGTCGGCGGGATCCATGGCTTGGTCGTGAATGGCCGCTCCCGCGAAGATGGCGGGCGGGGCGGGGTAGTCGGTGATGACGCGGTTATAGCCCACGTCGGCACCGATGACGTAGATGAAGGGGGACTCACCAAAGGCGAAATCGCCCGCCTTGACGGTGCCCTGCTCCTCTCCGTTGATATAGAAGCGGAGCATCCGCCGCTGGGCGCTGTACACGCCCACCAGATGGTACAGCTCGCCCGCTACGGCCTCCCCCTTGGCAAGGACGGTGGCATAGTCGCGGGTGCTGCTGTCGAACTGCTGGAAGAGGAACTTCCCGTCCTCCAGAGCCAGACCGAACATACCGTTCTGGGTGGCGGAGAAGAGGGCCCGGAAGCCGTCCCTCGGGGTTTCGGTGAGCTGGACCGTCAGCTCGATGGTATAGCCGTCGGTGATGGCGGCCCGCAGGGTCTCATCCTCGGCATAGGCCGAGAGGTCAAGGGCGGCGGACTGGCCCTCGGCGGCGGTCTTGCGGTAGGCGGGGACGGTGTAGGTCTTGCCCTTGTGGGTGACCTCATAGGAGCCGATCTCGCCACCCGCCAGCATGGTGGCGGCGTAGCCCACGGCGTCCCCCCATTCGCCCTCCCCAAAGATGCCCATCTGCAGGAGAATGCCGTCCTTGGGGGTGTAGTCCACAAGTCGGAGGCCAAGCGGGCT
>JAZNJA010000056.1:0-14509 GCA_045577755.1 Eubacteriales bacterium
TGCGGGCGGGAGCTCCCTCCCGGAGGGAGCCTTAGGAGCGCGGGCAAGAATTACTTGTCGGGTAACGGATTTCCGCGGGTTTGAGCAAAAGGCTCCCTCCCCGAGGGGGCTCCCGCGAAGCGGGTGGGGGAGTTTGCCACATGGAGAAGGCGTTCACAACCAACACACCGCTAAACCCCAATTTCCCTCCACCTATATAAGACACCGTTCCCCCCGCGAATATTTCAGCCAAAACAAAATTTTTTCAATTATTTTCGCATACCCTCCTCCCTGTCCATGTAAAATGAATATCAAGCACTGTTACCCAATCAAAAACCATCTGTGAACGATTTGAAAATATGGAAAAAATATGTCCGCTCCCCTTGACAGAGGGGAAGGGATATGTTAAAATAACTTCATTACACAATCAAGAGAACGCAAGTAATCCTGATTGACATTTTAAGGAGGAACACTACGTTGTCCGCACACAGTCAGAACGGAGAGGAGCTGCTCCGCCAGCTGAACACAAACCCCGAAACGGGTCTGTCCTCGGCACAAGTCGCCGAGCTGCTCGGCAAGCACGGTCAGAACCGTCTCCGTGAAAAGAAGAAGAAAACCACCCTGCAGAGATTTATTGATCAGTTCAAGGACGTCATGATCCTGATCCTCATCGCCGCCGCCATCGTATCTTTCGTGGTGGTGATCATGGAGAAGAACTGGGGCGAGCTCTTCGAGCCCGCGCTCATCCTGCTCATCGTCATCCTCAACGCCATCATGGGCGTGTACCAGGAGGGTAAGGCCGAAAAGGCTCTGGACGCCCTCAAAAACCTGTCGGCTCCCCACGCCCGCGTCATCCGCGACGGTAAGGAAAGCGTGATCGATGCCGCTAACCTGGTCCCCGGCGATATCATCAAGCTGGAGGCCGGTGATTTCGTCCCCGCCGACGCCCGCCTGCTCAACAGCACCTCCCTCAAGAGCGAGGAATCCGCCCTGACGGGTGAATCCGTCCCCTCCGAGAAGGATGCTGCCGCCGAGGTGGCCGAGAATGCCCCCATCGGTGACCGCACCAACATGGTCTTCTCGGGCTGCAGCGTCACCTACGGTACCGCCCTGGCCGTGGTCACGGGTACGGGCATGAACACCGAGATGGGTAAGATCGCAAACCTCCTGGACGGCGAGGGCGACCCCCAGACCCCCCTCCAGAAGAAGCTGGCCCAGCTGGGTAAGTACCTGGGCGTCATGGCTCTGGCCGCCTGCGCCATCATCTTCGTGGTGGGCCTCTTCAACGATATTCCCGTGCTGGAGATCTTCATGACCTCGGTCTCCCTGGCGGTTTCCGCCATCCCCGAGGGCCTGCCCGCCATCGTCACCATCGTCCTGTCCATCGGCGTTCAGCGCATGGTCAAGAAGAACGCCCTCATCCGCCGTCTCCCCGCCGTGGAGACCCTGGGCTCCGCCTCCATCATCTGCTCGGATAAGACGGGTACCCTCACCCAGAACCGCATGACTCTGGTCAAGGCCTACGTGGACGGAAAGGGAACCACCGAGGACATTTCCGCCGAGAACTCCGAGGATGTCCGTGCCCTTCTGCTCCGCGGTGCCCTCTGCTGTGACGGCTCTGTCGTGTTCAATGCCGACGGCACCGAGCAGCACATCGGTGACCCCACCGAGACCTCCATCGTCCTGGCCGCCCACAGAAACGGTATGCCCAAGGATGACATCAACAAGCAGTATCCCCGCGTGGCGGGTATCCCCTTCGACTCCGACCGTAAGCTCATGACCACCGTCAACGTCATGGACGGGAAGAACGTGGTCATCGTCAAGGGTGCCTTCGATATGCTGGCCGCCCGCTGTGTGAAGGGTGATCTGGAGACCGCCAAGCGCATCACCGAGGAGATGAGCGAGAACGCCCTGCGCGTCCTGGCCATCGCCTGCAAGACCGTGGATACGGTCCCTGAGAACCCCACCTCCGAGGAGCTGGAGAACGGCCTGACCTTCCTGGGCCTGGTGGGTATGATCGACCCGCCCCGCCCCGAGTGTAAGGTGGCCGTGGCTACCTGCCGCCGCGCCGGCATCAAGCCCGTCATGATCACGGGTGACCACGTGGTCACCGCCTCCGCCATCGCCCGGGAGCTGGGCATTCTGGAGGAGGGCGACATGGCCATCACTGGTGCTCAGCTGGACGCCATGAATGAGGACGAGCTGGACGCCACCGTGGAGAAGATCTCGGTCTACGCCCGCGTGTCCCCCGAGAACAAGATCCGCATCGTCAAGGCCTGGCAGCGCAAGGGCCAGGTGGTCTCCATGACGGGTGACGGCGTCAACGACGCCCCCGCCCTCAAGGCCGCCGATATCGGCTGGGCCATGGGCATCACGGGTACCGACGTGGCCAAGGGTGCCGCCGACATGACCCTGACCGACGATAACTTCGCCACCATCGTGGACGCCGTAAGAGAGGGCCGCGGCATCTACGCCAACATCAAGAAGGTGGTGGGCTTTTTGCTGGGCACCAACATCGGCGAGGTCATCACCGTCTTCCTGGCCATGCTCTTCTGGCATGAGACCCCCCTGCTCTCCATGCAGCTCCTCTGGATCAACCTGGTCACCGACTCCCTCCCCGCCATCGCCCTGGGCATGGAGCCCGTGGAGTCCGACGTCATGGACCGCAAGCCCAAGCCCAAGAACGAGGGCCTGTTCGCCGGCGGTCTGGGTGTCCGCGTGGTGCTCATGGGCGCCATGTTCGCCGCCCTGTCCCTGGTGGCCTTCTATCTGGGTAAGACCATTGGCGGCTCCATTTCCCACGGCCAGACCATGGCCTTCATGGTGCTGTCTCTGTCCCAGGTCCTTCACTCCTTCCATATGCGCTCGGATAAGTCCCTCTTCAAGATCGGCGCGTTTGGCAACCGTACCCTCAACTGGGCGGCTCTGGCCTCTCTCGTGCTGGTAGCCCTCATCCTCTTCACCCCCGGTGTCATGACCGCCTTCGGTCTGGTCTACCTGACGGGCGAGCTCTACCTCATGGCCGCGGGTCTCATTCTGGCTCCCTCGGTCATCATGGAGCTGTGCAAGCTCACGGGGCTCATCAAGTAAGCGATCATCACCAAACAAAAAAACGGCTGTCCCTCGTTTGGGGGATGGCCGTTTTTTAAAATATCATGTTCTTCAAATTTGGGTTTATCGGGATGCTTGATGGTACAAAACGGTATGTTTTTTGTTAGCGGGCGACCACATAGGGTCGCCCCTACACATCAACCAAAAAGCCACTGATACACATAGCAAATTTACTTGTAGGGGCGGCCCTGTGTGGCCGCCCGTTAACATAGCGGCTTTCTCATGCCTATCGTGCTACATACTCCCCGATAAACTCCAATTTCCCGCGCAACCTCTACCTTTTCCCAAAATAATCGTGCAGCTCCCTATACCGCCCGAACATCTCCCCATATACCTCGACCGCCACGGGATCAGGCTCATACACCCGCTCCACCCCCGCCGCCATACGGTCCGCCGCCTCGGTCACGGAGGGATATACCCCATCCGCCACGGCGGCATAGATGGCCGACCCCAACGCCCCCGTCTGGGTGGCCTCGGAAACCTCGATGGGTCGGTTCAGTACGTCGGCGTAGATCTGCATCATCATGGGATCCTTGCGGGCAATGCCCCCCGCCGCCATGATGCGGTGGATGGGAAGCCCGCCCTGCTCCATCTGCTCCACGATGATCCGCGTACCGAAGGCCGTGGCCTCGATCAAGGCGCGGTAAATGTCCTCGGGCTTGGTGGCCAGGGTCAGCCCCACGATGGTCCCCGTCAGGGTCTGATCCATGAGGATACTGCGGTTGCCGTTCCACCAGTCCAGAGCCATGACTCCGCTTTCCCCGGGTGCTTTTTTTTCGGCCAAGGAGCGCAGGTAAGCATGGATCCCCAGCCCCGAAGCCTTGGCCGCCTCGGTGTAGCCCGCGGGGACGCAGTTCTTCACGAACCAGTCAAAGCAGTCTCCCACGGCGGCCTGCCCCGCCTCGTAGGTGTACAGAGAGGGGATCACACCGTCCTTGACGTAGCCGCAGACTCCTTGGATCTTCCGCAGACAGTCGGAGTTCAGGATGTGGCAGGTGGAAGTCCCCAGGATGAGGGTCAGATCCCCCGAGCGGGTCATGCCCGTGGCGGGGAGGGCGGCGTGGGCGTCGATCATGGGGAGAGCCACGGGAATCCCCACGGGAAGACCCGTGAGCGCCGCGCCGTACTCGGTCAGCCTGCCCGCGACCTCCCCTACGGGATCCACGGCAGGAGCGATCCTGCTCCCCACCAAGCCATCCAAGTCGGGATCCAGCGCTGTCAGAAACTCCTCCGAGGGATAGGCCCCCTCGTACCAAAGCCCCTTGTACCCCGCAAAGGCGGCGGCGTGGGTCTCCCGCCCCGTCAGGAGCAGGGAGAGCCAATCGGCGGCCTCCATAAAGCGGTGAGCCGCCTTGAACACGGCGGGGGCCTTCCGCAGAGTCTCCAGGATCTTGGGGAGCATCCACTCGCAGGAGACCGTACCGCCGTAGGCCGACAGCCATTCCTCCTCCCGCGCGGCGGCCAGAGCCGTGATCTCAGCGGCCTCCGCGGTGGCGCCATGGTGCTTCCAGAGCTTGACGTAGGCGTGGGGCTCGTCCGCAAAGGCGGGATCAAAGCAAAGCGGAGTCCCACCGTCATCCATGGGTAGCATGGTGCAGGCGGTGAAATCCACCCCCAAAGCGGCGATCTCACGGGGCGTGACCCCCTCGGCGGTATGTGCCGCCGCCAGAGCCTCCCCGATAGCCGTCTTCATGCTGTCCAAGTAGTCCTGCGGATGCTGAAGGGCGAAGCGAGCGGGCAGGGAAGTTCCGTTGGGCAGGGCGGAGTCCATGACTCCGTGGGCGTATTCCGAGACCGCCTCGGCCACGGCGCGGCCGTCGCGGGTGTCCACAATGAGAGCGCGGACCGACAGAGTGCCGAAGTCCAGACCGAGAGTATAGGTGGGTGTGGTTTTCATGGTGATCTCCTTTCGGGAGAAGGATTTTCATAGCTTGATTCGTAACTTTTCAGCCGATATGGGAAATTGCAGTTTAGCGGTGCGTTCCCTGCCTTCCCCAGCGGGGAAGGGGGACCGCGAAGCGGTGGATGAGGAGAGCGGCACACAGTTCGGTGTCGGGTGTAGATTTTTCCTGGTATATCAAGGGGTTTGTCACACCCGTATAGGAAAACTCAACCCGCTCTCCTCATCCGTCACCCGCTAAAGCGGGTGCCACCTTCCCCGCTGGGGAAGGCTAATGGCCGCGGTTGCCTCCCCGATAAACCCGAATTTGAAGTTCGTCTGAATAGTTATCTTGATTATACCATGCCCGCAAGGTACTGTCAAGGGAGAACAAAGAAAAACGCCGCGATGCACACGGCGTTTTCTGTTTCTTACGGTGAGATCAGGCCTTCATAACCGCCAGCCCGCACCAATCGTTGTCGGTGAGCTTCTCCACAACCTTGAATCCGTTGCGCTCAAAGCACTCCACCACGTCGTCGCAACGCTCGGCAATGATGCCCGAGGCCAGCAGGACGGCGTCGTCCTTCATGTACCTGCCCACGTCGGGAGTCATGCGGATGATGATGTCGGCCACGATGTTGGCGCAGACCAGATCGTACTGCCCACCCTCCAGAGAGACCTGTTTGAGAAGGTCGGACTGGTCGCAAGTGACGTTCTCAAGCCCGCTGTCCTTGATGTTCTCCCGCGCCACACGGACGGCGGTGGGATCAATATCGTAGGCGCGGCAGATCTCGGCACCCAGACGGGAAGCGCAGATGGCCAGAATACCCGTACCCGTGCCCACGTCCAGCATCCGCTGGCCTTCCTTGGTGTACTTCTCCAGGAGACGGATCACCAGTCTGGTGGTCTCGTGGGTACCCGTACCGAAGGCCATACCGGGATCCATGCGAATGACGATCTCACCCGCGGCGGGGGTGTACCGCTCCCAGGCGGGGCAGATGACGATCTTCTCCCCGATCTTGATGGGCTTGTAGTACTGCTTCCAGGAGTTGGCCCAGTCCTCCTCGTTGACACCCACCAGCTCCACCTCGGCATGGAGGTCCAGCTCACCGCAACGCTGGCGGATGTAGGCCAGATCGTCCATGTAGGAGCGGTCGGAGGGGATGAAGACCGACACGGAGGCGATATCCTTGTTGGCGTTCAGGATCTTCTCGTCGATGAGATCGCCGTAGCAGGTCTTGAGGTTGGTATCAATATCGCTGTAGTCCTCGATCATGAGGTTGTTGTTGATCATGCTCATGACGGCCACCAGGGCGTCCAGCTCGCGGAGAGGGACCGTCACCTTGATCTGGGTCCAGATCTGGACCTCGCCGTAGTCCTCGCAGACGTAGTCTTCGTCGATCAGCTTTTCCAGCTCCTTGTTCTCGGTCATGACTTACTTCTCCTTCTTCTTGAATGCCTTGGAAAACTTGCCCTTCTTGGTGTAGTTCTTCTCCCCACAGGCCTCGGCGAACTCGCGGAGCGCGTCCTTCTGCTTCTCGGACAGGCCTCTGGGGATCTCCACGTTTACCGTAAAGATCAGATCTCCCCGACGGTTGTTCCGATCGTTCACGTAAGGAATGCCCTTGCCCCGCAGAGTGAAGACGGTACCGGGCTGGGTACCCTCCTCGATCTTGTACTTGACGGTACCCTCCAGGGTAGGGACCTCGATCTCGGCGCCCAGAGTGGCCTCGGTGACCGTGATCGGCACCTCACAGTAGATGTTCACGCCGTCCCGCTCAAAGATGCTGTGGGAACGGACTGCGACCTCAATGATGAGATCCCCGGCAGGGCCTCCGTTCTTGCCCTCACAGCCCTGACCACGCAGGGCGATGCGCTCGCCATTGTCAATACCGGCGGGGATGGTGACGGTCAGTTTGCGATTCTCCCGTTCCAGGCCGGTCCCGCGGCACTTCTGACAGGGGGACTTGATGAACTTACCGGTTCCGCGGCACTTGTCGCAAGCGGTCTTGGTCTGGAAGGTCATGCCGCCCATGCGCTGGTTCACCACCCGCTCACCGCGGCCGCGGCAGTCGGGGCAGGTCTCGGCGGAGGTACCCGCCTCGGCCCCCGAGCCGTTACAGCCGGGACACTTGTGCAGACGGTTGTAATTCACGTCCTTTTTACAGCCAAAGGCGGCCTCCTCAAAGGTCAGGGTCACCCGCACACCCACGTCGTCGCCCCGCTGGGGGCCGTTGCGCCGCTGGGTGGAGCCGCCGCCGAAGGCGCCTCCGAAGATACTGCCGAAAATATCGCCCAGATCACCGAAGTCACCGAAGCCGCCGCCAAAGCCGCCACCGCCGTAGCCGCCGCCCGCGGTGGGGTCAAAGGCCGCGTGACCGTACTGGTCGTACTTGGCCTTCTTGTCAGCGTCCGACAGGACGGAATAGGCCTCGTTGACCTCCTTGAAGTTCTTCTCGGCCTCGGCGTCCCCGGGATTCAGGTCGGGATGGTATTTCTTGGCCAGCTGACGGTACGCCCGCTTGATGGCGTCGGCGTCGGCGGATTTATCGAGGCCCAGTACCTCGTAGTAGTCTCTTTGTGCCATGGATCTATGTTCCTTTCAATGGTGGAGATTTCGTAATGCGTAATGAAAATTCAAAATGGAAAATGCAAAAGGGGAGTTCAAATTTGGGTTTGTCGGTGGGTTTGAAAAAACGGTCGGTAGGGGGCGGCGCCTTCGACGCCCCGAAAAACATGGATCCGACAACATATTTCTGTCGATTTGTGACGGGCCGTCGTGGGCGCCGGCCCCTACCATGGGCCTTTCGACAGACCGCTAAACCCCAATTTTGCATTTTGCATTTTGAATTTTGCATTCATTAAAAACGCCCATGCGGGAAAGAGCCAAAATCAGCCCTTTCCCGCCATATTCGGTCGTTTTTCGCCCCCGTCGGGGCAGGGGATCACTTATTGGTGTTGTCCTCGTAGGAGGCGTCGTAGTAGGTGCCGCCGTTTCCGCCGTTACCGCCCATATTGGGGTCGTAGCTACCGCCCATGTTGGGGTCGCCCTGGGGGTTAGCCTGGGCGTAGAGCTTCTCGGAGAGCTTGTAGAAGGCCTTCTCCAGAGCCTCGGTGTCAGCCTTGATGTCCTCGGTGTTACCGCCGGCGACGGTGGACTTCAGCTTCTCGATGGCGGCCTTGACGTCGGCCTTCTCGTCCTCGGAAACCTTGTCGCCCAGCTCCTCCAGGGTCTTCTCGGACTGGAAGATCATGGAGTCGGCGCGGTTCTTGGTCTCCACGGCCTCCTTGGCCTTCTTGTCCTCCTCGGCGAAGCGCTCGGCGTCCTTGATGGCCTTATCGATATCGGCCTGGCTCATGTTGGAGGAGGAGGTAATGGTGATGTGCTGCTCCTTACCGGTGCCCTTGTCGCAGGCGGTGACGTTGACGATGCCGTTGGCGTCGATGTCGAAGGTCACCTCGATCTGGGGGATGCCGCGGGGAGCGGGCACGATGCCGTCCAGGTTGAAGCGGCCCAGGGTGGTGTTGTAAGCGGCCATCTCGCGCTCGCCCTGGAGGACGTGGATCTCAACAGAGGTCTGACCGTCAGCGGCGGTGGAGAAGACCTGGCTCTTCTTCACGGGGATGGTGGTGTTACGGTCGATGATGCGGGTGAAGACACCGCCCATGGTCTCGATACCCAGAGATAGGGGAGTGACGTCCAGGAGCAGCAGATCCTTGACGTCGCCGCCCAGAACGCCGCCCTGGATAGCGGCACCGATGGCCACGCACTCGTCGGGGTTGATGCCCTTGAAGGGCTCCTTGCCCAGGTACTTCTTGACAGCCTCCTGGACAGCGGGGATACGGGAGGAGCCGCCCACCATGAGGATCTTGTCGATCTTGTCTACGGCGATGCCGGCGTCACGGATGACCTGCTTGGTGGGGCCCATGGTGGCCTCGACCAGATCAGCGGTGATGCGGTCGAACTCGGCGCGGGTCAGAGTAGCCTCGAAGTGGAGGGGACCTGCGGCGGTGGCGGTGATGAAGGGCAGGTTGATGTCGGACTGGGACATACCGGACAGCTCGATCTTGGCCTTCACGGCGGCGTCCTTCAGTCTCTGCATGACCATCTTGTCATTGCGGAGGTCAACGCCGTTCTCGCGCTGGAACTTGTCGGCGATCCAGTTGATGATACGCTGGTCGAAGTCGTCACCGCCCAGACGGTTGTTACCGGCGGTAGCCAGCACCTCGAAGACGCCGTCGGAGATCTCCAGGAGGGAGACGTCAAACGTACCGCCGCCCAGGTCGAAGACCAGAATGCGCTGGTTGTTCTCCTTGTCCATACCGTAGGCCAGAGCGGCGGCGGTAGGCTCGTTGATGATACGCTGGACGTTCAGACCGGCGATCTTACCCGCGTCCTTGGTGGCCTGGCGCTGAGCGTCGGTGAAGTAAGCGGGGTCCGTGATGACGGCGTCGGTGACGGTGGTGCCCAGGTAAGCCTCGGCGTCGGCCTTCATCTTCTGAAGGATCATAGCCGAGATCTCCTGAGGGGTGTAGTTCTTACCGTCGATGGTGGTCTTGAAGCCCGTGCCCATGTGGCGCTTGATGGAGCTGATGGTGCGATCGGGGTTGGTGATGGCCTGACGCTTGGCCACCTGACCGACCATGCGCTCGCCGGTCTTGGAGAAGGCCACCACAGAGGGAGTGGTGCGGGCGCCTTCGGGATTGGGGATGACGATGGGCTCGGAGCCCTCGTAAACTGCGACGCAAGAGTTGGTCGTACCAAGGTCGATACCGATGATCTTTGCCATAATGATTTTCTCCTTTATATCAGATAATTTTTACAGGGTTGGTTGGTGTATATAGGGAATTGCGAACGGATCAGTTAGCGACCTGCACCATGGCGTAGCGGATGATGTGGTCGCCCTTGCGGTAGCCCTTCTGGAAGACGGCCACGATGGCGCCCTCCCCGAGGCTCTCGTCCTCGATGTGCATGACCGCGTTGTGGAAGTCGGGATTGAATACGTCGGTGGGGACCTCCTCCACTCCCAGCTTGGCCAGGGCGTCGGTGGCGGACTTGAGGGTCATGGTGATGCCCTTGCCCAGAGGGGACTCGGCGTCCTCGGGGGTCAGCCCGGCGGCGGCTCTCTCCAGGGTGTCCACCACGGGAAGCAGGCCCTTGATGGTGTCGGCGGTGGCGTCACCGTAGATGGTCTCCTTTTCCTTGGCGGTGCGGCGGCGGAAGTTGTCGTACTCGGCCAGCATCCGCAGGTACTTGTCTTTTTCCTCGGCCAGAGCCGCCTCGGCGGCCTCCAGCTTCTTCTGGGTCTCGGCCAGCTCGGCCTCCACCTTCTTGAGCTTTTTCTTGTCGGAGCCCTTGACCTTGCCCTCGGTTGCCGTTTCGGCGGCCTCCTCGGCGGGAGCCTCAACCGCAGGCTCGGCAGCCTCGGCGGGCTCCGCGGTCATGTCCTTCTCGTTCTCGTTCATGTCGGATGATCCTTTCTTTATTCGTCGTGGGACGAGGGCTTACGGCCGCCGTCCTGCAGTTGCTTTTGATCGGGGGAGAGCAGGGACTCCACGTTCCCCGAGATGCCCTCCAGGGTGGCCAGCACCTTGGCGTAGTCCATGCGGGCGGGACCCAGCACGCCGATGGCGCCCACGGTCTTGCCGTTCTGGACAATGGGCTTGTAGACCAGTGCGGACTTGTCCAGAACCTTCACCGCGCTCTCGGAGCCGATGACCACGCTGACGTCGCCCGTCCCCTCGGGGTCGGAGACCATGCGGAGAATGTCGTCCTTCTGCTCGATGGCACCCAGCACCTCCTTCATGCGGTCGGGATCGTTGAACTCGGGGTACTCCAGCAGTCGGTCCATACCGCTGACCTTCAGCTCGCCCTGATCCAGCTCGTTCATGGCCTCGTAAATGACCTTGACGGCCACCGAAACCAGCTCGGGACGGCTGCCCATGGCCCGCTCCATCTCCATCATAATGGGGAGAGTGATCTCGTTGGCACTCAGATTCTGTAAGTGCTCGTTGAGGGTCAGAGCCAGCAGATCCGTCACCGCCGTGGAGAGGGGAGGCATATCCGAGAGGCGCACCGTCTTGGTCTTGACCTGCCCGTTTGAGGCCACCAGCACCAGAATCAGGGTGCTGTCGTCCAGATACACCGCGTCGAAGCGGCGCACCGTGACGCTGGAAGCCCTTGGCTTGATGGCGAAGGCGGTGTAGTTGGTGAGGTTGGAGGCTACCTTGGAGGCGGTGAGCAGGATGTGGTCCAGCTCGGCCATCTTTTCCTTCAATAGCTCGTTGATCTGGTAAATTTCCCGCGCCGTCATGGCGTAATGCTCCACGAGGGTGTCCACGTAGAAGCGGTAGCCCCGCTCGCTGGGGACGCGCCCCGCCGAGGTGTGGGGCTGCTCCAGGTAACCCAGAGCCTCCAGCTCGGCCATTTCGTTGCGGATGGTAGCAGAGGAGCAGGGGATCTGCTTGGTCTCCATCAGATACTTGGATCCCACGGGCTCGCCGTCGGCGATGTGGGCGTCCACGATAGCCTTTAGTATGAGCTTTTTCCGCTCACTCAATTCCTCATGGCGAACTTCGCTGCGTTCTTCCATGCCGTTACCTCTGCCTTTCTTCGGTTTCTTGTAGGTTTTAGCACTCAAACGAGTTAAGTGCTAACCACACGTATAATGTACCACTTTTCTCCCGATTTGTCAAGCCCTTTTTGCAATTTTTCGGCTGATTTCTTTGTTAAGAATCGGTGAACGCATTGTGAATGGGCGAATGGTTCGCAAAATGGGGGTGGGGATTGCTAATGCATGATCCTCTCAAAACCCGGAAGCGGTCGAGTGAACGCAAAAAACGCCAAACGACTTTATTTAGGGCTTGATTTATTCACGGAAATATGCTATAATAAGATGATTCAAAAAAGTTTTCCATTTCTGTCATATTCCGCCCTCTCGCCGTGTTTATGTAGGTAGAGGACATATTTCCTAAAAAAGAAAGGAATCCCATCATGAAACACATCGTGAAATACACCCTAGCGCTTTTCATTTGCACCCTTGCTCTGCTCGGTTTGGTCGCCTGTGCGCCCTCCGAGCTGTCCTATGAGGAACAGAAAACCGCCTACAACGGCATCATTGAGGAGTACACCGCTCTGCTCACCGCCAGTCTGAACGGGGAAGAGCTCCCCGTCCCCGATACCAAGGACATGGACGAGCGGGAGGCCGCCATTGCCGAGACGCTCTACGGCGTTGTGGCCGCAGGTAAGGGCGGTGAGGCCGCTAAAAATATGGGCTATGGCTTCCAAGACATGGACGGCAACGGTACCCCCGAGCTGATCCTGCTGTCCAAGTATACCGCCATCAGAGCCATTTTTACCCTCTCGGACGGGAAGCCCCTCCTGCTGGAAGCCAATTACGGCGTAGGAGGCTCTTGGGTGTTTGCCACGGATCACCGCTTCTTTATCATGCGCAGTACCGAAACCGATGGGGTCGAGGAAGGCACCGTCTACGTCTGTCGGGTGGACGGAGACAAAATGGTCTACGATACAGTTTATGGTCAGGTCTACGACAGGAACAAGAAGGAGACCCTTTCATTCTATCAAATGGTGGACGGCCAGCGGACGGCCATTGACAGGGACACCTATGAGGAGCTGGATCGGGAATTCAAGCAGACCCTTGGCGTAGGTTACAACGATACCAGCAAATTGCTGGCTCCCTACGTCCATCTGCCCTTAGAGGAAAAGGTCTCTACTGAAAACCGCCCCGTGGCGGATTTCTCAAGCTACGAGGCCATCCGTGAGACCTACAAGGCCATCTCCACCTGCCTGGAGAATTTTAATAGTTCCAAATGGTTTCAGGGAGAGTATGACAATCTCTTTGCCTTCCCGGACGATGATTCCTACGTGTATTACAACCGACTCCTGTACGCCGCCTATCACAGTGCCTACGGCGAGGGCTACGATGAGATCGACCTCAACGGTGACGGGGTGGACGAGCTGGTGTTCATGACCGAGGACTATGCCATCAAGGCCATCTTTACCCAAAAGGACGGCGTTCCTGTGATGCTGGATGTGTTTTTCCATGAGACGGGCTGGCTGGACGGCGAGGGCTTCATCCATGTGGATCGCATCGACTACTACGAGATCGAATACAGCCTCTATGAGTTTACCCGGGAGGGGGACTACAGGCTGGTCTACTCCATCCTTGCCGCCGAGAACGGAAAACGGTATCTGACCCGGGACGGCAAGACCGAGGTGATCTCCTTTGAGGATTCGCTGAAGCTCTACTACGACGAGTACCGTGGCTGCTACACCGAGCCCTTTGGGGCACATGAGCATACCCGCGTCGCCTCCGACCTCACCTATACACCCCTGACTCCCCCCACGGAGGATCTGACTCTGGCGGGTACGGGCAAGACCTGGCAAAAAAACGCGAGCCTGGACAAAACCTCGGGCAAGGAGTTCGGCGCCTGGAGCAACACCTACCTGACCTTCGATACCGTCACCGATACGCAGATGAATCTGCATATTCGGTATGAATTTTCCTTCCACTACCCCGATCCCGACAGGGAAAACTATCTGCTGGTGGATACCACCGAATCTCAGCTCGATATCACCGCAACCATCCAAGACGGCGTACTCGTCTTTGACGGAGGCGGCATCAAAGGGCACATTGAATTTGGTCAAAAGTATCTCTGGCTGGTCATCGAGGAGGGCAACGACGAGCGTTTCCCCGTGGGGTACCATTGCTACGGGGTATATACACCCGAGGAGTAAGACGCATCAAAATTGCAGTTTGTGTCTCGGTATCTTGCATCTCTTCGATAACCCTACATTTACACATTGGCACACGGCCTCGGCCGTGTGCTTTTTCGTCGCGCTTTTGCGTGGCGCATACGCGCGGCCCTTCGACAAAATCCCCCTCCTCCGCATATACTGGAAGTGAAGTCCCGACTCCCCGTCGAACCCCGCGGTGAATTTTCCCACCCCCCAAGATGGGAAAACCTGTTTATTTCCCCCGCGGACGGGCAACACTAACCACACAAACCCATTACAGCCACAGAGCTGTCACCCATATTCGGAGGAACCGCCATGTCATCCACCATACAAAGCCGCGATCCCCAGACCGCCCAGACCGTGCGGCGGGGGGACATATTCTACGCCGACCTCAGCCCCGTGGTGGGCTCGGAGCAGGGGGGACTGCGCCCCGTGCTCATCATCCAGAACGACGTGGGCAACCGCTACAGCCCCACCGTCATCGCCGCCGCCATCACCTCCCGCATGGGTAAGACCAAGCTCCCCACCCACATCGACGTCTACGCAGACCGCGTGGGCCTCTCCAAGGACTCGGTCATATTATTGGAGCAGATCCGCACCCTGGACAAACGCCGCTTGCGGGAGAAGATGGGACACCTGGACGAGGAGGTCATGGCCGAGGTCAATACCGCCATCGCCGTCAGCTTCGGCCTCCACGAGGGCAACCGACGGAGCGACGAGGAGCCTGCCTCCCCTCACGACCGCCCCGCTACCCCCCCCCTCCCGGCCCCCCCCCCCCCCCC
>JAZNJA010000057.1:0-65145 GCA_045577755.1 Eubacteriales bacterium
CATATGCTTTATGATGACTACCACAAAGGCAGAAATTATAAAAAATTTTAAATATGGGGGTATAAAAAAGCAGCCCCCACCAAAACGATGGGGACTGCGAAAATTTGTCCTATGGACGATATTCGGTTTTAGCCGATTTCAGCTACAGAGCAAGAATTACTTGTTCTTGATAGCAGCCTGAGCAGCGGCCAGACGAGCGATCGGCACACGGAAGGGAGAGCAGGACACATAGTCCAGACCCAGCTCGTGGCAGAACTCGACGGACGTGGGATCACCACCGTGCTCACCGCAGATACCGATGTGGAGCTTGCCGTTGTTGGCGCGGCCATCGGTGCAAGCCATCTTCATCAGCTTACCGACACCGGTCTGGTCGAGCTTTGCGAAGGGATCGTTCTCGAAGATCTTGGTATCGTAGTAAGCGGTCAGGAACTTACCGGCGTCGTCGCGGGAGAAGCCGAAGGTCATCTGGGTCAGGTCGTTGGTACCGAAGCAGAAGAAGTCAGCGTTCTGAGCGATCTCGTCAGCAGTCAGGCAGGCGCGGGGGATCTCGATCATGGTACCGACCTCATAGTCCAGCTCGACACCGGCGGCAGCGATCTCGGCGTCAGCAGTCTCGACCACAACGGCCTTGACGTACTTCAGCTCCTTGACCTCACCAACCAGAGGAATCATGATCTCGGGGACCATCTTCCACTCGGGATGAGCCTTCTGGACGTTGATGGCGGCGCGGATGACAGCCTTGGTCTGCATCTTGGCGATCTCGGGGTAGGTGACGGCCAGACGGCAGCCACGGTGACCCATCATGGGGTTGAACTCGTGCAGGGAGGCGATGATAGCCTTGATCTGCTCGACGGTCTTGCCCTGGGTCTTAGCCAGGAGAGCGATCTCCTCCTCGGTGGTGGGCACGAACTCGTGCAGAGGGGGATCCAGGAAACGGATGCACACGGGAGTACCCTCGAGAGCCTCGTAGATCTTCTCGAAGTCGCCCTGCTGGTAAGGCAGGATCTTCTCCAGAGCGACCTCGCGCTCCTCGGCGGTATCGGAGCAGATCATCTCGCGGAAAGCGGCGATACGATCAGCCTCGAAGAACATATGCTCGGTACGGCAGAGACCGATACCCTCAGCGCCCAGCTCGCGAGCCTTCTTAGCGTCGGCGGGAGTGTCGGCGTTGGTGCGGACCTTCAGGGTGCGGAACTTGTCAGCCCAGCCCATGATGGTGCCGAAGTTGCCGGAGATCTCAGCGTCAACGGTGGGGATGATACCGTCGTAGATCTTACCGGTGGAGCCGTCGATGGAGATGTAGTCGCCCTCGGCGTAGGTCTTGCCGGCCAGAGTGAACTTCTTGTTCTCCTCGTCCATAGCGATCTCACCGCAACCGGAAACGCAGCACTTACCCATACCGCGGGCAACGACGGCTGCGTGGGAGGTCATACCACCGCGGACAGTCAGGATACCCTGAGAGGCCTTCATACCGGTGATGTCCTCGGGAGAGGTCTCGAGACGGACCAGAACGACCTTCTTACCGGCAGCATGCCAAGCCTCGGCGTCCTCAGCGGAGAAGACGACCTGGCCGCAAGCGGCACCGGGAGAAGCGCCCTGACCCTTACCGACAGGGTTCGCTGCCTTCAGAGCCTTAGCGTCGAACTGGGGATGGAGAAGGGTGTCGAGGTTACGGGGGTCGATCATCAGAACGGCCTCCTCCTCGGTCTTGTGACCCTCGGCGACCAGATCGACAGCGATCTGGAGAGCTGCGGGAGCAGTTCTCTTACCGTTACGGGTCTGGAGCATATAGAGGTTACCGTGCTCAACGGTGAACTCCATATCCTGCATATCGTGGTAGTGGTTCTCGAGGATCTCGCAGACCTCGACGAACTTCTTGTAAGCCTCGGGGAACTTCTCAGCCATCTGAGCGATGGGCATGGGAGTACGGACACCTGCGACGACGTCCTCACCCTGAGCGTTGGTCAGGAACTCACCCATCATCTTCTTCTCGCCGGTAGCGGGATCGCGGGTGAAGGCAACACCGGTGCCGCAATCGTCACCCATGTTACCGAACGCCATTGCCTGGACGTTAACGGCAGTACCCCAGCTGTAGGGGATGTCGTTGTCGCGGCGGTAGACGTTTGCGCGGGGGTTGTCCCAAGAACGGAACACGGCCTTGACGGCGCCCATGAGCTGCTCCTTGGGGTCGGAGGGGAAGTCGGAACCGATCTTAGCCTTGTACTCGGCCTTGAACTGGTTAGCCAGCTCCTTGAGGTCCTCGGCGGTCAGCTCGACGTCGAGCTTCACACCCTTCTCTTCCTTCATCTTATCGATGAGCTCCTCGAAGTACTTCTTACCGACCTCCATAACGACGTCGGAGTACATCTGGATGAAACGGCGGTAGCAGTCGTAAGCCCAACGAGCGTTGCCGGACTTCTCAGCCATGACCTCAACGACCTGCTCGTTGAGACCCAGGTTCAGAATGGTATCCATCATACCAGGCATGGAAGCGCGTGCGCCGGAGCGGACGGAAACCAGCAGGGGGTTCTCGAGATCACCAAACTTCTTACCGGTGACAGCCTCCATCTTGACGATGTACTCGTTGATCTCAGCCTGGATCTCAGGGTTGATCTGACGGCCATCCTCGTAGTACTGGGTGCAGGCCTCGGTGCTGATGGTGAAGCCCTGGGGAACGGGCAGACCGATGTTGGTCATCTCGGCCAGGTTGGCGCCCTTACCGCCCAGAAGCTCACGCATGTTTGCGTTACCTTCGGTGAACAGGTAACAATACTTGTTTGCCATTGGTGTGTCCTCCATATATAGAATTTTTTATAAACAGGATCTCGGCCGGAGAGAGTGCGGACAAGCCCTCCAAACCATCGTATATTATACCATATTCTTCCCCGTTTGAAAACACTTTTCGCGAAATTTCATTCAATTAAAATATGTAAATATTTTGTGAACAAGTAAAATTTCACAAAAAGAATTTGACAGGAGGGCGGAGAATGTGTATAATGTTATATATCGCCTCTTTTACGCAAACGAACAGGAGAAATATATCATGAAGCAATGTCCGAAATGCAAAGCCATATCCAAATATGAGGATGCCAACTTCTGTACAAAATGCGGGGCGGATCTGCGCATATCTTCGCCCCCTGCTCCTCCCTCTTTCAATCTGAAAGAGCTGATTCAGCAACTTGCCCCCTTTAAGGTGCATCGAAATCCCGATGGAGTCACATATACGATCATCGGCGTTACAAACCAATATTTAAAAACCGCCGAAATTCCCAACGTGGTAACAGACATCGGGAGCTACGCATTTTATGATTGTAAAGATCTCACGTCCGTCACTATTCCCGACAGCGTAAAGAGTATTGATAATCGCGCCTTCTGCAATTGCTCCAGCCTTACTTCCATTGTCATTCCAAACAGCGTAACGAGTATTGGTGATGAAGCATTTAGCTATTGCGGCTCCCTTGTGTCTGTGACCATTCCCGACAGTGTGAATTATATTGGTCAAAGTGCGTTTAACGAATGCATTTCTTTAACTTCCGTTATAATACCGAAGCATGTGCGCCATATCAAGAGTTCTGCATTCCATAACTGTCATTCACTTCAATCGGTGGTCATCCCCAACGGCATGATTTCCATCGAGAGCGCGGCGTTCCGATACTGCAGTTCCCTAATGTCCGTGACCATTCCTAATAGTGTGACAAGCATCGGTGAAAGCGCTTTTCAAGAATGTCGCTCTCTGCAAGACATCATCATTCCAAGCAGTGTGATCAGCATTGGAGAAAATGCGTTCCAACACTGCAAATCCCTCAGGTCCGTCACCATTCCCGACAGCGTACAGGAAATCGGCAAGAACGCGTTCGCCGACTGTCCCTCCTTAACCGACATCAACGCGCCCCATCGCTTCCTAGATCAGTTTCTATATATGTAACCGTTTTGATTCTCTAATCCATCAATTGAAAAGGACCCCCCATGACCGACATATTCGACATCTTCAAGCGTCTTGAACAGAACAAGACCGCTCCCTCCACCACCCCCATCACCCATCTTCTGGTGGGTCTGGGCAACCCCGGCAAGCAGTACGCCCTGACCCGCCACAACGCGGGATGGCTCTGCATGGATAAGGTCTGTGAGACCTACCACTGCCCCACCGACCGCTCCAAATTCAACGCATTGGTGGGCGAGACCACCATCGCGGGTGCCAGAGTCCTGCTCATGCGCCCCCAGACCTACATGAACGCCTCGGGCGAGGCCGTGGCCGCCGCCGCCAAGTTCTACAAGATCGAGCCCGCGCATATCATCGTCTGCTCGGATGACGTGAGTCTCGACGTAGGCGGGATGCGGGTGCGCGGAAAAGGCTCCGACGGAGGCCAGCGCGGTCTGCGGAGCATCATCGACGAGCTGGGCACCGATGCCTTCCCCCGCATCCGCTTCGGCGTGGGCAAGAAGCCTCATCCCGACTACGACATGAAGGACTGGGTGCTGTCCACCTTCGCCCCCTCCGAGCTGGAAAAGCTCCGCTCCCTCTTCCCCATCGCCTGCGAGGGCATCGAGCGGCTCATCAAGGATGACCTTGACGGGGCCATGCAGGTCTGCAACCGCAAGGGATAAGCCATCATACACACCGTTTCGGTAGCGTTTGACCCCCCATGGGGGAGAAAATGCTACCCTTTCGGCGTTTTCACGCGCCCATCAGGGCGCATATCGAGCCGCGATAGCGGCATATCGAACCGCGGGGCGTATACCGCGCGGTATATCGAGCATCCTTCAGGATGCATATCGACAGGTTATATAAAGTCGATATACGCCTTGCGGCGTTCGATATGTGCGCCGCTTCGCGCCGCCCTCGATATTCCGCCCGGGCGTTGCCCGTAGCGGATCGATATGCCCCCTTCGGGGGCGAGTTCTATCTCCACAGAAAGGAACCCTATGAACCTTCTCACCTCCGCCATCCGCACCGACCCCGAGTACGGTCAGCTTCTCGCCGCCGTCCGCCGGAATTTCAAGGATAAGCCTCTGCCCATCCTGGCCAACGGCCTGTGCGAGGGTGCCTCCGAGGCCTTTATCATTTCGCTTATTGAGGACACCTGTCTGTTCAATACCGCCACCAAAACCACCAAGAGGACTGCTCTGATCATCTGCCCCGAGGAGAAGGACTGCGTCCGCATGAAGCAGACCCTGAATCGGTTCGGTCTCAAGGCCGCCTTCTACACCGCCCGCGATCTCTCCTTCTACGGCGCGGGGGTCACCGCCTCCCACGAGTACGAGCATGAGCGGCTGAAGGTGCTGGCGGGACTCATCACGGGGGGCTACGATGCCGTCATCACCACCCCCGACGCGGCTTTGGGCTACACCATCCCCCCCGACAAGCTCCGCGCTACCTCGGTGCATCTGGACTACTCCCTTCCCGTGGATCTGGCGGGGCTGACCGCCTCACTGGTGGCGGCGGGATATGCCCGCGTGGACATGGTGGAGGGGCCCGGTCAGTTCGCCCTGCGGGGCGGCATCATTGACGTCTGCGCCCCCTACGGCACCTACGTGGACGACGACGGGGAATCCATCGAGGGCTCTTATCCCCTGCGCGTAGAGCTGTTCGGGGACGACATCGACCGTATGGGGCTGTTCGATCCCGAATCCCAGCGCATGACCCGGGCCATCGACGAGGCCGATCTGCTCCCCGCCAGAGAGCTGCTCACCAACGGTGAGGGTCTTTCCAAGCTAGAGGAGGTCATCCGCGCTCAGCGCAAGACCGCTGCGGGACGGGCTCCCGAGGCCGCGAGGGTGTTGGACGAGGAGCTGGCCGCCATCTCCGCCGCCCGCCGCGCCCAAAATCCCACGGGGGCCGAGCTGAATTTTCTGGATAAATACATGAAGGTGCTCTACCCCGAGTGCGCCTGTCTTCTGGATTATTTTCCCGAAAAGACCCTGTTTCTCATCCGCAACAATTCCGCCGTAAATGACCGGCTCAAGGCGGGGGAGTGGCAGATGAACGAGACCATCAAGAGCCTCATCGAGGCGGGGACCATCGCGGGCAAGCACGCCGAGTACCAGAAGCCCACCACCGCCTTTGATCTCTTCCTGGACCGCAACGCCACGGTCCACGTGGATTCCCTGTCATACGGTATGTCGGGCAAGCGGCTGGGGGGTATCTTCGGCTTCCGCACCAAGCACATGATCTCCTACGCCGAGAACTTCAAGCTCCTCTGCGAGGATCTCACCGCCTATATGCGGTCGGGCCACCGCCTGGCCGTCATCGCCGAGAACGAGGCCGCCGCCCACAATCTGGCCGAGATGCTGGACGAGGCGGGCTTTGACAGCGTCATCCCCAAGGAAGGGAGCATGGATAATGCCGCCGATATGCCCAAGGGCATGGTGGTGATCCTCTGGCGGGACTACCTCTTCGGCTACGAGCTGATCGTTCCCAAGATCGCCATTCTCTCCACCAACCCCGACGGAAGAACCGGCGCCCTTTCCACCGCCGCCATTCGCTCCCGCAAGCAAAAGGCCATGGCGGAGAAGGCCAAGAAGAAAAATTCCAAGACCATCCTCTCCTTCAACGAGCTGGACGTGGGGGATATCGTGGTCCACGAGACCTACGGTATCGGTCAGTACACGGGCATCGAGACCTTGACCACCGCGGGGGTGACCCGTGACTACATCGGCATCAAGTACGCGGGGACGGATAAGCTCTTCATCCCCGTGGAGAAGCTGGACATGGTGTCCAAGTACATCGGCGCCCATGCCGACGACGGTATGGTCAAGCTCTCCAAGCTGGGAACAGACCACTGGAACAAGACCAAGGCCAGAACCAAGGCCATGGTCAAGGAGATGGCCAAGGACCTCATCAAGCTCTACGCCGAGCGCCTCCGCCGCCCCGGCTACGCCTTCTCCCCCGACGACGATTTTCAGCGGGACTTTGAGGCCGCCTTCGAGTACGAGGAGACCGCGGGTCAGCTGGCCGCCATTGACGACATCAAGGCGGATATGATGCGCCCCACCCCCATGGACCGCCTGCTCTGCGGCGACGTGGGCTACGGCAAGACCGAGGTGGCTTTGCGCGCCGCCTTCAAGGCCGTCACCGACGGCAAGCAGGTGGCGGTGCTGGTGCCCACCACCATTCTGGCCCTCCAGCACTACCAGACCTTCACCCGCCGTATGCGCGCCTTCTCGGTGAACGTGGATATGCTCTCCCGCTTCAAGACCCCCAAGGAGCAGGAGCAGACTCTCCGCCGCCTGGAGCGGGGGGACGTGGACGTGGTCATCGGCACCCACCGACTGTTGGGTAAGGATATCAGCTTCCGCGATCTGGGTCTGCTCATTGTGGACGAGGAGCAGCGCTTCGGCGTGGCGCAGAAGGAAAAGCTCAAGCAGCTCTGCGGCAACATCGACGTGCTGACCCTGTCGGCCACCCCCATTCCCCGTACCCTGAACATGGCCATGGGCGGTATCCGCGACATCTCCATTCTGGACGAGGCTCCCGTGGACCGTCTGCCCGTACAGACCTACGTGCTGGAGCACGACGACCTCATCATCCACGAGGCCATCCGCAAGGAACTGCGCCGCGGCGGTCAGGTCTTCTACCTCCACAACGTGGTGGAGAACATTGACCAGCTGGCGGGATCTTTGGCTAAGGCCATTCCCGATGCCCGCATCACCGTAGCCCACGGCAAGATGGACAAGGAGCAACTGGAGGAGATCTGGGAGCGGATGCTTCTGGGTGAGATCGACATTCTGGTCTGCACCACCATCATTGAGACGGGTGTGGACATTCCCAACGCCAACACCCTCATCGTGGACTGCGCCGAGCGGTTGGGTCTGTCCCAGCTCCACCAGCTCCGCGGCCGTGTGGGCCGATCTGCCCGCCGCGCCTACGCCTACTTCACCTACCGCCCCGGTAAGGCCATCTCCGAGATCGCCGAGAAGCGCCTGGGCGCCATCCGCGAGTACGCCGAGTTCGGCGCGGGCTTCCGTATCGCCCTCAGAGATATGGAGATCCGCGGCACGGGCAACCTCCTGGGCGCCGAGCAGCACGGACACATGGAGGCCGTGGGCTACGATCTATACATCAAGCTTCTCAACGACGCCGTTCTGGAGGAGAGAGGAGAAAAGCCCCCGGAGAAAAAGGACTGCACGGTATCGGTCAATATCTCGGCCTTCCTCCCCGACTCCTACGTCCGCTATCCCTCCCAGCGCATGGCCCTCTATAAGCGCATCGCCCTCATCCGCAACCGGGACGACATGGAGGACATGACCGACGAGCTATGTGACCGCTACGGTGACCTTCCCGCCCCCGCCGTCAACCTGTTGGATATCGCCCTGGCCCGCGCTCTGGCCGAGGCCTGCGGAGTGACCTCCATCCGCCAGGAGGGCAACACCGTATTCTTCACCCAGGATCATCTGGACATCGATATCTGGAGTGAGCTTTCAGACGTGACCAAGGGTCGCATCCGCTTCTCGGGCATGAGCAAGGACGCCTCGGTCAAGCTCCAGCTCCGCGGCGGAGAGGATATGATGGGGATTATTCACAAAATATTTGAAAAATATCTCTCTTTGAGTCACGAGGAGGGGTAGACGGCTTCACAATTTTGTGATATAATAAGGAATTGTAATACCATCGGATAACAACCACAGGAAAGGATCCGTTTCTCTATGAAAACAATCTACTATCGCCGCGCTCTGGCGGTGCTTTTGGGACTGGCTCTTCTTCTGGCCGCCCTCTCTGTGACGGGCTGCTCCAAAAAGGCCACCCCTCTTCTGGAGCTGGACGGACAGAGCATTTCTGTCAACCAGTACCAGTTCCTTCTCGCCCGTGTCAAGGGCTCTCTGGCCCAGAACGGCTATTCGGTCAACAGCTCCGGCTTCTGGGACGTCATCGTGGATTCCAACGGAGTCACCTATGACGAGTACTTCCGTCAGGCCGTGCTGACCGACGCCCGCCGCTACCTCGCCGCACTCGCCATCTTCGAGGAGGAGGGTCTGAGCCTCTCCAAGAGCGATCTGGACGCCATCGACGAGGATATTGAGGAGTACATCCGCGACGCGGGCTCCAAGTCCGCCCTCAACGCCACCCTGGCGACCTATGGCATCAACGTGGATATGCTCCGCGAGCTGTACGTCATTGAGGCCAAGTACGCCTACGTGCAGAATTTCATCTACGGTACCGACGGCTCCCTCATCGGCGCGCAGCCCCGTCTGGACTACCTGCAGGAGCACGCCGTATGCTTCCGCCAGGTGCTGATCCGCTCCTTTGATTACGTGTACGACACCGATACCAACGGTGACGTCATCTACTACCAGCCCGACGAGAACAACGCCCGAATCAACAACATCGCCTACGATACCGTTAACGGCAACACCCGCCTGGACGAAAAGGGCAAGAACATCGTGGATAAGAACGGTGACGACGTCTACTACCTCCCCAACGGAAAGATCGCCTACGACAAGGTGAACGGCGTCCGCGCCATTACCTACGACAAGGATGGCAACGCCAAGGTCGTTCAGTACTCCGCCGAGGAGCTGGCCGCTCACAAGGAGGCCGCCGAGGAGATCATGGCCGACGTGGCCAAGGGCGACTACGGCAGCTTCGAGTCACTGCTGGCCTCCTATGAGAACGGTGACGATGACGCCTTTGTCACCGACGGCGACTACTGCTTCCTGTACACCACCGGAGACAACAGCTACGACTACCTCAACGACATCGCCGACGCCCTGGCTGAGGCAGAGGAGGGAGAGATCCGCATCGTTTCCTCGGAGTACGGCTATAACGTGGTCATGAAGTACCCCATCCCCCAGGATGCCGTCACCAATTCCGCCTACGAGGATTGGTTCACCGACCTGGTCACCCGTGTGAAGGCCAAGCTTTTCCACGAGAAGTGCAGCCCCTACATGGACCGTGTGACGGTGGACAAGGAGGCATTCTCCTCCCTTCCCTCCATGAAGGATATCGGCGCCAATTACTATTACTGATACCTAAGCAACAAAAAAAGCCCTGAGCAAGGGCTTTTTTTGTTTATTTGTATAGGTCTCAGTCAGTCCTGTTTCAAGACAGCGGTACCGTCCGCGGAAAGAACGATGAAACGGCCGTCCTCATACAGGGCGTAGGAAGGGGGAAATCCACCCTTGGGAATGGAGACCGAGCCGGGGTTGAGCAGAAGGACACCGTCGGGGTTCTCCTCCAGCACGGGGATATGGGTATGCCCCGACAGAACCACGCTGCCCGCGGGGAGCTTGGGGAGATCATTCGCGGTGGGATTCGCGCCGCTTCGGTGGCCGTGGCAGGCGAACCACGTTTTACCGTCCACGAAAAGCAGGGCGGTTTCCGCCATGATGGGAAAGGGCAGGACCATCTGGTCCACCTCGGTATCGCAGTTGCCGCGGACGCAGAAGAGCTTATCGGCTTGCTCCGAGAGCATGGCGATGACCGCCTTTGGGTCGTAGCCCTCGGGGAGGTCGTTGCGGGGGCCGTGGTAGAGAAGGTCACCCAAAAGGATCAGGCGATCCGCGCCCGAGGCGGTGAAGGCATCCAGCAGCTTTTTGCAGGCGGTGGCCGAGCCGTGGAGGTCGGAGGCGATCATGAGCTTCATGGTGTTCCTCCTCTCAACCGCACTGGAGCGCGAACCACACCCGGTCAAAGTTGCCCTCGGCCAGGTCCTGCTTACGGATATAGAAATACAGATTCCCCACATCGCCGTACATCAGCTCATAGTCCCCGTCCATGATGGAGGCCATCTGGAACAGAAGGACCCAATCGGAGGCGGCTCTGCGGATCTCCTCCTTGAGGTCGTCGGGAGTCTCGCGGTAGCTCTTGGAATCACCGCTGTACAGGCCTCGGGCGGACCGCTCACACTCGGTCAGCATCTCCCCCTGCACCAGATTGGCATAGCCCAAAAGCTTGTGCCGCTCGCTGTCCAGCTCGTAGCCCAGATCCTCCAGCGCCTCGTCGTAGTCGTCCCAATCCACGTCCGCGTCGGCGTGGCGGTCCAGCTCCTCGTAGCTGGGGTAGGAATCCTTGGCCTTGCAGGAAATATCGTACTCCTTCACGGCGTGCTCCTCCGCAAGATCCTCGGGGAGGGCCGTGGGGATCAGCGCATCTGTGTCCTCAAAGCAGAAAACGCGGACACAGCCCTCGTCGGCGGGGTCGAAGCCCCAGCAGGAGGACTCCATCTCGTAGAAAAAGGAAAGCAGTCCCTTTTTGGGGAGCAGACCGTCCCGATCCAGGGGCGCGATCTCCGTCAGGTCGATCTGGCAGAGGAAGGACAGAGGTCTGTTGGCGGTCTCGCCGTCATAGTTCGCGGCCTCAAAGCGGGGCCACGCAAAGCCTGCGGGCAGGGCGGGCTGACCGCCAAACTTACTGCGGCAGGGGGAGCCGTTCTTACGGGCCTTTTTCAAGGTGATGGCGATCTCGTTTTTGCGAAGAGCCTGCAAAAGCTGACCCAGATCGTTATCTTGCTTTTTATTCATTTTCGCATTGGACATATCGGTTTCTCCTAAAATTCTAAATTTCCTTATCCATCAATGGGTTACATGGGCGTAACCCCTCTAGGGCATCTCAAAAACTCATCGTGCTACGAGCGGCGAGAAGATTTTTCGTCAGTCTATGCAAAAAAACGCGCGTATAGTTGACCCTATACGAAGTTTTTTTGTGACGAATGACGGGAAAGATTCCGCCGATTCGTTGCGCGAGGGGTTTTTTGAGATGCCCTCTTGTCAATCGTACTTCTTTTTCCCCTTCAGGGTGGTATACAGCTCCTTGTAGGAGGCGTGGCGGATGGGGGATATCTCCTTTTTGGCCACGGCTTCCAGGATGGCGCACTCCTCGTCGTTGATATGGGTGCAGTCGGTATACCGACATTTGCCGAGGTAGGGGCCGAACTCGCGGAAGGTGTGGGGGAGGTCCTCCAGCTCAAAGAAATCGAACCGCTCGAAGTCCAGAAGGGAGAAGCCTGCTGTGTCGGCTATGTAGCCACCCTGTGCGCCGGGCAGGTCGAAGAGCTCGGTGTGGCGGGTGGTGTTCTTGCCGCGGCCGATCTTCTCGCTGATGTCTCCCGTGGTGAGGTCCAGGCCCTCAAAAACGGTGTTGAGGAGGGTGGACTTTCCCGCGCCCGAGGCTCCCGCTACGGCGGTGATCTTGCCCTTCAGCTCGGTATGGGCGAAGTCGGCAAATGCCTGCACCCCCTCTCCCGTGTAGCAGGACAGAACGAAGGTACGGTAGCCCACCTTTCCATACAGGGCGGCGATCTTGGCGGACCGCTTGGGAGAAAGCTCACTCTTGCCCACGATGATCACGGGCTCGATATCATTGAACTCCAGGATGGACAACAGCTTGTCCACCGTGGGGATGTCGGGGTCGGGGGAGGCGGCGGCGATGACCACCAGCATGGTATCCAGATTGGCCAGCGGAGGGCGGATGAGGCTGTTTTTGCGGGGGAGAATATCGTCGATCACCAGGCCCGTGCGCTCGGCGGAGGGGGTGACCTTGCCGTCGGTCACCGCAAATGAGGTGTCGTCGTACTGCACCTCCACCAGGTCTCCCACAAGGGGGGTGGTACGCTCGTGGCGGAAGGTCCCGCGGGCGCGGCACTCCACCGTTTGTCCCGTCAGAGGGGAGTTGGGGATCCCCGCGTCCAGTCGGACAGTGTAGAGTCCCCCCGTCATTTTTATGATGCGTCCCGTTTGGGTGTAGGTCATGAAAATACTTCCTTTTCCTTGGATTACCTATATGATACCCCAAAACCGTGATTTTGTAAAGTAGTATGGAAGAAAAAACTTGGAATTTCGGAGAAAAAAGCAGGATAAATTCGTCAAATGCCCTTGAAACTTGGAGTGTTTTGCGGTATAATATCGGTATCATTTCACTTTACTTCATTAGAACGGAACATACACGAAATAATCATGAAAAAGCAAGCATACACCTTCCGGGAGGGACTGCGGGACGGCGTGCCGATTGGCCTCGGCTATCTGTCGGTCTCCTTCGGTATCGGCATCGCGGCGGTGGCGGCGGGGCTGTCCCCCCTCATTGCCCTCATCATATCCATGACCAACGAGACTTCAGCCGGTCAGAAGGCTGGTCTGGACCTTATCGCCGACTGTCTGCCCCTGGCCGAGGGCATCATCACCATGATCTTGTCCCAGCTGGTCATCAATCTGCGCTACTCCCTCATGGGCATCTCCCTGTCCCAACGGCTGGACGGTAGCTTCACCACCCCCTGGCGGATGCTCCTCTCCTTCAGCATCACCGACGAGATCTTCGCGGTGGCATCCACCAAAAAGGAAAAGGTGGGGGTGTACTACTTCGCGGGTCTGGGCTGTATCCCCTACATCGGCTGGGCGGCGGGGACGCTCCTGGGTGCTCTGGCAGGGACGCTTCTCCCCGAAATGGTGCGAGGCTGCCTCGGACTCATGCTCTATGGGATGTTCATCGCCATCATCATCCCGCCCGCGAGACGGGAGCGAGGGGTGCTGTTTGCGGTCTGTCTGGCGGTGGCCCTGTCCTGTGTCTTCTATTTCCTACCCCTCTTTGATTTCCTGTCGGACGGTCTCGCCCTCATCATCGCGGCGGTGGTCTCGGCGGCGGTGGCGGCTCTGCTCTTCCCCGTGGCCGCGCCCCATGAGGACGTGGAGACCCCCGCGCCCGACGGTGGGGAGGTGAGCGCATGAGCCAGCTTTCCATGTCCATGGGGCATCTCGCCCTGTATCTGGCGGTCATGGCGGGCGTCACCTACCTCATCCGCATGATCCCCTTCACCCTCTTCCGCAAGGAGATCAAGTCCGCCTTCTTCCGCAGCTTTCTGGCCTACGTGCCCTACGCGGTGCTGGGCGCCATGACCTTCCCCTCCATTTTCTTCGCCACGGCTTCCCTCCCCTCGGCCATCGCGGGGACGGTCATCGCCCTGGTCCTGGCCTTCTTCAAGCGGTCTCTTCTGACCGTGGCGGTGGGGGCGTCGGGGACGGCGCTGGTTGTGGAGCTGGTGATGATGTATTTGCTGTAAATTGGGATTTAGCGAACTGTTTGACGGAGCAGATCGGTATGTTCTAGGGGGCCACCTCATCCGTCGGCTTCGCCGACACCTTCTCCTCCAGGAGAAGGCGTCGGTAACCGCAACCCCTTGAGATATAAAGATCTTTCGGGTCGTGGTAACCTAGGCTTCTCCTGGAGGAGAAGCCCCCGCGAAGCGGGTGATGAGGTGGCCACCTACCCAATTCCACTCTGCTCCGTCAGACCGACAAACCCAAATTTGAATTTCTACCAAATCGCCATTCTCACAGAAAGGATATACCCTTATGTCCACAAAAAAGATCCCCGAGCTCTTCGGCAGCATGGTCTTCAACGACGACGTCATGCGCTCCCGCCTTCCCCGCGAGGTCTACAAGGCTCTGACCAAGACCATTGAGAAGGGCCGCACCATCGACCCCGCCATCGCCGACGTGGTGGCCAACGCCATGAAGGATTGGGCCATTGAGAAGGGCGCCACCCACTATACCCACTGGTTCCAGCCTCTGACGGGGGTGACCGCCGAGAAGCACGACGCCTTCATCTCTCCCATCGCGGGGGACCGTGTGGTTATGGAGTTCTCGGGCAAGGAGCTGATCAAGGGCGAGACCGACGGCTCCTCCTTCCCCTCGGGCGGTCTGCGGGCCACCTTTGAGGCCCGCGGCTACACCGCCTGGGATCCCGCCTCCTACGCCTTCGTCAAGGACGGTACCCTCTACATCCCCACCGCCTTCTGCTCCTATACGGGCGAGGCTCTGGATACCAAGACCCCCCTGCTCCGCTCCATGGACGCCATCAGTGAGCAGTCCCTCCGCATCCTACGCCTCTTCGGTGACACCACCACCACCCGCGTCACCACTACGGTGGGGGCTGAGCAGGAGTATTTCCTGGTGAATCAGGAGTATTTCGAGCAGAGAAAGGATCTCATCTACTGCGGCCGTACCCTTTTCGGCGCTCCCGCCCCCAAGGGACAGGAAATGGACGACCACTACTTCGGCCCCATCAAGCCCAAGGTGGCCGCCTTTATGGACGAGCTGGACGAGGAGCTGTGGAAGCTGGGCATCAACGCCAAGACCGAGCATAATGAGGCCGCCCCCGCCCAGCACGAGCTGGCGCCCATCTACGCCACTACCAACATGGCGGTGGATCAGAACCTCATCATCATGGAGCATATGCGGCTCATCGCCGAGCGCCACGGGCTGGTCTGCCTCCTCCACGAGAAGCCCTACGCGGGGGTCAACGGCTCGGGTAAGCACAACAACTGGTCCCTGACCACCGATACGGGCAAGAATCTGGTGGACCCCGGCAAAACTCCTCGGGAAAACACCCGCTTCCTCTTGTTCCTGGCCGCCATTGTCCGCGCCGTGGACGAGTATCAGGATCTGCTCCGTATGTCGGTGGCCTACCCCGGCAACGACCACCGCTTGGGCGGCTTTGAGGCGCCTCCCGCCATCATCTCCATGTTCCTGGGCGAGGAAATGAACGATATCGTCAATTCCATCGTGGAGGAGCGGGTCTACACCGACCATAAGGCGGGTACCATGAACCTGGGCATTCCCTCTGTCCCCACCTTCCGCAAGGACACCACCGACCGCAACCGCACCTCTCCCTTTGCCTTCACCGGTAACAAGTTTGAGTTCCGTTCCCTGGGATCCTCCCAAAACATCGCCATGCCTAACGTGGTCATCAACACCGCCGTAGCCTCGGTGCTCTGCGACATGGCCGACACCCTGGAGGCCGCCGTGGCCGAGGGACAGGAGTTCTCCGTCGCCGTGGCACGGGTGATCAAGGATACCCTCGCCGCCCATAACCGCATCATCTACAACGGAAACGGCTACTCCCAGGAGTGGTTGGCCGAGGCCGCCCGCAGAGGGCTCTCCAACCTCCGCACCACGGTGGAATCCTGCGAGGTGCTGACGAGCGAAAAGTCGGTGGAGCTGTTCTCCCGCTTCGGGGTTCTATCCTCGGTGGAGCTCCACGCCCGCCGCGAGATCCTGCTGGAAAGCTACGCAAAGATGCTCAACATTGAGGCTCAGACCATGATCCTCATGGCCACAAGGCAGATCATCCCCGCTGTGGAATCCTATATTACCAAGTTGGGTAGTGCCGCACGGGCTAAGCTGGATATTCTGGGAGACACCGCCGTCGGTATCCGCGTGGAGCGGGAGCTGATGACCCGCCTCTCCGAGCTGACCGCCGCCACCTACGACGCCGTGAACGCCCTTCGGCAGGCCGACCGCGAGGCCCAGACCGCAGGGGATGCCCACGCAATTGCCGTGGCCTTCCGCGACAAGGTAGTTCCCGCCATGGCCGCCCTCCGTGCCCCTGTGGACGAGATGGAAACCCTTGTCGCCTCCCGGGATTGGCCCCTGCCGACATATGGGGAAATGATGCACAAGCAGTAAATCATACGAATCATCAGGACACCTGCTTGCCCATTGAGCTTCGACAGAGGACGACATATGGGGACGTATGGGAAAATGACGCATAAGCAGTCAATTCATCCTCGATCCCCCAAATCACGTCGATCTATGGGGGTTACATCCATGTAACCCCCTACAAAAGCAGAAAAGACCACCCATTTCGGCGGTCTTTTTTTGCCAAGGGGCACAGTTTTCCCGTTCATTCCCGCGACATACGAAAGGCCCCCCGCCGAGGCGAGGGGCCTTTTTCTATCCGATCCGTGGGATCACAGATCCCCGCGAAGCGGTGCTCTCGTGTAATTACGATCCGTATTTACCGTCTACTGATTACTCGTAGAGCTTCTTCATTCTCTCCAGTCTGTCGAACTTGGCGGCAGCGGAAGCCTCAGCCTTTGCGAACAGAGCCTCTGCGCGCTCGGGGTTGGAGGCGGCCAGACGTGCGTAGCGGTTCTCGGACTTGATGAACGCGGTGTAGTCACCGGTAGGAGTCTTGGAATCCACGGTCAGCTTGCCCGTCTCAAGAGTGGGGTTGTAGCGGAACAGATGCCAGTAGCCTGCGTCAACAGCCTTCTTCATCTCGAGCTGGCAGTTCTGCATACCGCCCTTGACACCGTGCATCTCACAAGGAGCGTAACCGATGATCAGGGAAGGACCGTTGTAGGCCTCAGCCTCGGTCAGAGCCTTCAGGAGCTGGTTCATGTCAGAGCCCATAGCGACCTGAGCGACGTAGACGTAGCCGTAGGACATAGCGATCTCAGCCAGGTTCTTCTTGCCGATGGCCTTACCGGCGGCGGCGAACTGAGCCACCTGACCGATGTTGGAAGCCTTGGAGGCCTGTCCACCGGTGTTGGAGTACACCTCGGTATCGAAGACGAAGACGTTGACGTTCTCGCCGGTAGCCAGGACGTGGTCCAGACCGCCGAAGCCGATGTCGTAAGCCCAACCGTCACCACCGAAGATCCAGACGGACTTCTTGTTCAGGTACTCCTTCTCAGCCAGAATGGCGGGAGCCACGGGGCAACCCTCGGCGGCAGCCTTCTCCAGCTCGACGACCAGAGCCTTGGTAGCGGCCTCGTTAGCCTTACCGTCGTCCTTGGTGTCCAGGTAAGCCTTGGCGGCAGCCTTGAACTCGTCGGAAGCCTTGTCGGAGTTCATCATCTCCTCAACCTGAGCCATGAGTCTGTCGCGGACGGCCTTCTGACCGAGGGCGATACCCAGACCGTGCTCGGCGTTGTCCTCGAACAGGGAGTTTGCCCAAGCGGGACCCTTGCCGCTCTCGCGGTTGACGGTGTAAGGAGTTGCGGGGGAGGAACCGCCCCAGATGGAGGAGCAACCGGTAGCGTTGGAGATATACATTCTCTCGCCGAACAGCTGGGTGATCAGGCGAGCGTAAGAGGTCTCGGCACAGCCTGCGCAGGAGCCGGAGAACTCAAGCAGGGGCTGCTTGAACTGAGAGCCCTTGACGGTGTTGTCAGCGAAGGGCAGAGCCTTGCTGGAGACGTTGGCCACACAGTAGTCGAAGGAAGCCTGCTGAGCGGACTCCTGAGCCTGGGGAACCATGTAGATAGCCATATCCTCGGGCTTGACCTTCTCGCCTGCGGCGGCGGCCTTCTTCTCGGCGGTGGCGTTGACAGGGCAAGCCTTCACGCAGAGGGTACAGCCCATACAATCCAGAGGAGAAACGGCGATGGTGAACTTGTAGCCCTCGCAGCCCTTACCGATCATCTTAGCGGTGAACTTGGTGGACTCGGGAGCGTTTGCGGCCTCCTCGGCATCCAGAGCGTAGGGACGGATGGCGGCGTGAGGGCAGACGAAGGAGCAGTTGTTACACTGAGCGCACTTGGTGGGATTCCAGGTAGGAACCATAACGGCCACACCGCGCTTCTCGAAGGCAGCGGAGCCCTGGGGGAAGGTACCGTCCACGTAGTCCACGAATGCGGAAACGGGCAGGCTGTCACCCTTCATAGCGTTGACGGGGGTCACCACGTTGTTGACGAAGGCACCCAGATCAGCGCGGTCGCAGGTCTTGGTGGCGGCGGCCTCGTCGTCAGCGCAGGTAGCCCAAGCGGCGGGAACCTCAACGGCGTGGTATGCGTTGGCACCGGCGTCGATAGCGGCATGGTTCAGGTCAACGATGGCCTGGCCCTTCTTCAGGTAGGACTTGGTAGCCATGTACTTCATGTACTCCACAGCCTCGGCGGCGGGCAGGATAGCGGCCAGAGCGAAGAATGCGGACTGAAGCACGGTGTTCTTGACCTTGGCGTTACCCAGGTCGCGAGCCAGCTTGGTAGCGTTGATGGTGTAGAACTTGATGTCGTTCTTGGCGATATACTGCTTCACAGCGGAAGGCAGGTTGGTGTCCAGCTCCTCATCGGACCAGTTGCAGTCCAGAAGGAAGGTACCGCGGGGCTTGATGTCCTGCACGATGTCGTAGCGGGAGATGTAAGCCTGGTTGTGGCAAGCCACGAAGTCAGCCTTATTGATGTAGTAAGGAGACTTGATGGGGGTGTCACCGAAGCGCAGGTGGGAGATGGTGATACCGTTGGTCTTCTTGGAGTCATACTGGAAGTAAGCCTGAATGTACTTGTCAGTATGGTCACCGATGATCTTGATGGAGTTCTTGTTGGCACCGACGGTACCGTCGCCGCCCAGACCCCAGAACTTGCAGGCCTTGGTTCCGGCAGGAGCGGTGTCGGGAGCCACAGTCTCCTCGAGGGAGCAATTGGTCACGTCATCCACGATACCAATGGTGAAGTTCGCCTTGGGCTCATCCTTGGCCAGGTTGGCGAAAACAGCGAAGATGGAGGAAGGAGGAGTATCCTTGGAGCCCAGACCGTAACGGCCGCCGACAACCTTCTTCTGGACACCGTGGGTAGCCAGAGCGGTAACGACGTCGAGGTACAGAGGCTCACCCAGAGAACCGGGCTCCTTGGTACGGTCGAGGACGGCGATCTTCTCGCAGGTTGCGGGAATAGCCTCGATGAGCTTGTCAGCGCAGAAGGGACGGTACAGGCGGACCTTGATCAGACCGACCTTCTCACCCTGAGCCATCATGTAGTCGATGACCTCCTCGGCCACGTCGCAGATGGAGCCCATAGCGATCATGACGCGGTCCGCGTCGGGAGCGCCGTAGTAGTTGAAGAGCTTGTAGTCGGTGCCCAGCTTGGCGTTGACCTTGTCCATGTACTCCTCGACGATGGCGGGCAAAGCGTCGTAGTAGCGGTTGCAGGCCTCGCGGTTCTGGAAGAAGATATCACCGTTCTGAGCGGAGCCGCGGAGCACGGGATGCTCGGGGTTCAGAGCGCGGGAGCGGAATGCGGCCACAGCGTCCATATCCACCATCTCAGCCAGGTCGGCGAAGTCCCAGACCTCGATCTTCTGGATCTCGTGAGAGGTACGGAAGCCGTCGAAGAAGTTCAGGAAGGGAACGCGGCCCTTGATGGTAGCCAGGTGAGCGACGGCACCCAGGTCCATAACCTCCTGAGGGTTGGTCTCAGCCAGCATAGCAAAACCGGTCTGACGGCAGGCGTAGACGTCGGAGTGGTCACCGAAGATATTCAGAGCGTGAGAAGCCACGCAACGGGCGGACACGTGGAAGACGCAGGGGAGAAGCTCACCGGCGATCTTGTACATGTTGGGGATCATCAGCAGAAGACCCTGGGATGCGGTGTAGGTGGTGGTCAGCGCACCTGCGTTCAGGGAGCCGTGGACAGTACCGGCGGCGCCTGCCTCGGATTCCATCTCCATCACGTTGACGGTGGTACCGAAGATGTTCTTGAGTCCCTGTGCAGACCACTGGTCTACCCAGTCAGCCATGGGGCTGGAGGGGGTAATCGGGTAAATGCCGGCGACTTCGGTGAAAGCGTAGCTTACCGTAGCGGCTGCCTGGTTACCGTCCATGGACACTTTTTTTCTCATGATTGCCATTTTAGGAAAATCCTCCTTGAAAATTTTTCCTCGCGGGAGCAAAACCGCGAGACAAATTTGCTCACTATATATAATAGCATACTTTTCGCAAAAAGTAAAGGGTTTTTGTGAAATTTCAAGGATTTGGTGAAAAAAAGTTTACATAAAGTTATATATATGCGGAATTTCATTGCCGCGGTACTTGACGAAAAACCAAAAGAATGGTACAATATCATGGGTTATTCGGATATAACTGGTAATTAATGGTAATTTAAGGAATTTATATGAGCGAAAAAAACATCACAAGGACCTCGGTAGCGGTGATCGGCGCGGGGCACGCGGGCTGTGAGGCGGCGCTGGCCGCGGCGCGCATGGGTGTGGACACGGTGCTCTTTACCCTGTCTCTGGACCAGATCGCCAATATGCCTTGCAATCCCTCCATAGGAGGCACGGCCAAGGGGCACCTGGTCTATGAGATCGACGCCCTGGGCGGTGAAATGGGCAAATGCGCCGACGCGGTGACTCTTCAGAGCCGCACCCTCAATCTGGGTAAGGGTGCCGCCGTCCACTCCAAGCGGGTGCAGGCGGATCGGGTGGCCTACCACGTCCGCATGAAGCATACACTGGAGCAGACCGCAAACCTCCGCGTGGTGCAGGCCGAGATCACGGATATTATTGAAAAAATCGACCAAAATACCGGCAAAAGCAAGGGCGTTTCCGCTGTCATCACCCGCCTCGGCGAGCGTTGGGACTGCGACGCCGTCATCATTGCCACGGGTACCTACCCCGAGGCAAAAATTTTTGTCGGAGATAAGAATTTTGAGTCGGGACCGGACGGTTCCCTGCCCTCGAAGGGGTTGTCTGCTTCGCTGTCGGCTATGGGCATTCGTCTCATGCGCTTCAAGACGGGCACCCCCGCAAGAGTCAAGCGGGAGACCATAGATCTGTCTGTGCTGGAGGTCCAGCCCGGGGAGGAGGGTGCCATTCCCTTCTCTACACAAACTGACAAAAACACCTACCTGCAGGGTGAGCAGATCCCCTGCCACATCGTCTACACCAACGCCGAGACCCATCGCGTCATCCATGAGAACATCCACAGAAGTGCCATGTATTCGGGTCAAATCACGGGTACCGGCCCCCGCTACTGTCCCTCCATTGAGGATAAGATCGTCCGCTTTGCCGATAAGGAGAGGCACCAGCTCTTCGTGGAGCCTATGGGCGAGGATACCGAGGAGATGTACGTTCAGGGCTTCTCCACCTCCCTCCCCACCGACGTACAATGGCAGATGATCCGATCCCTCAAGGGTTTTGAAAACGCCGAGATCATGCGGTACGCCTACGCCATTGAGTACGATTGCGCTGATCCCACCCAGCTGAACGCCACGCTGGAGTTCAAGGATCATTCCAACCTGTACGGTGCAGGCCAGTTCAACGGCACCTCGGGCTATGAGGAGGCCGCCGCCCAGGGTCTGGTGGCGGGCATCAACGCCGCCCTGACGGCTCTCGGTAAGGATAAGATCACCCTACCGCGCTCCGGTAGCTACATCGGCACTCTGATCGACGATCTCGTCACCAAGGGCACGAATGAGCCTTACCGCATGATGACATCACGGTCGGAATTCCGCCTGATCCTGCGCCAGGACAACGCGGATCTTCGTCTGACCCCCATTGGTCATGCCTGCGGACTTGTCTCCGAGGAGCGTTATCAGGCCTTTTTAAGAAAAAAAGAAGCAGAAGAAGCCGAAAAAGCCCGTCTGGAGGCTACTCATCTTGGTCCCGACACCGTGAATCCCATACTGGACCGTCTGGAGCTCGAGCCCGCAAAATCCGGTGTTTCTTTGTGTGATCTTTTGAGACGTCCCCAGATCACCTATGACGATCTTACCCCCCTGGATCCCCGCCGTCCTTATTTGTCTCCGGAGATCATAAAAACCGTAGAGACCGATGTCAAGTACGCAGGCTATATCAAGCGCGAGCTGGCCGAGGTGGAACGGCAAAGAAAGCTGGAGGGAAAGTATATTCCCGCAGATATGGATTACAGCAGGATCAAGGGTCTTCGCTTGGAGGCAACCCAAAAGCTGACAAAATATCGCCCCGCCACGGTGGGACAGGCCTCCCGCATATCCGGTGTCAGTCCCGCGGATATTTCTGTCCTACTCCTATATTTGGGCATTAAATAAGAGGATAAGTTGTTTATGAGTCAATTCAAAGACCTATTTACGGATATTTTTCAAAAGAATAGTCTGAATGAGTTCATTTCCGACGAAATCATCGGGAAATTTCAAGAGCTGACTGATATTATGATCGCAACCAATGCCGTCATGAATATCACTGCCCTGACAACGGTTGAGAAGATCATTCCCCTTCATTACGCGGATTGTGCCAAGATCGCCTCACTCATTCCCTATGGCGCGCGGGTAGCAGATATCGGTTGCGGCGGCGGATTTCCGATCCTGCCTTTAGCGATTTTGCGTCCCGATCTTCAACTCGTGGGTATTGACAGTACCGATAAGAAGATCAAGTACGTTCAGAAGACCGCCGATCACCTTGCCCTTGCCGTGCGGGCAATCAGCGGCCGCGCCGAGGACCTGGCTAAAAGCGCGGAGCATCGGGATGCTTATGACGTAGCGGTCAGTCGTGCGGTTGCCCGCCTGAATATTCTGGATGAGCTTTGTATGCCCTTTGTCAAGGTTAACGGCAGTTTCATTGCCATGAAGGGGTCCGCCGGTTTTGATGAATTGGAGGAAGCGAAAAACGGTATCACAAGATTAGGCGGAAGCGTCACGGCATTGACAAACTACGATCTGTACACCAACGAAGCCAGCGAGCAACGAACCGTCATTCAGATTCAAAAAATATCAGTGACCCCCAAGGAGTTTCCTCGTGGGTTTGGTGTTATGAAAAAAAGACCCCTTTGATTTCTAAATAACTATATTTCACGTGAAACATTTTTCACGTGAAATATTTTTGTTTCACGTGAAACATTTTTTCCCTTTATATTTTGTTTCACGTGAAACATTTCTTTCCTTTATATTTTGTTTCACGTGAAACATTTTATCCCTATATTTTGCTTCGTGTGAGAATGTTCTTCTTCACAATTGTTTCACGTGAAACAATGATAATATCTAAGAATTTTGGCTTATCATTCCACGTTTATATGCTTCTTTCATGTTTCACGTGAAACAAATATAAAATGTTTTCAAACATTTCTGAAAAACCCTTGAAAATTTGATTTCGATGTGCTATACTATATACATTCCATTACAAAAAGGAGGAAAACTTTTGGGAACCATTATTTCCTTTGCTAATCAAAAGGGCGGCGTGGGTAAGACCACTTCTGCCGTGAATATAGCCGCGTCCCTTGGTGTCTTGGGTTATAAAACCTTACTTGTGGACCTTGATCCCCAGGGTAATGCCACCAGCGGAGTTGGTGTCGCAAAAAAAGGCCTAAAAAGAACAACGAAGGACGTGCTTCTTGGCCTTGCTGACGCTCATGAGACCATTATTCAGACTGAGTTTCAGAATTTATCTTTGATTCCTTCCAACACGTCCCTGGCAGGCACGGAATTTGAGCTTATGCAGGGTGATACTCCCGAACCCTGGGCTTGCATGAAAAATGCATTTTCTGTGATCAAGAAGGAGTACGACTATATTATTGTGGATTGTCCCCCTTCTCTCGGTATGCTGACCGTCAACTCCTTGACTGCCAGCGACGGCGTTATCGTCCCTATGCAGTGCGAGTTTTATGCTCTGGAAGGCTTAGCCCAGCTCATGGTCACGATTTCCAAGATCCGAGAGCATTACAACAATAAGCTTTCGATCACGGGTATTCTTCTGACCATGTACACCAACCGTCTTCTTCTTACGCAGCAGGTAAAAAACGAGTTGAAGAAGCACTACGCCGGCAAACTGTTTGATACCCACATTTCCCGTGGCGTCAAGTTGTCCGAGGCTCCCGGCTTTGGTCTGCCTGTGTATTATCACGACAAGAAGAGCAAGGGTGCCGCTGAGTATCTTTCGGTGGCTAATGAGCTCGCTATGAGAATCTGATAGGAGGTATTTCGGAAAATGGCAAAGAAACAAGGCTTAGGCCGGGATTTTTACGAGCTCTTGGACGATAATATCGCCGAAAATGCCTCAAACAACGCAAGTTTCATCAAAATCTCCCGTATTTCACCCCGCGCTGATCAGCCCCGCAAAAATTTTGACGAGAATGCTCTGCAGGCTCTGGCTGATTCGATCCGTGTTCACGGTGTGATACAGCCCATCGCTGTGCGCGAGCTGTTCGATCTCAGCGGTAATTATGAGATCATTGCCGGCGAGCGCAGATGGCGTGCCGCAAAAATGGCCGGTCTCGACGAGATTCCCGCAATTATACTGACCGGTGATGATCTGAAGATTGCCGAAATGTCCCTCATTGAGAATCTACAGAGACAGGATCTGAATCCCATTGAAGAGGCTTTCGCCTATAAGATCCTCATTGAGCGTTTTGATCTCACTCAGGAGGAGGTTGCCAGACAGGTGGGTAAGAGCCGCTCGGCAATTGCCAATATGCTTCGTCTTCTGGAGCTCCCCGACGAGATCACTTCCCTTGTAGAGGACGGAAAACTCTCCATGGGTCATGCCCGCGCTATTCTCGGTCTGATCAAGGAAGAGGATATGCTCCCCCTGGCCACCGCCATTATGGAGAAGGATCTCTCGGTCCGTGAGACAGAAAACGCCGTACGCAAGCTGAATATACCCCCCTCAGACGTCATTGAAGACGATGAGGACAGTATTCTGATCCAGAGACGGATCTACATGAAGGATCTGGAGGACCGCGCCAGAACCGCCCTCGGCCGTAAGGTAAAGATCAACGAGACCGGCCGCAAGAAGACGGTGGAGCTCACCTTTGAGGATGACAAGGACCTCGAGAATCTTCTGAAAACTCTTGTCGGACAAGACATTTTTGCATAATTATCTACCAATAGGAAAGGAAACACAAGCTATGCTGGATATCAAATATATTCGTGAAAACCCCGAGGAGGTCATTGCCCGCCTTCTGATCAAGGGCAAGGACGCCCGCGCTGATATTGAGGCCATTCTGGCTCTGGACGGTGAGAGACGCACTCTCATCACCGAGACCGAGGCTATTAAGGCCGAGCAGAACAAGATGAACAAGCTCATTCCTCAGTACAAGAAGGAGGGCAAGGACGTTGCCCCCATCTTCGCTGAGATGAAGGCTATGTCGAACAAGACCAAGGAGATCGATGAGAAGCTGAAGGCTGTTGAGGTCAAGCAGACTGACATCATGCTTGGTCTGCCCAATCTGCCCGATCCTGATCTGCTTCCCGGCGGTAAGGAGAACAATCAGCCCCTCCGCTACTGGGGCGAGCCCAGACAGTTTGATTTTGAACCTAAGCATCACGTGGATCTCTGCACCGACCTGGGACTGATCGACTACGACCGCGGCACCAAGCTGGCCGGCTCCGGATTCTGGATCTACAGAGGCATGGGCGCCCGTCTGGAGTGGGCTCTGCTCAACTACTTTATCGACACCCACCTGGCCGATGGCTACGAGCTGATCCTCCCTCCGCACATGCTGGAGTATGAGTGCGGTCTGACCGCAGGCCAGTTCCCCAAGTTTGCCGATGAGGTCTACAAGATCGAGAACCCCACCGACAACCGTATGCATTACATGCTCCCCACCGCTGAGGCCGCTCTGGCGTCCCTGTACCGCAACGAGATCCTGACCGAGGCTGATCTGCCCAAGAAGCTTGTCTCCTACACCCCCTGCTTCCGCCGTGAGGCAGGCTCCTACCGCTCCGACGAGCGCGGTATGGTCCGCGGCCATCAGTTCAATAAGGTGGAGATGTTCCAATTCACCCTGCCTGAGCAGTCCGACGCCGCTTTTGACGAGCTGGTAGCCAAGGCTGAGGCTCTGGTGGCGGGTCTGGGATTCCACTTCCGCACCGTCAAGTTGGCCGCTGAGGATTGCTCCGCCTCCATGGCCCGTACCTACGATATCGAGATCCAGATTCCCTCTATGAACGGCTACAAGGAGGTCTCCTCTGTCTCCAACGCCCGTGACTACCAGGCTCGCCGCGGTATGATGCGGGTTAAGAGAGCCAACGGTAAGACCGAGTATGTCCATACGCTCAACGGATCGGGTCTGGCTACCAGCCGTATTCTTCCCGCTCTGGTGGAGCAGAATCAGAACGCCGACGGCAGCATCAACGTTCCCGACGCGCTGAAGAAGTATCTGGGCGTGGACGTGATCCGCAAATAATCGGGAGGTACCCCCATGTGGTTGCATAAATTGCAGTTTCTGTTTTTTGAGACATCGGGGGAGCCATCCTTGCTGGAGGAGCTGTGGGCCTATTTTGAGGGTAAGTATTTTTCGGTGGATACCGGAAGATACGAGCATATCAATATCGGCTCCGGCTCTCTCATCACCCTTCAGCGGGTGGTTTTGGGTATTTTCATCGGTGTCATCATTGCCGCCGGTATTGCCTGCTATGACAAAAACCGTCTGGGTGCTCTGGTGCGCTCCATTGTGAAGGAGCAGTGTCTCTGGCCCGACAAGGCTAAGACTCTCTCAGAGTTGGGCTTTGCCCGCAACGGTGGCGTCAAGGCCAGTCTGCGCAGTCCCAATAAGCTGGGCCGTGTAGTCCACTGTGTGGAAAAAGAGACCTACGACAAACAGGTCGAGGCCGCCAGGCAAGCCTACGTTGCCGAGCACGGCAATGAGGAGGGATTTTTCATGCCCTCCTATCGCTTCAATTTTGAGACGGACCATTTCTATATCCCTGACGAGGAACATTACCGCGCCGAGATTCGCTTTGACGAAAAGGGATCGGGCTGGCGTGCCTTCATTCTGGTGGTCATCATCTCGGTGGTGTCGGCCTCTCTGGTCTGCTTCCTGCTTCCCGATATGATCCAGCTTGTGGATAACATGATTGGTATTCTCACCGAAAACGACCGATTTATGACCGGTTGATCATATTTTCGTTTAGTTTGCTTAACTTACATGGAAGGGAGACGTATCATGAGTCAATCGATTCCCACCAAGCGTCCCTTAATCGGTCTGGTCTCCTCCAGATCCGGGGACAATAAAACCATTCCGCAGCGCTACATGAACGCCGTCTGGAACGCGGGAGGTCTACCTGTGGTGATGCCTTATACCACCGATCCCCAAAACCTTGCGGAATATGCCGAGATCTTTGACGGCTTCCTGTTCTCCGGCGGCGTGGACGTGGATCCCGCCAAGTACGGAGAAATGGTCGAGACTGACCTGGTGGAGATCGACAACGTCCGCGATGAGTTTGAAGAGGCACTTTTCAAGGCCATCTACCCCACCGGCAAGCCCATCCTGGGGATTTGCCGCGGTATTCAGTCCATCAACGTCTGGCTGGGCGGTACCCTGTATCAGGATATAGACGGCCATCGACAGGACGTCGGGGGAGACGTGCGTACCCATCCCATTGAGATCCGCGAGGGGAGCATGCTCCACCGCATCTGCAAAAAGACCTCGGTCATGGTCAATACCTTCCATCATCAGGCTGTCAAGGCCCTCGCGCCTGCTTTGACGTCGGATGCCGTTAGCCCCGATGGCTTTATCGAGGCCGCCCACGAGGAGGGCCATCGCTTCCTGTTCGCCGTTCAGTTCCATCCTGAGTTCTACTGGCAAAAGGAAGACGACGACCATTCCCTCGCCATCTTTCGGGCGTTCCTGGATGCCTGCAAATCCTGACGTAAGTAAAAAAGCCTTACGGAACAAGTACGTTCCGTAAGGCTGATTTTTTTGATATCAGAGGGCCCGCTTCATGGGACGCAGAGTTCCGGGATCCAACGCCTTACAGAGCAGCACAGCGCAGATACCCGTGAGAATCGCGTTGGGGATCATATAACCGGCGTTATAGACCAGGGAGTAGATCCAGGGATTCATGCCCTCAGGGGCATAGCTGCCCCAGAGAATGCCTCCCGACAGCACTGAGGACAGGTAGCGAAGGATACAGACCGTCACCGCGCCCACACCGTAGCCGGTCAGGCGGAGGACCTGCTTCTTCTGTCCGAAGGGCTTCGCGAAGAGAGGAGCGATACCAATGACGGTGAAGGCGATGACGTAATCCAGAAGGACACACAGAACAAACGCCCACCAGGTGTTGGCAGGGGGAGGATACCACCCCATGGCGATCTGCAGGACCGAAAAGACCAGTCCGGCGCCCATGCCCCAAACCGCTCCATGACGGTAGGCATAGTAGACGATGGGCAGCATGCCGATGGTGATGGAGCCTCCCGCGGGGAAGAGAATGGCGTTGTAGGGCGCCAGGGCACAGACGTAATCCACCACCCAGGCCAGCGCCAGCATCATGGCTCCCTCAACCAGGGCCAGGAGAAATTTTTTGTGGTTCACTTTCAAAAAACCACCTCCAAAATAAAAATTCGACCGCACGGAAAATCTCCGCGTGGTCTCATGAATGGTGGTTATGAATGGCGATTGCGCACTCTCCGATTCAAGACATTCAAAATACTTCCTACGCCGGTATTATCCGTATCAGGTTAAGGGTTCGCGCTATCGGCGCATCTCAGCCGACCGTCCGGGTCGTCACCCGGGGCCAGCACCCCTGATTTTTCGTGCCGGAAAGACCTTTCAGAGGTCCTTCCGTGTCGTACCGTTATTATACTATAAAATTTTCGCCTTGTCAAGTGCCCTTTGTGCGTCGGAGCATAAATAATGGATAATTTTTTCTTTTTTGTACGGGTGGTTTTTGTTGATTCTACGAAAAATCGATTGACAAAACCGAAAAATATGGTATAATGGTAGTAAACCGCCATGATCGCGTGACGGTATCCAAATTCCAAAGGAGACAGACCGAATGAAACAGTATATCCGCTTGACCGTCACCTTGCTGACAGTCCTGACCCTGATCGCGGTATGCGCCATCTGCGTGTCCGCCATAGAGCCAACCAACGAGGGTGGTCACTGGGTCATCAACGCTGAAAAGATCGATGAGATCCTGGCCGGTGAGGCCGGTGAGAAGACCACGGGCTGGGAGGTTCCCTTCATGAACGTGGCCCCTACTCTGGACGGTAAGATCACAAACGGTGAGTACCATCCCTTTGAGCTGTACGAGGATTACATTTCCTGGATGGCCGTCATCGGTAACGCCGATCAAGGTAATACGCAAGAGGAATTCATGGAATTCTACGAGATGACCAAGCAGGATTTCTTCGATGCCTACTGGGGCTGGGACGGCCGCTACCTGTACCTTGCTTTTGAGGTGCGCTGTGTCAACGGCTTTAACTGCAAGCCCGAGGAAATGGGCGGTAATGTGTACCTGTACGCTTACAATATGATGCAGATGGGTATTGCTCCCGTGGATGCCACGGGTAAGGATCCCGACTACGTGGAGCTGGGCTTCGGCGTCCACAGCGAGACCGGCGAACCTCTGACTCAGGCCTGGATGGGTCCCTATAAGCCCGTGGCCGGTGAGGATTTCATGGGCTCCTACGATAAGGAGAATCAGGTCGTTATCTACGAGGCCCGCGTTCACCTCCAGACAGCTCTGGGGCTGAAGGACAAAATGGTGGAGAACGGTGACGAGATCAACTTTGCCTGGCTCCTGTCGGTCAATGGCGAGACCTCCTCGGTCTACGACTATTGGCAGGTAGGCTTCTGCCACGGTATCGGCGGCCAGTATTCCCACAAGATGAACCAGTACTTCGCCCGGGTTACCTTTACGGGTAAGGACGTGGATCTGCCCCCCGAGGAGATCCCCGGTGTCAGCGCGGAGGATCTGGAATACGAGCTGGTGGAATTCGTGGATATGAGCGACGAGAAGGCCGTGAACAGCTTTTCGGGAGATAAGGCGGATATCGCCTACGTCACCGAGAACGGCGAATCCTTCGCCCGTATCACCGCCCTGGGAGACCTCCCCTACGTCTGGAGCAAGTCCTATCCCAGAAGCCTCCAGAGCGCCGAGTGCGCCTACATAGCCGTCAAGTACCGCCTCCCCAAGGGCATGGAGACGGATATGGGTATCCTGTACCGCAACGCATACTATCCCGATTACGATCTGGAAAACGTATACGCCGAATCCATTGGCGGCGACGATGAGTGGAAGGTAGTCATTTTCTATATGTTCGGTGAGGAAAAATGGCAGAACTGGATCGTCAACGTCGGTCTGGCTCCCTTCGTCGGTGTTGATTCCCCCGCCGGCAAATCCATCGATATCGCCTTTATCAAATTCTACCTCCAGGATCCCTACGACCTGTACAAGGAGCTGGAGTATGATCCCAATAAGATCGTCGAGACCACCGCTCCCGAGACCGAGGTCCCCACGGAAGCCCCCACTCCCGAGGATACCACGGCCCCCGAGACCCGGGCTCCCTCCGAGAACGTCACCACCGTTCCCGAGGATGACGTGACAGAGCCCACGTCCGAAAAGGGCTGCGGCTCGGTTCTGGGCATGGGTATCGTGATCATTCCGATTCTCGGTGCCGCTCTGATAATGAAAAAGAAGAAGGACGGATCGCTGTAAGCGTGGTTTTCTTCCTTCGCGTTCCCCCTTCGGGTATTTGCCCGAAGGGGGAACCTTTTTTTGGTGAAAAAAAAACGCAACGTGGGTTATTTTTTACATTCATAAAAATTTTACAATTTAAAAATACCTTGTGATTCCTTAAAAAAATGCCTTCCCTTTCCAAAGGGTATTGCATTTTTCGCTTATATATGATATAATATTAATAATTTATAAATTACGCGCGCGCACAGTATATTTATATCTATATTCTGTTTAAGCATAGTTTCTCGAAAAAAAAGCGCGATGAGAAAAAGAAAGGAACGTGATTGATCGAAATGGCTTATTTAGATGACATTTCCAAGGTATGGCAGCTGGTCATTGAGTCTCTGCGGGACGAGCTGGGTACCGTTTTCACCGATCTTTGGCTGGGCGGCATGGAGGTCATGGATTTTCAGGGCTCCACCATCACTATGAAGGCTAAATCCGAGGTCAATATCCGTGTGGTGAACTCCAAGTATAAGAAGGATATCGAGGATCATTTTTCGGAAATGCTGGGCTTCCCCGTAACCATCCAGCTGGTCTGTCCCGATTCCCTCAAGATCCCCGCCGATGAGCCCGGTATCATACAGAGAGCCCGTGAGCGGGCCGAAAATCCATCCTACGATGACGGCTACAACGATTCCCTCTACAGTGGAGATGCCTCCTCCGGCGGTGAGGAGGACGGCTCCTTCCGTCCCGGCGGTATCGGCTCTACCCTTCCCCCCTTCAACTTTGAATACACCTTTGAGAATTTCATCGTGGGCTCCTCCAATAAGTTCGCCCATGCCGCCTGTATCGCCGTGGCCGACCGTCCCGCTCAGGCCTATAACCCTTTGTTCATCTACGGTCCCAGCGGTCTGGGTAAGACCCACCTGCTTTATGCCATCACAAACGAGCTGAAAAAGAAGATCGCCAATGTGCGGGTCATCTACATCAAGGGCGAGGACTTCGCGAACCAGCTGATCGATTCCATCTCCCGCCAGGCTATGAATGAGTTCCGGGACAAATACCGCTCCTGTGACGTCCTGCTCATAGACGATATCCACTTCATCGCGGGAAAAACCTCTACACAGGAGGAGTTCTTCAACACCTTTAACGCCCTCCATGAGGCCGGCAAGCAGATCATCATGACCTCTGACCGTCCCCCCCGTGAGATCAAGACCCTGGAGGAGCGGCTCAAGACCCGCTTTGAGTGGGGCCTCATCGCCGATATCCAGCCCCCGGATCTGGAGCTGCGTACCGCTATCATCAAAAAGAAGGCCTCCATCTTCAACGTCTCCATTCCCGAGGACGTGCTGACCTTCCTTGCCGAGAATCTCCGCTCCAACATCCGTCAGATCGAGGGTGCCATCAAAAAGCTGGGTGCCAAGAGTTTTTTGACCGGCCGACACGTGACCATGGAGCTGGCCAGAAGCTGCATTTCTGAGCTTCTGGGCGGTGCCGAGCCCGTGACTGTGACCGTGGACAAGATCTTCGCGGCGGTTTACAAGAAGTATAACATCAAGAGAGAGGACATCGTCAGCTCCAAGCGCCAGAAGGAGATCGCCAACGCCCGCCACATCACGGTCTACATCATCCGAACCGTTACCGATATGTCCCTGCCCAACATCGGCAAGATCATCGACCGCGATCATACTACGGTCATGTCCTCCATCCTCAAGGTGGAAAAGCAGATGGAGCAGAACAGCGTGTACCGCTCCGAGATCGAGGAAATGGTCAAGGAGATCAAGAGCAGCTGATCCCCACTGGGGAAAACTCACCGCGTTTCCACAGGAAATCAACAGTTTTTCCAAGTGGCATTCCCGCTTTTCGGTGACTTTTCCACAGACTGTGGAAAAGTGTGTGGAAAAGATATGGTTTTCCACACGAATTCCTTTTGATTTTTTGTGCTATATTCCAAAAATCCCCTCGGAGCGAGGAAAGATCCGCCGGAATTGAAAAAATCAGTCTGTTTTTTCGGTGGACACCCCTGTGGAAAACATACAGAACTCCCCCAATGTCCACAAGCGCCTGTGGAGAAGATTCCTCCTTTTTCCACGGTTTACAGCCCGAAATTTTCCACAACGACACCGTTTTCGCTCCCGAAATCCCGAAAATGACCTTTTTGGGCAGCAAAATCCGCGGTATTCCCGTTTTTTCAGAACGTGTCCACAGGAATCCCCCCGTTTTTCCACCTCTCCCGGACAAATCAGGTGTGAAATTTTCCGTTGCTGCATATGGATAATTCGATTATCCACAGTTTCCACATCCTCTACGCCTGCTACTGCTGGTATAGTCTGTCATGTCGGTCTTCTCTGTCATAGCGCGTGCGAGGATCTGCCGATCCCCTGCGGACAAGCCCGACGTGACACACCTCCCTCCCGAGGAACCATGATTCATCAAACATAAGGAGTAATTTATGAAGATCGTATTTCGTAAGGACGTCATCTGCGCCGCCGTGTCGCCCCTGATGAGTGGCGTTTCCACCAAAATGACCCTGGCCGCTACCGAGGGTATCCTCATTGAGGCCAGCCTGCCCAATATCTGCGTCATGACCACCTACGACATTGAAAAGGGTGTTCGTATGACCGTCGAGGCTGACGTGATCGAGGCGGGCTCCGCCATCGTCAGTGCCTCCAAATTCTCTCAGATCGTCCGCGTCATGGATGGCGGCGACATAACCCTGACCGTGGACGACCGCAACTGCGCTACCATTGTCAGCGGCCGCTCCTCCCATACTCTGACCGCCCTTCCCGCCGCTGACTTTCCCGAGATCCCCCGCCTGATCTCCAGTCAGGGCTTCCGCGTTCCCCAGCGGGTGGTGCGGAATATGATGGGCAAGTGCATGTACGCTATGGGTGTCAACGATCAGAGACCCGTGCTGAACGGACTGTTCTTCTCCATGACCGAGGGCAAGCTGCACATGGTGTCCTGTGACTCCTTCAAGATGGCTACCTGCGCCACCGAGACCGAGCTTTGTGGCCTGGAGGGCGGCGATCCCTTGGACAACGCCCGCTTCATTCTGCCCAACAAGTCGGTAAACGAGCTGTACAAGCTCCTCAATGACAAGGACGAGGAAGCCATCGTGACGGTCTACATGAGCCGTAAGAACATCATTTTCGTCATGGAGGACATGACCTTCTTCTCCAAGCTCATCGACGGTGAATACATCGACTATAACCGTATCATTCTGCGCAACCACCGTATTATGGTCTACGCCGACCGCGAGTCGGTCATCTCGGCTCTGGAGCACGCCGCTCTGATCACCGAGGAGAAGGTGGCGGGCAGCGTCCGCTCCCACGTCCGCCTGGAGGTACAAGGCAATATTCTGAAGATCTCCGCCACCTCGGGCACCGGCTCCTCCTACGACGAGGTGGCCATCGGTCACGAGGGTGACGATCTCGTCATCGCCTTCAACAACCGCTACCTCATCGACAGCCTACGCGCTTGCACGGCCGACCGCGTCAAGCTCTCCATGTCCTCTCCCCTCTCCAGCATCAACATCGAGCCCGCTGACGAGGACACCGCCGACGAGGACCTCTTCATGCTCCTGCCCGTCCGTATGAAGGACTGAGGGGGAACGAGGGGCTCTGCCCCTGACCCCCGCTTAAGGGACTTTTGAAAAAGTCCCTTAAGAATCCCCAAAACTTTTAAAAAATTCATAATAGACCAAGAGGAGCTGACACCCGTTGCCGTCTTGGTGAGCCACATGGGGCCCCTGCCCCATTGCGGTATTTGAATTTGACATGACAATGAGAAAGCGAGGTGATCGGCACGGTCTGTCATAGCATAGAAATTGAGAATTTCCGCAATATCGGGTTGGCGTCGGTCACCTTTACCGAGGGGGTCAACCTCCTCCACGGGGACAACGCCCAAGGAAAGACCAACCTTTTGGAGGCAGTCTACTTCACCGCCCTGGGAAAGAGCTTCCGACCCGTTAAGGAGACGGAGTTGATCCGCTTCGGGGAGGAGTCTGCCCACGTGGTCAACCGTTTTCGGGATTCGGTGCGGGAACAGAGCCTGTCCTTCCGCCTCTTCTCGGGGAGAGGACATCGGATCGTGGAGCAGAACGGGCTGAGGATCGGACGTATGTCCGAGATGGTAGGTGCCTTCCGGGTGGTGCTGTTCTGTCCTGAGCACCTTTCTCTCATCCAGGGAGGCCCCGAGCTGCGGCGGGGTTACCTGAACGTGGCTCTCTCCCAGCTCCGTCCCGTGTACCTCCAGAGCCTCCAGCGCTACAGTAAGCTGCTGAAGGAGCGCAACGCCCTGCTCAAGCGGGCTCCCGAGGACATGGACACCTTCAAGGCCACAGAGCCTATGTGGTCGGCCCAGCTGGCTCATGAGGCAGCCACGGTCACGGTCCACCGCGCCCGCTATATACGGCAGGTCAACGACCACGTAAGGGCGTGCTTTGCGGACATGATGAAAAAATACGAGGGCGGTGGCGAGATCCCCGAGATGACCTACCAGCCTACCCTGGGAAGTGACTGGCTGGAGGCTCGCCGAGACGATCCCGACCTCTTCACCGATCCCGCCGGGCTGGAGGAGCGCTACCTGGAGCTTCTGACCACCCGCCACGACCGCGAGATCGGCGCGGGAGCCACCTTGTGGGGGATCCACAAGGATGACGTGCGGATCACTCTGAACGGCCGTCCCGCTCGTCTGTACGCCTCTCAGGGGCAGCAGAGGTCCCTGGCCCTGGCTATGAAGCTGGCGGAGGGCTGGGTCTCGGCCTACGAATCGGGCGGGGATATGCCGGTCTTCCTCTTTGACGACGTCCTCTCCGAGCTGGATGCCCACAGGCGGGATTATCTGGTCCGGGAGATGAAGGGACGGCAGGTCATTATGACCGCCTGCGACCCCGCGGCGGCGGATTTCGGCGGTGGCGTCAATCTCATCCGCGTAGACGGCGGCCGCTACACACAGAAGGAGGCGTAAGGATGTATCTGCATATCGGCAATCGCGTCAACATCCGCGAGCGGGACATTATCGGGATCTTTGACGCCGACCGTACCACCACCTCCTGGATCACCCGCAAATACCTCTCGGAGGCTCAGAAAAAGGAGCTGGTCCTGGCGGCCAGCGATGAGATCCCAAAATCCTTTGTCCTGTACCGCGACCGTACCGACGGCAAATACAGGATCTATTTCTCCCAGCTCTCCACCGCCGCCCTATTGGGACGGCTGGGAAGCTTTGGAGGAGAGGACGCGGGAGGAACGAAATAAACGGGATGGCGGGGGATGAATTCGTAATTCGCAATTCGTAATTCGTAATTGCGGATACCGAATTTTTAGAAGAGCCGTCAACCCCAAAAAACACAGTGTTTTCAACGCGTACCGTACAATCATATTTTCCATTAGACGATCCGTTTTCTAATTACGAATTACGAATTGCGAATTGCGAATTATACAAGCGAATTGCTATTTACCATGAAAAGGAATCAGAAACATGGCTGACATTGAGAAGAATCAAGTAGAAGAAGAGGTCGTATACGACGAAAAACAGATACAGGTGCTGGAAGGCCTGGAGGCGGTGCGTAAGCGCCCGGGTATGTACATCGGTACTACCTCCATCCGCGGACTGCACCACCTGGTCTATGAGATCGTGGATAACTCCATCGACGAGGCCCTGGCGGGGTACTGCGACAAGATCGAGGTCATCATCAACGAGGGCAACAGCATCACCGTCATTGATAACGGCCGAGGCATCCCCTGCGGTATCCACCCCAAGCAGGGCATCCCCACCCCCGAGGTGGTCTATACCATCCTCCACGCCGGCGGTAAGTTCGGCGGCGGCGGCTACAAGATCGCGGGCGGCCTCCACGGCGTGGGCGCCTCGGTGGTCAACGCCTTGTCGGAGTGGCTGGAGCTGGACGACGCGGTGGACGGTCAGCACTACACCGAGCGCTTTGAGCGTGGCCACGTGGCCCGTGCCTTCAAGTGCGAGGGCGCGTCTCCCGACAGACCTCACGGTGTGAAGGTGACCTTCAAGCCCGATCCCACCATCTTTGAGGAGACGGTCTTTGAGTACGAGACCCTGCTCCGCCGTCTGCGGGAGCAGTCCTTCCTCAACGCGGGTGTGCGCATCGTCCTGCGGGACGAGCGCCGGGCCGATGAGAACGGCAGCTTCCGGGAGGACGACCTCTGCTTTGAGGGCGGTATCCGCTCCTTCGTCAGCTTCCTGATCGAGAACAAGCACGCCGACCCCATCCACGATAAGGTCATCTACATGAAGGGCGAGAAGGGCACCAGCATCGCCGAGATCGCCATGCAGTACAACGACAGCTACGAGGAGATCGTCCAGACCTTCGCCAACAACATGAACACCATCGAGGGCGGTATGCACGAGACGGGCTTCCGCTCGGGCCTCACCCGCGCCATCAACGAGTATGGCCGTAAGGCGGGGATTTTGAAGGGGGACGATAAGCTTTCGGGTGAGGACGTCCGTGAGGGTCTGTGCGCCATCGTGTCGGTGAAGCTGGAGAACGCCCAGTTCGAGAGCCAGACCAAGGCCAAGCTGGGTAACTCCGAGATCCGTACCCTGGTGGAGAATACCGTCAACACCAAGCTGGCCGAATTCTTCGAGGAGAACCCCCAGGTGGGCCGCACCATCATTGATAAGGCCCTGGCCGCGTCCCGCGCCCGTGAGGCCGCCAGAAAGGCCAGAGAGACCAGCCGCCGCACCGCCCTGTCGGAGGGATCCTCCCTGCCCGGCAAGCTGGCGGACTGCCACGAGCGCAACGCCGAGCTCACCGAGCTGTACCTGGTGGAGGGAGACTCCGCAGGCGGCTCCGCCAAGACGGGCCGAAACTCCCGCTTCCAGGCCATCCTGCCTCTGCGCGGTAAGGTGCTGAACGTGGAGAAGACCCGCCTGGACAAGGTCTACGGCAACCCCTCCCTCCTTCCCATCATCCAGGCCATCGGCTGCGGCATCGGCGAGGAATTCGACATCGGCAAGCTCCGTTACGGTAAGATCATCATTATGGCGGATGCGGACGTGGACGGTTCCCATATCCGGATCCTCATCCTGACCTTCCTGTTCCGCCATATGCGCCAGCTCATCGACGAGGGCCACGTCTACTTCGCCCAGCCTCCCCTCTACAAGATCACCAAGAAGAACAGCAAGAACAACAAGGAGGCCCGCTACGCCTTCTCGGACGAGGAAAGAGATCAGATCATCGCCGAAATGGGCGGCCACAACATCGAGGCCAGCCGCTACAAGGGTCTTGGTGAGATGAACGCCGACCAGCTCTGGGAGACCACCATGGACCCCGCCACCCGTACCCTTCTGAAGGTCACCATCGAGGACGCCATCGCCTGCGACGCCATGTTCTCTCTGCTCATGGGCGACAAGGTGGAGCCCCGCCGCGTCTTCATCGAGGAAAACGCCAAGTTCGCCGAAAATCTGGATATTTAACCGCCTCGTAAGCACTTTTTCAACAGCGCAACGACTTTTCCACATAGTTTTCCCACACCCTGTGGAAAATTTGTGTGGAAAAGCTGAAAACACTTGAAATAGCACCTTATGGGCTTAAAATATCTGCTAAAATACGGAAAATGTCCTCAAAATGTCATGTTTGACATGAAAAACAGGGGTTTGTCACCCCCTATGACACAGAATGTCGCTCTTCGAAACCCACCGGGACGACATGGATCGCCCCAATGGGAAAAAAGTTTTCCACAGGCTGTGGAAAATATTGTGGAAAAAAACGCGGCGTACACTGTGTCGCGTAGAAAAAAGCCTGTGAACACAAGCAAAATCCGATGTTTTCCACTCCTGTGGATAACATCGTGGAATTCTTGGGAGAATCTCGTGGAGACTGTTGAAAAAACTGTCGAGAAACCGCGAAAAAACCCCCGATTTTCAAGGATTTTGACGGTTTGCCTACGACAAATAGTTTCACACAACGACATAACTATGACATTTTTCGACAGTAAGCGGCAATTCATTGGGAATCATTTGCAGCGATTCGCAGAAATTCGTAGAAATTTGTAGAATTTCGTAATTGCCCGCGGACATTCGCCATGATCCGAGGTAAGGCCGCGGATCCGATTTCAAAGTAAGAACAGGTCCTTCCCGAAGGGGGGACGTCACGGCGGGAGGTGAGCCGAATCAAGCAGCGTTTTTTCATAGCCTGTCTGGGTCTGGCTCTGGCCGTCGCCCTGTTTACGGGCGTATTCGCCGTCATGGGCTGGGGCTCCCTTCTTCGGGACGTGGGCTCGGCTGTCATTTATCCCTTCCAGTGGGTATTTTCCAAGGTGGGCTACGCCCTTTCGGGTTTTGGGGATTACCTGTCCGACGTGGACGGCCTTCTGGAGGAGATCGAATCCCTGAAGGCCGATAATCAGGTCCTGCGGGAGAAGCTGGTGGATGCTCAGATCCAAATGGACGAGAACCAATGGCTGTACCAATATCTGTCCATCAAGGATCAGCACAGGGACTACAGCCTCTGCGCCGCCTCGGTGGTTGCCTCCTCCTCGGTCATGGGAGACGGCGGCGCGTACGTCACCGAGTTGACGTTGAATAAGGGGACCTCCTCCGGCGTGGAGGCGGGTATGCCCGTCATAACCTCCTCGGGCCTGGTGGGGGTGGTGGTGGAGGCAGGGCTTGACCACTGTCGGGTATCCACCATTCTGGACACCTCGGTCTCGGTAGGGGCCGTTACCACCAGAGCTACCGAAAACGGCCTTTGTGAGGGAGATTATTCCCGCGTGCACAATGGATGTGCCCTGCTTCGGCAGCTCTCTGAGGAGGCTGACGTGGAGATCGGGGACCTTGTGGTCACCAGCGGGCGCGGAAGCGTATATCCCTACGGCATTCCCATCGGGCGGGTGACCGAGGTGTCGTCCAACGCCTATAGCCGTACTACCGAGGCTACGGTACAGCCCTTCACCGACTTTTCCGACCTGACGCAGGTGGTGGTCATGACGCAGTACGTTCATTACGTGGACGGATACGAGATCGCACAGGGGGAGGAGCCGTGAGGCGGGACCGCGTAGGGCGTCCCGGCCGACAGAGCGGCGGCGTTCGCTACACCGTGGTGGGAAGCGGACGGCGCTACCTGCTGGAGCAGATTCGCCTGACGGCGGTGCTGTCTCTTACGGGGCTGATCCTCATAGCACTGGAAACCACCGTATTTTCCCGTATTCCCCTTCCCTTCCCGGGCGGTATCACCGCCTCCCCCGCTCTGGGGCTGCTCTTTCCCATGGCCGTAGGTTTTCTGTACGGCGAGGAGGAGGGCGGGATCGCGGGGCTGATCGCCGGATGGCTGTCGGATGCCACCCTGAGCGAGGGTATGATGCTGCTCCCCCTCCTGTACTTTCTGTGCGGTTACCTCTCGGGGACCGTGGGAAAGCGGAGACTCGCCCATAACCTTCCCTCCTTCGCGGTCTTTTCCCTGTTCGGCGGCGGGCTCAAATGTCTTTTGGCCGTGGGGATCGAGACGGTACGGAGCGGTGGGCTTCCCCCGGCTCTGTGGGTCTTGAAGGGACTGGCTCCCTCCTGGGGAATGACGGTTTTGTTCTCGGCGGCCGTGTACGGCATCATCAAGGCCGAGCAGTGGCTGCTCAAGCCCAAAAACTGATCTGAAAGCATGATTTTTTCATACACAATCGAAGTCTAACAACATTTTCACGGAGATAACAGCATGAGCAAGAAAAAAGAAAGAGAGCTGCAAAGAGAAAACGAGTGCATCCTCTTTGAGAATCAGAAGGTCGTGGACGTGAATATGGAGCATGAGGTGAAGAAATCCTTCATCGAGTATTCCATGTCTGTCATCATCTCCCGCGCCCTGCCCGACGTGCGCGACGGCATGAAGCCGGGTCAGCGCCGTATCCTGTACACCATGTACGAGGATCACCTGACCCACGACAAGCCCTTCCACAAGTCGGCGGCTACCGTCGGTACGGTGCTGGCGCGGTACCATCCTCACGGTGACGCCTCCGTGTACGGCACGATGGTACACATGGCACAGCCCTTCAATATGCGCCATATCCTCATTGAGGGCCAGGGTAACTTTGGCTCGGTGGACGGTGACCCGCCCGCCGCTTACCGATACACCGAGGCGCGCATGGACAAGATCACCGACGAGATGCTCAGGGACATGGACAAGAACGTGGTCAACATGATCCCCAATTTCGACAACAGCCGCAAGGAGCCCGAGGTTCTTCCCTCCCGCTTCCCCAATCTCCTGGTCAACGGCTCCATGGGTATCGCTGTCGGTATGGCCACCAACATCCCCACCCACAATCTGGGTGAGGTCATTGACGCCACCATCTACCGCATGGAGAACCCCAACTGCGAGATCCTGGAGCTCATGCAGTTCATCCAGGGCCCCGACTTCCCCACCTACGGTACCATCTACGGCACCAATGGCATCAAGGAGGCTTACCTCACGGGTAAGGGCCACATCATGGTCCGCGCCGCCGCCGAGGTGGAGGAGGACAAGCGCCAGATCGTCATCACCGAGATCCCCTACAGCGTCAACAAGAGCCTGCTCTGCGCCGCCATCGGTAATCTGGTGAAGGACAAGCGGGTGGACGGCATCTCGGATATCCGCGACGAGTCCGACCGCAACGGTATGCGCATCGTTATCGACCTCAAGCGTGAGGCCAACGGCCACGTGGTGCTGAATCAGCTCTACCGCTACACCCAGCTCCAGGATACCTGTGCCGTCAATATGCTGGCCATCGTCCGCAACGAGCCCAAGGTGCTGAACCTGGCCCAGATCCTGGACTACTACATCGAGCATCAGGAGTCGGTCATCACCAACCGCGTCAAGTTCGATCTGGCCGCCGCCCTGCGGGATGCCCACATCTACGAGGGCTATAAGCTGGCCATCGACAACATCGACGAGGTCATCTCCATCATCCGCTCCTCCCCCGATATCGCCACCGCCAAGGTCAACCTCATGAACCGCTTTAACGGTCCCGTCCGTGGCGGTGAGGAGCTGGATCTGGCCGAGTTCGCCGCCGACGAGAACCCCGGGCTCTCCGAGGAGCAGGCCGCCGCCATCGTGGCCCTGACCCTGGGCCGTCTCTCCGGCCTGGAGCGCCAGAAGATCGAGGACCGCCTGGAGGCTCTCCACGCCGCCATCAAGGAGTACCGCGAGATCCTGGGCGACATCAACCGCATCAAGCAGATCATCAAGGACGAGATGCTGGAGATCAAGGCCAAATATGCCGAGCCCCGCCGCACCCGCATCGAGCAGGTAGAGAACGAGATCATCGACGAGGATCTGGTGGAGCGCCGCAACTGCGTCCTGACCCTGACCCACGCCGGCTACATTAAGCGCCAGGCCACCGACGTCTACTCGGCCCAGCGCAGAGGCGGTAAGGGCATCATGGGTATGGCCACCAAGGAGGAGGACTACATCGAGCAGGTGGTCTCGGTCCACTCCCATTCCACCGTCATGATGTTCACCAACACGGGTAAGGTCCAGTGCATACGGGGCTTCCAGATCCCCGAGGCCTCCCGTACCGCCAAGGGCACCAACGTGGTCAACCTCCTCCAGCTCACCGAGGGGGAGAAGATCACCTCTATGATCGCCGTCACCGACTTTGCCGAGGGTGAATACCTGATCATGGTGACCCGAAACGGTGTCATCAAGCGTACCCTGCTCGCCGAGTTCGAGTATCAGCGCAAGGGCGGTAAGATCGCCATGAACCTGGACGAGGGCGACGAGCTGCTCTACGTCCTCCACACCATGGGCGACAGCGAGATCATTATTGCCACCGCTGCCGGTAACGCCGTCCGTTTCGACGAGAACAACGTCCGCTGTATGGGCCGTACCGCCCGCGGTGTCAAGGGTATTTCCCTGCGCGAGGGCGACGGTGGCCGCGACCGCGTGGTGGGCGCCGTTGTGGTGGATGATACCAAGCACCTGGTCACCGTCACCGAGCGGGGCTACGGGAAGCGTTCTCCCTTCGACGACTTCCGCACCATGGCCAACCGCGGCGGCTTTGGCGTCCGTTGCCAGAACGTCACCGAAAAGACCGGCCTTGTGGCGGGTATCGCCTCCGTGGACGGGGATGAGGATCTCATGATGATCACGGATCAGGGTACCATCATCCGCACCCCTGCCTCGGATATATCCATTCTGTCGAGAAGCGCCGGCGGTGTCATCGTCATGCGCCTGCCCGAGGGCCAGTACGTGGCCAACTTCACTGTGGTGGCCAAGGAAGAGGAGGATGCCGATGAGGCCGATACCGAGGCCGTCGAGGTAGAGCTTGAGGCAGAGGGCACCGAGGATGAGGTGATCCTTGCTGAGATTCCCGATGACTCCGCAGACGAGCTCTCGGACGAGCCCTTTGAAGAGCCCTCTGAAGAGCCCTTTGAAGAGGTATAAGCCATGAAAAGAATACTCACTATTCTGTTGGCGGTTTTGATGCTGGCCGGATCCGTCGTGGGTCTTGCCTCCTGCTCCGCCAGCGAGCCTGCCCCCGACATTGATCAGGTGTACGACCGTCTGGTTCAGGTCATTGAGGCCTCCCATGAGGTCAACGTTCTGCTCTTTGGCGCGGGTCTCCCCGTCTATCCCCGCGGGGATGCCGAGGATGAGCTGGTCCATCGCTACTATGGCGTGGACGATAACGGCCGGGAATACGTGACTCCCTACGCCAAGTACGCCAGCATCGCCGAAATGCAGGCCGCCATCGCGGCGGTCTACAGCACCGAATATCGAGAGTCTCTGTATGAATCCCTGTTTACAGGCTACGCGGCCAACGAAATGTCGGTGGTCATGCCGGCCCGCTTCTCGGAGGACGAGCGATATCTGTACATGAGTAAGTACGTGGATCCCCTGGTGAAGGGGGTACGGGTGTACGATTACGCCTCTATGGAGATCGTAAGCTATTCCCATTCCTCCCGTATGCGGATCAGCATTCGCTCTTATACCGAGAATCAGCCCGACGAGTGGGTCAACGTGTATCTGACCTTCGTCTACGAGAACGGAGACTGGTACCTGGACAGCCCCAGCTGCTGAGCGGTGCTTCCCTGTTCACTTTCCGATCCGGTGAAAAACATCCCCTTTCCTGTGAGAGGGGATGTTTTTTGAGTTTATGCGGTTCTGTAAGAAACGAAACATTAATATAATAACAATATGTTACATTTAGTGCTATGGAATACGGGATCAAAAGGGAGAGGACAACTCAAAAAACTGAAATGGGGGGTTTTTACTTCCCTGCTCGCTGTTCTCCTGTGGTGGATGGCACTCCGAGGGGCGGGGGCCATGGAAAAGGAGGTGACGGTTACGGTTCAAAAGGAGGAAGCGGGAGTCTGGGCTTTGTGCCTGTCCCGTGACCTGTACGGGATCTGCGACGGTGAAAATATGGCTCTGCTTCTAAGGATCCACGCCCCCCATGGAAGCAGGATCGCCCGGGTGGAAACAGCCTCGGGGGCCGATGGCTTGGTTGTGACGGTGGGAGAGAGCGGTGGGGATTCGGTCACGGTGCTGCTGGACGGGAGACCCTTCAAGGAGGAAGGGGAGCCAAGCCCCCTATTGCGGGTATTTCCGGAGGAGTCAGCGGGGGAAACAGGGAGGGGATGGAAGGATCCCGACGCGTATCCCACGGTGACGGCGGGAGGGTATGGAGATCTCGCGGTATACGTTATGGGGAAGGAAGGGGTGGAGGTGATCCCTCTGAGATTCATGCCACCGAAGGAGGTGGGTGCTTCGGGGGAAATCTCGGTATCCGGGACAGATGAAACGGGAAGCGAAACCTCGGAGGAGACCGCGGAGCCGACAGAGACCCTTGAAAATACCAAGTGGCCTGAGGAATCGACTCAGGCCGAGAGTCCGGGGACCGATGATGGGTCCATGCCGCCCGAAGTAGGACATAGCCGCTTCATGGGCTGTCGGGAGACGGCTGTACGGAATGGACGCTTTACGGTGGAATTTCTGTTTCGGGGAAAAGGGAAGGAAACCCCTGTCCATTGTGCCAAGGGGGGCGGGTTACTGACTCTGACCGTGTACTCTGTCGAGACCCTGACGGTACGGGAGGGGGGAAGCACTGTGACCTACGGAGGGGAATGGAGGGTCTGCAAATTCTCGGGACTCTCGTCCCATGGGCAGTACCTGTTTTTCGTGGATACCGGGGAGGAATACGTAGAGGTCCTGTACGTGAACGGGTGCTTTGCGGGATTTGAAAAGGGAAGGGAGGTTTCATGGGGATAACGGCGTTTTTTTCGGTGAGATTGCAAATAAATAATCCCAATTGATGCTGATTTGACGAAAATTTGGTAAGAAACTGCGTTATTCACAATGAATTCAAAAAAAATGTATTGACAATTAAGGAGTTTTGATATAAAATATACTCAACGCATACTGTTTGTATGCAAATCTTATCTCAAAGGAGAAAAAAAGCATGAACGCAAAAAGAATTTTTGCTCTTCTTCTGTCTCTCTTGATGGTCGTGACCAGCCTCACCGCTATGATGACCGTCTCCGCTGACGAGACCGAGGATAAGTTCGCTCCCACCAATGAGGAACTCACTCAGATGTACGTGGGCGGCCAGGGCGGCGCGCTTGGCGGCTTTGGCCCCGGCAGCTCCTTCGGTGCAATGGTGTCTGTTCCCGCCGGCAAGAGACTGACTCAGATCAACTTCCACGCTCTGGCTACCTACAACACCAACGTCAACCACATCGAGTTCAAGGTCTACCAGTGGGATACCGACTACGCCACCTCCGTCAAGGGTGAGGTCCTGGCCATCGCTACCAAGACCAACCACACTGACAACGCTCCCCTGGACCTCAAGCTCCCCACCAACCGTAACCTGACCGGTGATTTGCTGTGGGTCGCTACTTACGTCTCCGGTGATTCTCAGATGACTCCCTGGCTGGCCTCCGAGGGCCCTGTCGGTACCGCCATGTACTTCGGCAACGGTAAGGAGTGCGCCGCATTCTGCTTCTCTATGACCACCGCTGACGAGCTCACCGTGACTCCCAACTCCTACACCGCTACCTTCGTGGCTGACGGCACCGAGGTCGCCAAGGTTAAGTTCCTTGAGGGTGATACCGTTCTGTACAACATCCCCGAGGTTCCCGCTAAGGACGGCTACTGGGCTGACTGGGCTCCCTACACCCTGGGCAACGCTGACGTCACCATCGAGGCTGTCTACACCGACGCCTCCGACGCTGTCAAGCCCGAGATCAAGGACCCCGCTAACGTCACCGCTTTCGCTGAGTCCCACATTTCCTACCTCCGCGGCGAGGGCTGCGTGGCTAAGGTCAACCGTGACGGTACCGTTTCCTTCACCGGTGGCTGGGAGGTCGACGCTGATATCGACGCTTACGCCAAGATCAACTACCTGCAGTTCATGCAGAAGAACCTTGAGGGCTTCAAGAGCAAGAACGATCTGCCTAACAAGAGCCACAAGTACAAGGTCATCGTCCTGAAGGTCAAGGCTCCCGCCGTGGCCCTGGATTCCGATCCCAACATGACCGTTATCGTCGGCCGTGATACCGAGATCTACGGTAAGGAGGTCGCAAACCAGATCAAGTGCGACGGTACCGAGGAGTACTGGATCTTCGACTTCTCCGATGAGCCCGATTTCTATTCCGACGTCATCAACAACATCTCCATCAACTGGGCATACAGCATGGGCGAGGAGTCCAACCTGGGCGCTGAGTTCGTCCTGATGGGCTTCCAGTTCTTCGATACTCTGGAGGACGCTCTGACCGCTACCGGCGGTGAGGAGGCTACTGAGGCTCCCACTGAGGAGAAGACCGAGGCTCCCGAGACCGAGGCTCCCGCTACCCAGGCTCCCGATACTCAGGCTCCCGTCGTGGACGATACCGAGCCCGCTAAGAGCGGTTGCGGTTCCGTCATTGGCTTTGGCGCAGTTGCCGTTCTGGCCGCCGCCGCTGCCGCTGTGGCTCTGAAGAAGGACTGATTTTCTTAGGATCAGCGCGACTGACAAACAAACGTTTTGCCCCACAGACCCGAAAGGGTTTGTGGGGCTTTTTGATGATTTTCAAATTGGGGTTTATCGAACTGTTTGACGGATGGAAAATGTATTTTTTTGGTAACGGGCGACCACATAGGGTCGCCCCTACAAACCGCCTTATAATAATTTAAAACCCGAAAAGTCATTGTCAAACAAAGAAATACACCTGTAGGGGCGGCCCTGCGTGGCCGCCCGTTACATAGCGGTTTCATCTTACCTATCGGATCTCAAACACACCGAAAAACTGCAATTTATCTACCCATAAAACTTATGATTCCCAATCGTCATGATATAGGGCCTTGTCCGTCCGATCCAGGAGGAGGTGGCAATCCCGGGATTGTAAAAATAGATCATTTGGGTGGAGAGTGAATAACCCTCCAGGCAGATCTTGGCGGCGCGGATGGCCGAGGCGGTGGGGGCTTGGTAAATGGTGCCGCTGGACACGGGGGAGAACTGGGTGCCGTATTTGGTATCAAAGATGACGCCCTTGACGGTGTTCGGGTACTGACTGCTCCGCACACGGTTGAGCACCACGTTCCCTACGGCGATCTGCCCCGCGAAGGGCTCACCCTTGGCCTCGGCGGAGATGATGCGGGAGAGCCAGTAGAGGTCTGTGGAGTTGTAATATTCCGATGCCCACTTCACGGCGGTAGGATCCCCTGAGGTAATGAAGGCATCGTAGTACCCCGACCGAATGGTCACCTTGGCATTCATGGCCTTGCACATGGAGGTCAAGGGGACGAAGATCCAGCCTCCCAGGCTGATCACCTTCTTACCCGTGTAGAAAATGCGCTCATTGACGGTAATGTAGGGGTCGCCCACCTTCACGGTAACCGAAAGATTGGTGCCCGTGATCACTACCTGCTCGGTGGCCTCGGTATAGACGGTTTTGAAGCTTCCGAAAAGATCAGCAAAGCGTTGAACGGGGACGTATACGGTGCCGCCAATGTCGGCTACCTGTCCCTTCAGGATCTGCTTTCCATCCTTGTACAGGTCAACGGCCATAGCGCCCGCGGGATAGGGGTAGTAGATCCGCGCGCCTCCTCGCACCTGCTTCTCCATTTTTGTTTCGATTCGCCGCGCGATCAGCTCCTGAGTCAGGGGAAGGGAAGGATCAAAAAGGTCGGTCTCTTCCTGTTCAGACCCGTCCGGGATGGGATCTTGCGTGTCGAGATCGGGGGAGGGCCGGGTGGCGCTCTCCTCACGGCGGTTCAAGGAAAAGGATACCGACAGCTCCTCGGCCATGGTCCCGGGCTTAGCCGGAACGCGGATCGGCTCTACCTCGGGAGAGGAGGAGTGAATCTCTGAATCCGTATTCTCTATGGGGGATGAGGGTGTAAAGTCATCCCTTTGCGGATGAGAGAGGGCCGCCACCGAGGGAATCGCCGCGGGGATAGTGAGCAGTACCGACAAAAGGACTGCCGCCACACGGGATGGTAAGGGTGTTCGGTCGGTGGCGCTGTTTCGGTGGATGTGGCTGAATGTGTGTTTCATGGTGGTGGTCACCTGCCTTTCCGGCGGTACCGATGTATTGATTACGCGAATATGATATGGGAACGAATCAAGGCATATCACGGGCGTGCCTCCGAAAACGGTACGGCCTGTGAGTTGTCCCCCACGGAAAGCCCGACGGATCGAGCCTTCCGCGGGAGCGGAGGAATTTCAAGCGGGGCGGGGATCGAGAGCCATGGGGATGCCCGCCTCGCCTGTTCCATTATATCAGAATTATGCGTTGAAATCAAGGAACAATGTTTGGCAGAAGAGGGAAAAATAGGGTTTGTCGGGGTGTTTGAAGGAACAAAGCGGAGTGCTTTTCGGTGGCGGGTGCACCTGTGTGTACGCCCGTAACATGGCAGTTTCTTCTTACCTATCGGGTTACAAACTCACCGCCAAACCTCAATTTCACAACAAATAATTTGAGAATCATTCTCAAATTACTTGACAAACCGTCCCGATTGTGCTATACTTTTATACTGCAAGAATTTGTGCCGAGAGGGGGGATACCGTGGCGAGAATCTATAAAACGGCGGGGAGACAGCGCCTGCTGGATTTCTTGGAGAGCCGACCCGACCGCCAGTTTACGGTGGAGGAGCTTTGTCATGAAATGGACACACAGGACGGCGAGACCAGCCGCAAGAGTACGGTATACCGTCATCTCTCCGAGCTGTGTGACGAGGGACTGGCGCGGAAATACCGCAGCGATACCCAGTCAGCCTACGTCTACCAGTACGTGGGGTTGGGAGACTGTTGTCACCATTTCCATTTGAAGTGCGTCACCTGCGGCGAGCTGATCCACCTGGAATGTACTGTCAGCGAGGAGCTTTTGGACCACATATCCGCCCATCACGGCTTTGAGGTGGACAGCGGCCGTTCCATTCTGTATGGCCTGTGCGAGGCCTGCGCCTCCCTGAAAAGAAAACAGGATCCCACAAAGCCCAAGGGCTGTGCCTGTGGGCATCATCACGGATAAGGATATAGGAATATGAAAAAAAGCATACTGATCTTACTTTGCCTGACCCTTCTTCTGGGTGTAGGAGCAGTCTTCACCGGTTGCGGCTCTACCTCCGACCATACGGGAACCACCATTGTCGCCGTCGGATTCGCGGGCTACGATTTCGCCCGCTCCATCCTGTCCCGCTATACCGAAAACGGCGGGGAAGGGGTGGTCCAGCTGACGATTCTGGGCAAGCCCGGCCAGGATATGCACAGCTTTGAGCCTACCGCCCAGGACATCATTACCCTGGCGGGGGCCGACGTGGTCATTGCCACGGGGGCCGAGGGCTGGCTGGACGCCGCCTTGGAATCCTCCGGGAATACCTCCGTGCGGGTGGTCTCCATGATGGAGGCCTGCGACGTGCATGGAGCGGATCACGACCATGACCACGGCCATGAGGACGGCTCCTGCGCCCTTATCGGAAACGACGAGCACGTCTGGCTGTCGGTGGATTACGCCGGTCGTATCGTCATGGGCATTACCGAAGCTCTGAAGCAGGCGGATCCCGAAAATGCCGCCGCCTGGGAGGCAAGCGCGGGGCAGTACACTGCCGAGCTGGAGGCGCTGAGCGTCGAATTCCACGATATGGCCAAAACCGCTGTCCGCAAGCAGGTGGTGGTGGCCGACCGTCATCCCTTTGTGTACCTCTTTTCCGACCTGGGGCTGGACTGTGTAGCCGCCTTTCCCGGTTGCTCCTCCGAGACCTCGGCCTCCTTTGAGACCCAGGTCAAGCTCATTGAATTCACCAAGGCTCATGAGTTGCCTTATATTTTCATCATTGATGGCTCAGACAGTAAGGTCGCCGAGGTGGTGGCCGCTGAGACGGGGGCGGAGATCCTGACCCTTAATTCCCTCCAGGTGGTGACCGATTACGAGAACACCACCTACCTGTCGGTCATGCGAAGCAATCTGGATAATTTGAAAAAGGCTTTAGGATAAAGGATAATTTATGTCTTTGATCACTTGTGAAAATCTCACCCTCGCCTACGACACGGGGGTGGTGGCCTCGGGGGTGAGCTTCACTCTGGAGGCGGAGAGCTATCTCTGCATTGTGGGAGAGAATGGCTCCGGCAAAAGCACTCTGCTCAAATCCATGCTGGGACTTCACCCCGTGGACGGCGGTGTTCTGACCATTGATCCCACCGTCCGCAGATGCGGTATCGGATATCTTCCCCAGCATACCCCCGCCCAAAGAGATTTTCCGGCTTCGGTGCGAGAGATCGTGCGATCGGGTTGCCTGAAAAAGAGCGGTTTCCGTCCCTTTTGGCGGGCGTCCGACAAAAAGATGGCCGACGAGGCTATGGCGCGGATGGGTATCGACCATCTGGCGGGGAAGTGCTACCGCGAGCTGTCGGGAGGCCAACAGCAGAGAGTCCTGCTGGCAAGAGCCTACTGTGCCACGGGCAAGCTGATCCTTCTGGACGAGCCCATCGCGGGGCTGGATCCCATGGCCATGACCGAAATGTACCGCATGATCGCTGACCTCAACCGGGAGGGGGTGGCGGTGGTCATGGTGTCCCACGACGTTTCCGCCGCAGTGCAGTACGCCACCCACATTCTCCATATGGGCAAGACTACCTCCTTCTTCGGCACCACCGAGGCCTATCTGGCTACCCCCGTGGGTCAGCAGTTCGCCCGCCGCGAGGGAGGGAGCTACGGGGACTGGAGCCCCAAGACCGCCTGGGACGCTCCCGATATCGGAAGGATCCTGGACGTTCGCGCGGCTCCCGACGCCCGTTCGGTGCTGGGTGCCCGCGGCGTATCCCGTGACCGCAATCTTACCGCAACCCGCCGACGGGGCGGGGCTACATCCAAAGGAGAGGGGGAGGATGCATGAATATCATCGAACGGCTCCAAACCTACTTCTCCTACGGCTTTGTCCGCTACGCCTTCATCGCGGGGGTGCTGATCTCTCTGTGCGCGGGGCTTCTGGGGGTGGTTCTGGTGCTCAAGCGCTATGCCATGATCGGAGACGGCCTGTCCCACGTGGCCTTCGGGGCCATGGCTGTGGCGGCGGTGCTGGGCTTTGCCCCCATGACCGTGGCTCTGCCCGTAACGGTAGCCGTTGCGGTACTCCTCCTTTTGGCGGGGGAAAAGCAGCTCATCAAGGGAGACTCGGCCATCGCCATGCTCTCTGCCGGCTCTCTGGCGGTGGGCTATCTCCTGCTCAACCTCTTCCCCGCCTCGGATACGGGGAGCCTATCGGGGGACGTCTGCGCCTCTCTATTCGGCTCTACCTCCATGATGACCCTGCAGGGCAGTGACGTCTGGCTCTGCGTGGGCCTTTCGGTTGCGGTGATCGGGTTTTTCATCATTTTCTATAATAAGATCTTCGCCGTGACCTTCGACGAGGGCTTTGCCACCTCCTCGGGCGTCCGCGTCCGCGCCTATAACTTCCTCATTGCGGCGGTCAGCGGTATCGTCATCGTCCTGGCCATGAAGCTGGTGGGGGCGCTGCTCATTTCCTCCCTGATCATTTTCCCTGCCCTGTCGGCCATGCGGGTGTTCCGCAGCTTCCGCTCGGTGATCGTCTGCTCGGCGGTGATCTCGGTGGTGGGGTCCTTGACGGGACTGCTCTGCGCTCTGCTCTTTTCCACCCCTACGGGAGCCTCGGTGGCGGTTGTGCATATCGTGATATTCCTGGTATTTACCATTCTGGGCAAGCTTCGCCGCACTTGACTGTAATCACCGTATTACCCTTTGATGCATATAGCAAATTTACAGGTCTTATCAATTCTGAATCAGTTTTGGCCCGTATGACTGTAACCACCATATAACCCATTGATACACAAGGATATTTTTATGAAAGACTTACTCTCTGTTACCCCTGCCGAGCTGGAGGAGCTGATCCTCTCGGTGGGCGAGCCGAAATACCGAGCCGGGCAGATGTTCCCCCAGCTCCACAAGGGTCTGTCCCCCGAGGAGATGACCAATATCGGCAAGAAGACCCGCGAAAAGCTGGCGACGGTGGCCGAGTATCACCTCCCTCAAGTGCGCCGCAAGCTGGTGTCGGCTCTGGACGGCACCGTGAAATACCTCTTTGAACTGCGGGACGGCCACTGCGTGGAGTCGGTGGTTATGCGCTACAACCACGGCAATACCATCTGCATTTCCTCTCAGGTGGGGTGCCGCATGGGGTGCAAGTTCTGCGCCTCCACCATCGGCGGTAAGGTCCGCGACCTCATCCCCGGGGAGCTTCTGGGTCAGGTCATCGCCGCCCGGAAGGATCTGGGGGAGCGCATTTCCAACATCGTCATGATGGGCATCGGCGAGCCCCTGGACAACTACGACAACGTAGTGAAGTTTCTCCGCCTGGTGGCCCACCCCGACGGATTGAACATCGGCTACCGCCACATCTCCCTGTCCACCTGCGGGGTGGTCTCGGGGATCTACAGGCTGGCTGAGGAGGAGTTTCCCATCACCCTGTCCATCTCCCTCCACGCCCCCAACGATGCCACCCGCTCCTCCATCATGCCTGTGAACAACCGCTGGGGCGTGGACGAGCTGCTCACCGCCTGCAAGGATTACTACGATAAGACCGGCCGCCGCCTGTCCTTTGAATATACCCTCATTGCGGGCAAAAATGACACCGTGGAGGGTGCTTCCGAGCTGGCAAACGTCCTCAACCGCCACCTCCGCACCCGCACCACCACTATGCCCATCCACGTCAACCTCATCCCCGTCAACGAGGTGGAGGAGACCGGCTTTTCCCGCTCCAGCGACGAGGCGGTGAAGGCCTTTGCGGCGGTACTGGAGAAGCGGGGCATCCGCGCCACGGTACGCAGAAAGCTGGGGGCCGACATCAACGCCTCCTGCGGTCAGCTCCGAAGAGCCGAGCAGAAGGCCGCCGAAACAGCCGAAAAGACCGACTCCGACGAGACTTGACCTCGTATCCGTTACACGCATATAACCCATTGATAAATAAGGATATTTTATGATGTACTCTTTTGAATCAAGCGGCTCCAGAAAGCCCCTCCATGCCATGGTGATCGGAGCTTTGGTGGGCGCGGCGGTGCTGTTCTCATTGGGGACCCTGCCCGACGTCCCTCTCCCCTCCCTGTTCCAGATGGGGGCTATTCTCTGCGCCACCCTGGCGGTCTACCTGACGGTGCGCTACTCCCTCCGTACCTACCGCTACGCCATCCAGCCCAACACTATCGTGGACGCCGAAGGGGTGGAGCAGTACGATCTGGTCATCACCGAGATCACGGGCAAGAAGATGAAGGTGGTCTGCCGCGTGGGGCTTCGCACCGTGGATCACTATCAAGTGACGGTCTTCACACGCGGAAAAACAGACGAATACGAGAGAGGCCTGCTCTGCGCGAGAAAAAAAGTATTCAGGTATGAAAACACACCCATCTCTCCCGCGTCCTGTTACATCCCCATCCCCGAGGAAAACGCCGTGGTGGTGATTCCTGCGGACGAGCGGATGGTGGAGATATTGAAGGCAAGGTAAATTGGGGTGTAACTATTCAGCCACCTTCAAATTGGGATTTTTCGGTGTCTATTAAAGGGTCATCCTGAGCGGAGCCGCTTGCGGCGGAGTCGAAGGATCTCCTTTGCCGACAAGAGATCCTTCGACTCCGGGCTTCGCCCTCCGCTCAGGATGACCACATCAACAACTCACCGACAAACCCAAATTTGAATTCTAAAGGAGGTTCCCATGTACTACCTGTACGTCCCTTACCATGGCACCGAATCCCGCCTCCCCGAGGCTTACAACGATCTGACCGCCGCCAAGGCCGCCGCTGACGGGAAGGCCGTCTACGGCTACTGCGTCTGTGACGAGTCGGGCGAGGGGGTCTACTCCCCCGTTGGCTCCTTCACCGCCTCCCACATCCTGTGGCACGCCAAGGACGTGGCCGACTATATGCGGATCCATGAGTACACCTACGGCGACGCGGATCAGAATCCCGCTCTGGACAAATACTCCGAGAATCCCGAAAAGAAGACTTCCTGCGACCGCTTCTGCGGGTGGGTGCTCTGCGAGGCGGGGTACGTGGCCCATCAGCCGAAAACCAAGGGTCTGCCCCTGTACTTCTCCCCCAATCTGGAGGAGTTCCTGGTCAAGTACGGCTTTACCCGCATCGATGACGCCGCCGACCTTCGTCCCGGTGACGTCGTTTTCGAGGGGGATTCCCGCCATTTCGGCCCCGGCTTCCCCGATCAGTTCCGCGACTTTCCCCGCCATGTTTTCATCCACGCGGGACCTGCTGAGGACGGCCTGTTCTACCGATACGATTCGGGTTCGGATCAGCGCATCCAGTCGGTTCAGCCCATGATCGAGCGGCTCATTAAGCCCGAGCAGAACCGGTATTTCCGCTTCGCCTACCGTGCGCCTGCTTTGGAGGAGGTCACTCACATCAGTGCCCACGCCCTCTGCACCAACAACCGCGGCGCCCTGGAGAAGAGTGACCGTTGCGGTTGCTTCTACTGCGAGAGGATCTATGATCCTAAAGAGATCAAGGACTGGACGGATAACGGCAAAACCGCCATGTGCGGCCATTGCGGGATCGATTCGGTGATCCCCGATACCGAGGAGTACCCTCTGACTCCCGATTTATTGAAGAAGATGCGCGGCTACTGGTTTTGATCTCGTCGCGGTAAGGAGTTCATTATGAGCAAGTCAAAGGTCTATTTTTCCCCTGTCATCACTCCCGAGAAGGTGCTGGAAATGTATGATATTCTGGGCGTGACCCTGCCCGGAAACGTGGCCGTCAAGGTCCATTCCGGTGAGAAGGGCAATCAGAACTTCCTGCGCCCCGATTTCTGGAAGCCCGTCATCGACCGCGTGGGGGGCACCGTGGTGGAGTGCAATACCGCCTACGAGGGTATGCGCAACACCACCGAGCGGCACCGTCAGCTCTTCCGTGAGCACGGCTGGATGGACTACTACAAGGTGGATCTCTTGGACGCCGAGGGACCCGATCTGGTTTTGGATATCCCCGACGGTAAGGTGATTCAAAAGAACTACGTGGGCAAGGATATTGCCAATTACGACTCCATGCTGGTGCTGTCCCACTTCAAGGGGCATCCCATGGGAGGCTACGGCGGGGCGCTGAAGCAGCTGTCCATCGGTTGCGCCTCCTCCTTCGGTAAGCAGTACATCCACGGCGCGGGGGATCCCGAGGCCTTCTGGACGGCGGAGCGCAATAAGTTCCTGGAGTCCATGGCCGACGCCGCCGCCTCGGTGGTGGAGCTGTTCAAGGGGCAGATCGTGTATATCAACGTCATGAAGAATATGTCGGTGGACTGCGACTGCTGTGCCGTGGCCGAGGATCCCTGCATTGCCGACATCGGTATTCTGGTCTCCACCGATCCCATCGCCATCGACCGGGCCTGCGTGGATCTGGTGTACGCTTGCTCGGATCCCGGCAAGCCTCACCTCATCGAGCGCATTGAGTCCCGCAACGGTGTGCATACCATTGAGGCCGCCGCCGAGCTGGGGTTCGGGTCGCGGGAGTATGAGTTGATCAAGGTGTAAGACCATGAACAGCAATTGTTTCACGGTCTGCGGGCTTTTGCTCATGGACGGTCGGGTGCTTCTGGTGCGCCACACCTACGGTACCGCCAAGGATCGTATTCTGCTCCCCGGTGGATACGTCCATGACGGTGAGCTTCCTACTGCAGCGGCGGAGCGGGAGATCTTCGAGGAGACGGGAGTCTGCGCCCACGCCGATTCCCTGCTGGCTATGCAGTTCAAGGATGATCAATGGTGCGCCGTGTTCCGCATGGAGTATCTGGAGGGAAAGCCCCGTTCCGACGGGTATGAGAACAGCGAGGTGTTGCTTCTTTCTCCCGAGGAGGCGGTGGCACGTCCCGATATCACCAACATGAGCCGCGCTATCCTGAAGGCCTATTTGAAGGACGGCGGCGAGGGGCTTATGCGGAGCGACTATATCTCTCCGTCGAGTGACGCGGCACATTACACGCTGTTCCAGAACGGCGGGTACGAGTACGACGCCAAGGCCGAGTGCGAGGGCGCGGTGAGTGCCATCGCGGAAGCGTTGACCGCAAAAGGATTTTCGAAGAACGGGAATCTGTTCTACCGTTACCGAGAGGGTAAGAATGCCGCCGAGGTGATCGGTCTGCAACGGTCGCAGTTCAATTACGAGACGAGCTATTCCTTTACCTTGAACGTCGGTCTTGTCAAGGCAACCGCCTTTGGGGCTGAGAAGCTGACCGCCGCTCTGATCAAGAGCGCACCGCAGGCTTACTTCGAGCGGTCGGGTATCCTGTGTCACGGGTGGGACCTGTGGTACAAGTTCTCCCTGAAGGATCGGCACGGAGGGGATTACGTGAAGGACGTGATCCTGCCCGATCTCGACAAGGTCCTGTCTCATCTGGAAGCCCGGACGTAACGGGAGGCCGCCATGGCGGCCTCCTTTCCTTTTGCACAATTTTGGAACCGTTGAATGAACCGAAACACCCCTCACCGTGCGGTAAGGGGTGTTTTTTTGTTTCAGTTGGCCTCCTCCAGCGCGCGGAGCAGATAGGCGTGGACGTTGTAGACCACGTCGTCGTCTCTGGTGTAGGTGAGGGTACTTGTGGTGATATGACTGACCAGCTCGCTTGTGTAGTCGGCGCCCTTGGCATCCTCCAGCATGGTGAGCATCTGGTAATCCTCGATGCCGTCACGCATATTCACAAGGCGGATGGAGGGGATGGGATCCAGCTGGCCGTAGGCCGAGCCGGGATAGACCAGGATACCGTCGCCGGGGCCTGTCTTGGAGACGGGATTGCGCATCTGGTAGGTGTTGTTCCCCGCCGCGTCGTAGTAGGAAACGTGCCAGTAGAGGAAGCCCGTCACGTCATTGAGGTAGTTTGTCCAGAACATGGTACGGCCCTCTGTGCCGTCGTTGAAGAGGAGGATGTTCTGGTAAGGGCTGGTGTACTTGGGCTCGCAGGCCACGTAGCTCCAGCGCTCTCCGCCCTCCTCCACAAAGCCGTTCATACGGTCGGAGAACTCGCCGAAGGTAGAATCCACATCCGCGGACTGGATATACTGCGCGCCGCTCAGTCCCTTCAGCTCTCTGGGGGTGAAGCTAAACAGATGGGGGACCCAGAGGTTGACGCCGTGCTTGGACAGGTACTCGATGGCGTCACGCTCGCTACCCACGGCGAATTCATCGTACCACGCGGGGAAGGCGGTGGTCTTGTCTACGCTGTTGAAGTTGAAGCGCTTGAAATCCATGTTCCGCTCAAAGGGCACCAACAGGCGGTAGTCGTCCCAGCCCCAGACCTCGCGGAGTTGCTTGGCCTCACGGGCGATGGCCAGCACGCTGAGCAGGCCCGTGTTGTCGTAGACCGTCTCGGAAACACCGTCGGGGAAGGTGATGGGACGCCAGCCGCGGGGAACACCGGGCTCGTCCTGTCCGTAGTAGAACATCTTGGGGGCCAGGATGGGGTCGTTCTTGATGGAATCGAACTGATCCTTGGTCAGCACGCGGAGGGAGGTGACCCTGGGGTTTTTGAACCAATCGGCACCCAGGACGTTGAAGTAGGTGATGCTGCCGGTCAGGGTGACGCGATGCTTGAGGAAGAAATCGGCCACGGCCTTGGTGATCTCCACGTCGCTGTAGCGCTGACGGTCGGGGTTCTCGTTGTACTGCTGGTAGTAAACGCCCACGATGTCCCAAAGGCCGAAGGCGGTCTTCATAGCGGTCTCGTCGGAGAGGGTCACGTCGTAGACGTAGGTATAGACGTTTGCGGCTTTGATGCACTTGCCCGTGTCGGCATCCAGGATCTCTACGGTGGCCTTGTAGGCGCCGGGGGTGGAATCCTTGGTGGTCACGGCCTGGACCACGAAGCCGCGGAGAGAATCCCGGAAGGGATACTTCTCGTGGTTCCAATCCGAGCCCGAGAAGGGACCTATGAGAACGTAGGGACCGTAGTCGAGCTTACTGTCGGCATCCATGCCGTAGCGGCCACTCTCGGTATTGCTCGAATAAGCGATGTAGGAATCGTAGGGGATCACGGCGTCGGGGTAGACGAAGGTGGCGGGAAAGCCGTTGTGGGTGACGTAGCCATCCTCCATGTAGAATTCCACGCCCAGCTCGGTGGTGAGGGTCTCCCCCTTTTGGTTTGTGAAGTCGGAGACACGGATGTGGATCTTCCTTGTGGTGGGGGAGTAGAGGAAGAACTGACAGCCCTCCATCTCGTTCTTGCCCATCTGGATGGTATAGCTCTCGGCTCCCGTATCCATGTCCGAGAGATCGTAACGGGCGACCTTCTCGGTGATGTGGTCGAACCAGAGCTTGACGGTGGGATCGTCATCGGGAGCAACGACGGTTTCTTTATCGGGGATGGGATCGTAGAAGGAGGTATCCATATCCGATCCGTAACCCAAGCCGTATTTCTCGTTGAGAGTGGCGTTGGTCAGGTTCCCGGAGACCGCGTTGGCATAGATCGTCAGCTCGCAGAAGCAGTAGACCGTTCCGCTCGCAGTATCCTTGACGAAGAGGTGGACCTCATCGCCGCTTTGGAAGCTGTTCAGGTTGAGGTTATAGCGGAAGCCCGTGGCGTTGGTGTAGCCCTCCTTCTTGGCGGCCTGGAGAACGGCGGCCTCACGGGTGACAAGCTCCACGCCATCGGTGGTGTAGGTCACCTCGCTGTCGGTGCCGATGCGCCAGCCCAGCTCGAAGCTGTTGATACTGAAGCCGATCCAGCCGTAGAGCTGGAGAATACCCGTATTTTCGTTTACGGTCACGTTCCAGTTCCCTGTCTTCTTGACTGCGGTGGCGTACTCCGTCTGGCGGATCTCATGCTTGACCGAGTCCAGCCGGACCTTGCCGACGGTCTTTTTCGCGTCGGAAAAGTAGGTGTTTCCGCAGTCGCCCTGGGTGTTGGGGGCTTCGGTCTCAGGCTCTGTGGGAGCCTCGGTCGGGGCTTCGGTGGTCTCGTCGGCAGCGGGAGGAACGGTCTCCCTGTCATCCGTTTCGGAGGGAGGCTCGGCCGTGCCGTCCTCGGTGGATGCTTCCCCGTCGGTCTCGTCGGGGGCTTGAGTCTCGGTACCGGGGGCGGGGGCAGCGGTCGTATCCTCGGTGTGGGGCAGAGTATCCTCGGGCAGATCAGCCACGCAGGAGGCAAGGATCACCAGAAGCACCGTACAAACGGTCAGAATCAGGCTCAGGTATTTTTTCATAGGGGTTCCTCCGGAAATCATTTTCTGTTCATAATGATACCATAATCGGGAATTTCTGTCAAGGTGGGTTTTTCCCAAATAAAGCAGTTGATTTTTGTACAGATTTTTGAGGGAAAACGGCAGAACACGCCGCCGCGTTGGTCTCGCGGCGGCGTGTCCGTCTTTAGGTCAGCCGATCACGCCTCCCGGGAGCCGCGATGGGGTCAGATCTCCTCTCCGCACTGTATGCAAAAGGTTCTTTATATCTGTGATCGAAACGCGTTTCCGTCATTCATCTCCCTCGTATACCACGATCCTATTCCCACCGATGGCCTCAGCCAGGTTCGTGGCGATGTGATCTGTAGCGGTTACATAACCGTTGATCCGCAAGGGCTCGGCAAAGGTCTTCGTACCGTCAAGATTGGGTGAGTAATCTGTCGAGATACCCAAGCCATCCATATATAGCCAAACGGTCTTTCCGTCGGCGGTCTGAGCAGAGCAAACGTAGTTAACGGTCTCGGTGTATTCGCTGGGGATGGTCACCGTGTATTGAGACGAGATCTCGGTGATATCAAGGTATACCCGCTGAGAGAGCTTTTCCTCTCCCATGTAGGCCTCACGGGGTAGCTTGTCTGCCTTCTTGGCCTCAAAATTGGGGGAGACCAAGCCATTGAACATAAACAACAGGGGCGGAATTTCGGGATATTTTTCGGCATTTCTGATCTCATCATCTCGGTAGGCGGACGTACCGTATATGGTGACGGGCTCCGTGAATTCCACGGCGGGGCCGAAGAACTTGTCGTAATCCTCCGCGGTGACCATGATCCAGATACTCTTACCGTCCGCCGTGATGGCCTCCATCACGTACGTCTTTTCGGTAATGAACAAGGATCCGCTGTATTTCTTCACGGCCGAAATGATATCCGTGTACACCAGGATGTGATTTCTCAGGTCGTCCTCAAAGGGCTTTCCGTAGCCGCTCTTGGTGGCCGTGCCTACGATCTGAGCCATATTGTCCTTCGTGTAGTCGATCTTTTTGAAGTGGAACAGCTTTACCGAGGTCTTCTCCTCCGAATTCTCGTCCGCCATCAGCTCGTCCTCCTCCAGGCTGCCGATCATGCGGACAGGCGCCTCATAGGTGATCCTCTGCATACCGTGATTCTTGACGACCGATTCGGCGTTCTTGTTGAATACGCTTTTGTATTCAGAATCGTCGACCCTCATCCATACGGTATCGCCGCTTACCAGGACGGCCTTGTAATATGTGTGTAAGCTTTCTCCAAAAGAACCCACGGGAATCAGCTCGGTAACGTCCAGGTACACGGGTTGGCCGATTTGTTGAGCCTCCTCATAGGGAATGGGCGGCTGGTTGGTCAAGAAACAGGATTCGAATTGATCGGAATCCACTGTCCAGAAGTAGAAGATCACGTCGGGTACGCCTGCGGGTATGTCGATCTCCCGGATCTCATCGGCGGTGAGGACGGTCTTGCCAATGATCTTCGCGGGGGTGGCTAACACGGGCATCGAGAAAAAATAGTCATCGTACTTATATTTGTCGACGATGATCCATTGCTCCTCGCCGCTTGCGGTGAGGGCCTTACACAGATAATGGCTGGTCACGATCGTGTTGGCGTAGCTGAGCTCGAGCTCGATCGTCAAGTTCAGGATCTCCATGGATACTCCCATGTGCGGCCTCATGTCGGGGCTATAGGGTTCTTGAGGAAAGCTTCTCTTCCCTTTATCCAAGGTCTGCGAGGTGTCCGAGTACTCGAAACAGAAGAGCCGCTCCCGAGTCTCACGCGACGATGTTGGATCCAGGGCTAGATCATACCGATCCGCGACACCGTTCAAGCGAACGGGCTCGTCGAACACAATCTTCTTTGCGTGAATCGGCAGGTTGTATTCTTCGACGTAGGAATCGAAGTAGGTTACGTAGTCCTCAGACTCGATCTTCATCAGCGCGGTGCTTCCATCGGCCAGCACACACTCGCAGATGAGCTCCACGTTCCACAGAGTACCGTTAATGGGCGTGATCTCCACCACGTCCATATAGCAGCTTCTTCCCCGCCCTATTCTATCGGTATAGGGGACGGGCTCGGAGGAGCAGGCGCAGAGGGGCATCAGCATACAGAAGATCAAAAGCAGCGGCAAAAGTTTTCTCATAGTCTCTCCTTTGCGAAACGACACGGCTTCAGTTCTGTACCGCTGTCGGTTCATAGATATAGTTATTATAACATACCCGAGGACATATGTCAATACTACCGAACAGATTCATTGCCCGCAAAGCACGGTGTCATATCCTTTCGCGCAAAAAACACCGCCTCCCGAGGGAAGGCGGTGTTCTATAGGCGTAATCAGTCGGATTACTTGCTGGCCTCTTCGATCGCCACGGCAACGGCCACGGTCATACCGACCATGGGGTTGTTACCTGCACCGATCAGACCCATCATCTCCACGTGAGCGGGGACGGAGGAGGAGCCGGCGAACTGGGCGTCGGAGTGCATACGGCCCATGGTGTCGGTCATACCGTAGGAGGAAGGACCTGCGGCCATGTTGTCGGGATGGAGGGTACGGCCGGTACCGCCACCGGAGGCGACGGAGAAGTAGCCGACACCGTTCTCCTGGCACCACTTCTTGTAGGTACCGGCGACGGGGTGCTGGAAGCGGGTGGGGTTGGTGGAGTTACCGGTGATGGACACACCGACGTTCTCCAGCTTCATGATGGCCACGCCCTCGGGCACGTTGTCGGAGCCGTAGCAGCGGACGTCAGCGCGGGGACCCTTGGAGAAGGGCTTCTCCTCGACCACGGTAACGGTCTCGGTGTAGGGATCGAACTCGGTCTTCACGTAGGTGAAGCCGTTGATGCGGGCGATGATGTAGGCGGCGTCCTTGCCCAGACCGTTCAGGATGACGCGGAGGGGCTGGGTGCGGACCTTGTTGGCGTTCAGAGCGATCTTGATGGCGCCCTCGGCGGCGGCGAAGGACTCGTGGCCGGCCAGGAAGCAGAAGCACTCGGTCTCCTCGGAGAGGAGCATCTTGCCCAGGTTGCCGTGGCCAAGACCGACCTTGCGGTTCTCGGCGACGGAGCCGGGGATGCAGAAGGCCTGCAGACCGATACCGATAGCGGCAGCGGCGTCGGAAGCCTTGGTGCAGCCCTTCTTGATGGCGATGGCTGCGCCCACAACGTATGCCCACTTAGCATTCTCAAAGCAGATGGGCTGGGTCTCTTCGACGATCTTGTAGGGATCGATGCCGTAAGCGTCGCAGATCTCCTTGCACTCGTCGATGGAGTGGATACCGTATTCATTCAGAGCGGCGAGGATCTTCGCTTCGCGTCTCTCGTAACCTTCAAACTTTGCCATGATATACAGTCCCTCCTTGATTATTCCTTGCGGGGGTCAATGTACTTGACAGCATCATTGAACCGACCGTAGGTACCCTTGGCCTTCTCGTACGCCTCGTTAGGCTCCATGCCCTTCTTGATGAAGTCGGTCATCTTGCCCAGAGAAACGAACTCGTAGCCGATCACTTCGTTATTCTCATCCAGAGCCATGCGAGTGCAGTAGCCCTCGGTCATCTCCAGATAGCGCACGCCCTTAGCGCGGGTGCCGTACATGGTACCCACCATGGAACGCTCGCCCTTACCCAGATCCTCCATACCTGCGCCGATGACCAAGCCCCCCTCGGAGAAAGCGGACTGGCTGCGGCCATAGACGATCTGCAGGAACAGCTCACGCATTGCGGTGTTGATGGCGTCGCACACCAGGTCGGTGTTCAGTGCCTCCAGAAGGGTCTTACCGGGCAGGATCTCGGCGGCCATAGCGGCAGAGTGGGTCATACCCGAGCAGCCGATGGTCTCCACGAGGGCCTCCTCGATGATACCGTTCTTGACGTTCAGGGACAGCTTGCAGGCGCCCTGCTGGGGAGCGCACCAGCCCACACCGTGGGTGTAAGCAGAGATGTCGCTGATCTGTCTGGCCTGGATCCACTTGCCCTCCTCAGGCAGAGGAGCGGGACCGTGGTTGGGGCCCTGGGCTACGGTACACATGTTCTGAACCTCATGGCTCATTGCGTACTCGCACTTGTACTCATTGCTCATGATTGTATATCTCCTTTGAAAATTTTGCAGGATGATCCCCCTCAGGGGGAGCGCCCCCTTTTGGGGGGCTTTGGGGACGCTGTTCGCCGTGACCATACCGACCCTGTGTCGGTCCTTCTTAAGATAGAAGCTCGATCAGCGGGGCGATGGCTCCCAGATACGCCTCGCCGATGTAGCAGGCACCGTCGGGCGTGGGATGAACGCCGTCGGCGGCGTAGTAGGCGGGCTCCTCCTCATCCTCGGCATGCAGGATCTCATCCAGAGGGAGGTAGGCGTCGGCGTACTCGTCGGCCAGGCGTTTTACAATAGCTTGTTTACGGGCCAGTTCCTCACAAAGCTCCTTCTTGGCGGGGTCCACGGACTCCAAAAGAAAGGGCTGGATCATGAGGATACGGGCGCTCGTGCGGGACTTGATGGCGTCCAGGACTATGCGGTAGTTCTTCTCGAACTGCTCGTCGGTGGTCTCGACGTACTCGAAGGCGTAGTGATGCCAAACGTCGTTGACGCCGATCATGATGGAGACGATATCGGGCTGAATCTCTATGAAATCAGCCTCCAGCCGCTCCACCAGATGCTCGGTACGATTACCGCTGATGCCGAGATTGACAAACTCAAACTCGGTATCGGGAAAGGAATCCTGGATCATAGCCGAAGCGAATCGGGGGTAACCGTTGCCCATGTCGTGTGGGTCGCTCCGATCCCGTCCCGCGTCGGTGACACTGTCGCCTTGAAAAAGGATCTTCATGGTGGTGGGGTGTTACCTTTCGTTATGTTTTGGGAATGCGCGGATGTAATTACTTGACGATCTCGCCGTAGACCTCGCCGAAGGCGGCGGCGGCGTTGCACTCATCGGTGTCGATGTGCATGGCCAGAGCGTAGCTGGGGCTGACGCGGACCACGACGTCGTCGTAGATGGTGGTGCGCTCGGACTTGACCAGAACCTTGACGACCTCACCGTTGGAGACACCCAGACCCTCGGCATCAGCGGGAGTCATGTGGATGTGACGCTTGGCGATGATCGCGCCCTCGGAGACCTCGATCTCACCTGCGGGGCCGACCATCTTCAGACCGGGAGTACCGGCCACGTCGCCGCTCTCGCGGACGGGGACGTTCTTCAGACCCAGAGCGCGGGCATCGGTGTAGGACAGCTCGATCTGGTTAGCCTTACGGGTGGGACCCAGAACGCTGACCATCATCTCACCCTTGGGACCGACCAGCTTGATCTTCTCGTTGCCGGTTGCGAACTGACCGGGCTGGCTGAGCATCTTCTTGACGGTCAGCTCTGCGCCCTCGCCGTACAGAGCGGCGACGGCCTCGTCGGTCAGGTGGATGTGACGAGCGGAGGTCTCAACAAGAATTTTGTTTTCCATACTGCAATTCCTCTTTCGTATTGAAATTTATGGCTTTGTGACACATAAATCACATTCCTATAAATTATAGCACAAATGTGTCGAAATGTAAAGTGTTATTTTGAAATATTTCGGGGGGGATAGAAAAAAAGTTTTTGGGGATAATGTAGAGAAATGAGAAATTGGGGTTTATCGAACTGTTTGACGGAACAGATCAGTATGTTTTTGGGTGACCCTCATCCACCGCTATCGCGGTCCCCCTTCCCCCGAGGGGAAGGTCAATGCGTCAGCCGTTTCCTTGGC
>JAZNJA010000058.1:0-23657 GCA_045577755.1 Eubacteriales bacterium
ATATCGACCCGGAGTTTTTGTCGATATACACCCTTCGGGTGTTCGATATGCCTCCGGCATGGGCCTTCGGCTCGATATGCCGCTTTCGCGGCTCGATATGCGCCTTTGGCGCAAGAACCCACCGACAAACCCAAATTTGAATTCCCGCGAAAGGAGCCGCAACCATGGGCTTTTTCAAGAAGATCGTGTCCCACTGGACCAAGAGCAAGAACCCCGATTCCCCCCGCTTCCGCCACGATATGGCCGAGAAGATCTGCGGCTACCCCATCAAGTACATCACCGAAAAGCACGGGGATAACGAGAACGTCATCGGCCGCAGCGGCTCCTTGAACATCAAGCGGGAGACCGACGAGCTCATCGTCTCTACCCCCTCCGAGACCATCCTGCGGTGCGATATCGACGACCTCCAGGCTTGGATCCTCATGTCTAATGACGGGGTGGTCATCACCGCTCCCGACAAGGAGCACGGCGGCGTGGAGAGGACCATCGTGGTGCATTACGTATATTACCGTAAGTGAACGAGTGCGATTTCAATTCGTAATTCGTAATGCGTAATTCGTAATGACGCGGAGGGCCTTGCGCTATGTAGGAGCGGACCGCCGCGATCGCGCCAAGCCTTGTCCGTAAGGATCCTTTGCAAAGATCCTTCTGAGGAAAAGAGCCGTTCCCCCGTTCCCCCAATTACGAATTGCGAATTACGAATTACCAATTCCCGAAAGGAGCCCCCGTGAACATAGACAATGCTGTTATCAAGGCCAACGCCCTGTTCACCGAGGGCCGCTACACCGACGCCCTCCGCATCTACGACGAGGGCGTGAAGGCAGGCCACACCCGCGCCATCTTCAACTACGCCTACTGCCTCCAGTACGGCTACGGCATCGACCCCGATCCCGCCAAGGCCTTCGAGCTGTACACCTACCTCCGCTACGAGGAGGAGGGCGACGCCGCCTACAATGCGGGGGCTATGCTGGTCACGGGGCGCGGTGTCCCCTGCGATCCCGCCGAGGGCTACGCCTATATGCTCACCGCCGCCGAGTGCGGGTGCATCGAGGCCCAGCTGTATCTCGCCATGGTGCGGCTCACGGTCTGTGTGGGGGAGCCCGACATCATCAGTATCCGCCGCATCCCCTTCCACCGCCCCGACACCCCCGATTCCGCCTTTCTCCTGCCCCCCACCCCCGACGAGAACGGGGAGTACGCCGACGAGCTCATGGACAAGCGCTTCGAGATCGTGGAGGCCGACGAGTACGAGGCCATCCGCTACATCCGCAAGGCCGCCCGCCACGAGGGGGACTACGTAGGAGCCGCCAAGGGCAACGCCGAGTACCTCCTGGCCAAGTGCGCCGAGGAGGGCCTGGGGCGGATGTACGACCGCGAAAAGGCCATCGAGCTCTACGTCCGCGCCGCCGAGGACGGCAGCTTTGATGCCTTCAAGAAGCTCAAGACCCTGCCTCAGTATGAAATTGACAAGGCCCGCGCTCGCCTCCGCATGAAGCCCGCGAATACGCGGAAACGGATCGGAGAGAGCGACGAGGAGGACGATTGACGCGCTTTTCGCATATTCTGTAATAAGACAAACAAAAAGCCCCGCCGCGTGGCGAGGAAGTAGCTTCGTTACATATTCCCGTTATTTTTCTGAAAAGGTATTGACAAATCTCTCTCCATGTGGTATCATGAAAGCGTAGGAGTTACCGGCAACGGTCACTTCCTCGTGTTTATCAAAAAGATAACCGCACTTGTGGAAGAGGGGCGGTTATCTTTTTTTACCGTTTAAGTAAGACATAATGACAAATGCCAGGGTGATCAGAGCCATGATAAACTCAATGAGCTCGTACCAGGTAACATACATCAGAACATCACCTCCCTCTTTGTAAAAACATCGAGGAAGGAAAAAGATTTCGCATTCCTCGAAAAAGAGGAAGCGACCGCCGCCGTTTGGGCAACTCCTACGGGAACCGCCGCTTGTGACAAACGATTCCGTAGGATAGTATAGCAAAGAAAACGCGTTTTGTCAAGACCGATTCCTGATTTCTTACAAAGGAGGTCCCCCCCATGCTACTGGCCATCGACGTCGGCAATTCCAGCATCTCGCTGGGTCTCTTCGATCTGACCGCTACCGGTCCCCGCCCTACCCCCGCCCTCACCGCCAAGCTGTCCGCCGCTACGGGGCGAACCGCCGACGAGTACGCCGTCATCATCCGCGGTCTGCTGGCCGATAAGGGCTACCACGGTGCCATTACCTGCCCGATCCGGGCGGCCGTCATGGGGTCTGTGGTACCTCAGCTCACCCATACCCTGGAGGCCGCCGTGCAGAAGCTGGGGGGGGACACCCCCATCCCCGTCACCCACATCGAGGGCGGTGTCCGCACCGGTATCAGCTTGCGGGTGGGCGATCCCGCCGCCCTGGGGGCCGATATCGTCACCAACGCTTCCGCCGCCGTCAAGCTCTACGGCGCCCCCGTGATCTTCCTGGACTTCGGCACCGCCACCGTCTGCGGAGCGGTGAACCTGGCCAGAGAGCTGGTGGGCGTCTCCATCTCCCCCGGTGTCTCCACCGCCCTGGAGGGACTCCGCGCCGCCGCCGCCCAGATCCCCTACATGGAGCTGAAGGCTCCCGACACCGCCCTGGGCAAGAATACCACCGCCGCCATCCGCTCGGGTCTGGTCCTGGGCACCGCCTGCATGATCGACGGCATGATCTGCCGCATCAAGGAGGAGCTGAAGCTCCCCAAGAACGCCGCCCTGCCCATCGTGGCCACGGGAGGCCTGGCGGAATTGGTCCTCCCCGCCTGCACCCATGAGATCATCCACGAGCCTGACTTGACGCTCTTGGGGCTGTATTTCATCTACAAGGCTACCGCCGAGCGAGAGGCCAAGAAAAATAAGTGAGTTGATTCCTGCAATGTCGCAAGACATTGCGGTGATCATAAATTTTACGCGCCGTACCCCAAGCGGACGGCAGCATGAGGTGAAAGTCCTCAAAGGAGGTTTGCTTATGGCAAGCAAAAGAAATCAATCCCTTTTGAGAATGGTCCAGCTGGCCATCCTCACCGCCGTCGTACTGGTGCTCCAGGCGGCAGGCATCGTCATCAAGATCCCCGTGCTTGGGACCCCCGTCAGCCTGGTGCTGATCCCCATCGCCCTGGGTGCCATGATCCTGGGCCCCGCCGCGGGCGCTTTCCTGGGCTTCGTGTTCGGTCTGGAGGTCTACATCCAGTGCGGCGTCATGGGCCTGGATCCCTTCACTTCCTTCCTGTTCCAGCAGAACCCCATCATCACCGCGGGCATCTGCCTGGTGAAGTCCACCCTGGCAGGCTATCTGGCAGGCTTGATCTACAAGCTGCTCTCCAAGAAGAACGAGCTTCTGGCCGTGTTCCTTGCCGCCGCCATCACTCCCGTCGTCAACACGGGCGTGTTCGTGCTGGGTTGCTTTGTGATCTTCGACACCATCTCCGCCTTTGCCGACTCCATGAGCTACGGAAAGTCCGCCGTTCACTTCATCTTCATTGGCCTGGCCGGTCTGAATTTCGTCTTTGAGTTCATCATCAACATGATCTTCGCCCCCTCCCTCCAGCGCATCATCCACGTGGTGGGGAAGAAGGTCCGCCGTTAATCGGCCGCCGCTGATCCCTTTGCTATCCCGACTAAGTCCGCAGAAAGCCCTCTCACCCGCCTGCGGCGGGAGCTCTCCCACGGGGAGAGCCTTTGTCCTCACACCGGTATGCCTCTCCCCCTGGGAGAGGTGGCACGCCACAGGCGTGACGGAGAGGGCATCCCATTCCAATCCACTTCCCAAGAGGTACCCTCCCATGAACCGTGATCGTGAGTATATCATCAACTTTGATCTGCCCCGTATCTTCAAAACATCCACCCGCAAGGTGACCGACACCGTCGCCGCCATCCGCAACGAGATCGCCACCGATATCGCCGCCGTCCGAAGCCGCGACCCCGCCGCCCGCAGTGATCTGGAGATCCTCCTGCTCTACTCGGGTGTCCACGCCATCCTGGCCTACCGCGTGGCCCACAAGCTCTACCTGTCCAAGCATTACTTCGCCGCCCGCGCCGTCAGCCAGTGGGCCCGCCACAAGACCGGCATCGAGATCCACCCCGGCGCCACCATCGGCAAGGGGCTGTTCATCGACCACGGTATGGGCGTGGTCATCGGCGAGACCACCGAGATCGGGGATAACTGCACCCTCTACCAGGGCGTGACCCTGGGCGGTACGGGTAAGGACGTGGGCAAGCGTCACCCCACCCTGGGCAACAACGTGTTGGTGGGCGCGGGTGCCAAGGTCCTGGGTCCCTTCAAGATCGAGGACAACTCCAAGATCGCCGCCAACGCCGTGGTGCTCAAGGAGGTTCCCGAGAACTCTACCGCCGTGGGCATCCCCGCCCGTGTGGTGCGCCGCGGAGGCCGCAAGCCCGACGATCTCGACCAGGTCCACATCCCCGACCCCGTGGCCCAGGAGCTGGCCAGGATCGAGAAGAAGCTGGACGCCCATATGGCCGACGGGGAGTGATCCAAACAAAAACGTGTCATCCTGAGCGGAACGGAGCTTTGCGAAGTGGAGTCGAAGGATCTCCTGCTTGCTTTGAGATCCTTCGACTGCGCGGCACTCCGTGCTCGCTTCGCTCAGGATGACTCTTTTTGTAAGGATCGGGCCAAGCAGGCAAAAAACACCGTATCACCCGACAAGGGCGGTACGGTGTTTTCCGTTGCTGTATTGCACAGAAATCAATCGGCAAATTTGTGGGCATTGACGTTTTTTTGGAAATTTCATCCCCCCTCTTGACAAATGCCTTCTCAAGGTGTATTATTGTAACAGTACAACAAAACAAGGAGGATTTCACCTATGAATAGAACCAAAACCGCCCCCCGCATCCTGTCTATCCTCGCCGCCCTGCTCCTGCTGATCACCTCCCTGACCGCCTGCTCGGGCGGTGTCACCCGCGAGGAGGCCCGCGGAGCCATGGATGATCTGCTCACCGCCCTGGATAACGAGGATTACGCCGGGGCCGCCGACCTGTACCATCCCGACGCCGCCATGACCGAGGAGCTGCTGGCCGCCTTTGCCGAGCAGGTCAAGACCAAGGTGGGTATCGACCTCACCGAGGGCGCGACGGTGGAGAAGATCACGGGCATCAGCTCCTCCTACTACGATTCCACCGTGGGCGGCTCCCGCTACGAGCTGACCGCCAAGATCCAAGCGGGGGACAAGACCGCCTCCCTCACCGTGGAGGTCATCCGCAACGACAAGGGCTACGGGATCTTCCAGGTGGAGTGTTATCCGTAAGCCGAACAAAAAAGAAAGGTGTCTTTCATGGCGAAGGACACCTTTTTTGGTGGGATCAAGTCTAACGCGCGGGGGCTACGTCGGTCACGGCGAACCACAGCTCCCGTCCGTAGACCGTAACGGATACGGTGGTTGCCGCGTCCGCGGGGATCTCCTCCTCGGTCTCGTAGAAGCCGCAAACACCGAAGTATTCCGTGGAACAGCCGCGGAAGACGTGGGAGGGAAGGACGCTTCCCGTAAGCTCCTCCTCGGTGAAGGTGACCAGGGTATCGCAGAGAAGCTTGTCGGGTTCCTCCTTGCGGCCGTAGAGCGCGGCCACCACGACCCCCTCGTCGGTGGAGCAGACCGCCAGCGCGTCCAGCATGGTCTCCCCTTCCGATAAGACAAAGTAATCATGTACGGTCACGCCGTCATGCTCCGCCTCTATGGCGACCCGCACGTCCTCTCGAAGCGCACGGTCCTTGCGCTCGATCATGCCCTCCAGAACAAGGGTATACACCAGAAGCACCGCCGCTCCGATCAAGCAGACCCGGGTCAGGATCTTCACGGCCCGGTGTCTCTTTTGGGAGGTCACCACGGGGAACAGGGGATCGGGCAGAGCCTCGGGGAAGGCCTTGTCGTAGCCCTCGCCCCGCTCCATGGCGGCGAGGTGGGCCTTGGCGGTCACGGCCACGGGGGTGTTGGGGCCTTCGGTCAGCACCTGACGCAAAAACCGCTCCGCCGCCTCGGTGTCCCCCTTCAGCTGGGCGACCCGCGCCCGCAAGAGGTAGCGCTGGATAGCCGTGATCCGCATTTTGGGGGGATTGGCGGTAAAGAACGCCTCGCAGGCATCCGTGTCCCGCTTCAGGTAAGCGGCGTAGAAGACCTGCATGGGCATGAGCCGTCTGTACTTTTCGGGGTTCTTTTGACTCTGCAGGAACCATTCGGTGGCCTCGTGGATCTCGGCCAGCCTTTGATCGTCTCCCAGCGAGAAGTAGGCGAAGGCCATGTAGGTCAGGTAGCCGGGCTTGTAACGCTTGGCGTAGGGGTTGTCCATTTGCTTGGTGCAGAGGCTCACCACGTCGGCGTGGCGTCCCTCGGCGTAGAGCAGCTGAAGCTGATGGATGGCGAAGGGATCGTACCTACCCACCTCGCGCAGGATCTCCATGAACAGGGGGGCGTCCAGATCCTCGTCCATGACGTTGTAGACGTATTTCTTCCATGCCCGCGCCATGACGATCCGCGCCACAAATAGCTCGAGCAGACCGAGGACGATGTATATCAGCCCGGACTGTACCGTGGTCAGTACGTCGGTGACCAGCAGATACAGGACAATGACGAGAAGCAGCAAAACGGGGCCCGTCGTCAGAATGTTCAGGACGCGGAGCCGACGGATATTGGCTTTGGCTTTTTCTTGAAGCATAGCGGGATTTCCTTTCGCGGGGGATGGGTACAGTATAGCAGAAAACCGACGGAATGTCAAGTTCAATGCAATTAAGTTAAGAAACAGAAAGGGCTCTCCCTCCGGGAGAGCTCCCGCCAAAGGCGGGTGAGAGGGCAAATACCGTCTGAAATGCCCTCTCCGTCACACCTTCGGTGTGCCACCTCCCCCAAAAGGGGGAGGCTTAACTTAATGGCATTGACGTCAAGTTCCCCCTCACCTATACAGACACCGAACAAGCCGCGAATATTTCATCCGCCGCGAAAATTTCTGGATCTTGTCGATCTGCCCAAAACCGGCCATCCCGATTTGGTCAAGGAGACCAACGCCAGCCCCGCGCCTCCTCGGAAATTTCACCAATAATCCTTTTCCGTCTTGATTTTTTCGGTCTTTTATGGTATACTGAAATTTAGACCAAAATTCACGCCGAAAGGAAGGCTTTCACCATGAAGTCCGTCCGCACCATATACAAGATGGGCATGGGCCCCTCCTCCTCCCATACCATGGGCCCCGCCTTTGCCGCCCGTACCTTCAAGGACACCCACCCCGAGGCCGACCGCTTTGAGGTCATCCTCTACGGCTCCCTGGCCAAGACGGGCAAGGGCCACGGCACCGACCGCGCCATCACCGATACCCTCTTCCCCATCCCCTCCGAGATCCGGTTCAACATGGACGACGAGATCGCCGCCACCCTCCCTCACCCCAACACCCTGGATTTCATCGGCTACGCGGGGGACATCGAGATCGGGCGGATGCGCTTTCTGTCGGTGGGCGGCGGTGAGGTCCGCATGGACGGCGAGGAGAGCCGCTTCTCCCTCCCCCCCGAGCTGTACAAGGAGGAGAGCTTCACCGAGATCGCCGAGCTGTGTAAATCCCGAGGCATCCGTCTCTCCGATTACGTCTTCGAGCATGAGGACACCGACTTCCCCGCCTTCCTCTTGGACGTCTGGCACACCATGACCGCCGCCATCCGCGAGGGCCTGACCCACACGGGCATCCTCCCCGGCGGCCTGGAGGTGGAGCGCAAGGCGCAAAGACTCTACAACCAGCGCCACATCGACGAGTCCCCCCAGACCCGCGAGAACCGCCTGGTCTGTGCCTACGCCTTCGCTGTCAGCGAGCAGAACGCCGACAACGGCGTCATCGTCACCGCCCCCACCTGCGGCTCCTGCGGCGTCCTCCCCGCCGTCCTCAAGTATATGCAGGACAAGAACGGCTTTACCGACCGCGACGTGGTCCGCGCCCTGGCCGTGGCGGGTCTGATCGGTGATCTGGTGGCCACCAACGCCTCGGTCAGCGGGGCGGAGTGCGGCTGTCAGGCCGAGGTGGGCACCGCCTGCTCCATGGCCGCCGCCGCCCTCTGTGAGCTGTTTGAGATGGGCATCGACCAGATCGAGTACGCCGCCGAGATGTCCCTGGAGCATCACCTGGGCCTGACCTGCGACCCCGTTTGCGGTCTGGTGCAGATCCCCTGCATCGAGCGCAACGCCGTGGCCGCCATGCGTGCCATCAACGCCCTGTCCCTGGCCAACTTCCTCTCGGGGAGCCGTAAGATCTCCTTCGACCTGGTGGTGGAGACCATGTACCATACCGGCATCGACCTGTCCCACTTGTATCGCGAGACCTCCGAGGGCGGTCTGGCTAAGCTGTACCGGCGCCCGACGAATTGAATTCTTTCCCGGAGTAACGGCAAAATGACCGCCTGAGTACCCTGGGGTCTGCTCTGCCGCGGATAAGCGTGTAGCCCGGAAAGGAAGCCGGCACGCCGCTGACACCCGTCCGAAAATCTCGTGGAGATCCTTGTGAAAAATCAGATCATCGAGGGCGACGACTCATAACTGCCCTTTCTCCCTTTCAATCCTTATCACAACCGACCTCGGCTGAGCCAACCGCTTCCCCCCGAAGCGAAGCTCAGCTTTTTTTCACCGAATCACCCGTAACCCCTTGATTTTTCCCCCGAAATATTGTAAAATGGAAACATCCCCCATCAACACAAGGAGGCATACCATGACACGCTCTCACTTCTTCCGCAATGCTGCCTGGGTTGGCAAGGCTCAGCGCACCCGCGAAACCTTCACGGTCCTGCGGGGCCGCTTTACGGCAGAGTCCGCCCGCAAGGTGACCCTGAACGTCCTGGGTCTGGGCTTTTTCAAGTGCTACGTCAACGGCATCTGCATCAACCCCGATACCTTCCTCCCCCTGTCCTCGGACTTTGAGGCCGGCTGTGACCCCGCGGAGGAGGTACTGACGGGGCACCGTATCTACGTACCCCATTTCGATATCACACCCTACGTCCGCGATGGGGAGAATATCATCGCCATCCACTTCGGCGGGGGCTGGTACACCCACCACTGCCGTGTGTTCGGTCTCCCCAAGGCCATCTACTGCGTGACGGTAGAGGGAGAGGGCGGCACCGAGTATTTCGTCTCGGACGAGACCTGCCGCGTAGGCGACGGCTTTGTGGCGGGGTATATCTTCACCCAAGCCGAGCACCACGATTACACCGCCTTCACCGACTGCCTCGGGGTGGATTTTGACGACAGCGGCTGGCCTCACGCCACCCTGACCGAGGATCTGGACACCGAGTACCATACCACCGACTGCCCCGCCGACACCCTGATCGAGACCCTGCCCGTCACCAGGCTGGGAGAGGGTGAGCACGGCGGCGTGGTCTATGACTGCGGGCAGAACACCACGGGCTACCCCGCTTTGAAGCTCACCGCCCCCGCGGGGGAGACTGTAACCGTGCTCTTCTCCGAAAAGGCCCTTCCCGACGGCCGTCTGGACAAGACCCACCACCACGGTCAGCGGTTCCTGGTGACCTCCGACGGCACGGGTCGGGTGGTCCAGCCCGAGTTCACGTGGTACGGCTTCCGTTGCTTTGAGGTCATCGGCGGGGCCGAGCCCCAAGGGGTCAAGGTGGTCTACGCTGACGTCCCCGCCGCCTCCGCCTTCGAGTGCGACAACGAGACCCTCAACTGGGCCTACAAGACCTTTCTCCACACCATGCTCTGCAATATGCACACGGGTCACCCCTCGGACTGCCCCCACCTGGAGCGCAGAGGCTACACGGGTGACGGTCAGCTCACCTGCCACGCGGTGCTGACTACGCTGGACGCCGAGGCCTTCTACAAAAAGTGGATGCGGGACATCGGGGACTGTCAGGATACCCTCAGCGGTCACATCCAGTACACCGCCCCCTACATCAACAGCGGCGGCGGCCCCGGGGGCTGGGGCTCTGCCATCGTGGAGGTGCCCTACCGGCTCTACAAGCACTACGGGGATATTTCGGTGCTGGCCGACTACTACCCCCGGATGCGGCGGTACATCGACTATCTGGAGGCCCACTCGGCCTACGGTCTGGTGGTCAGCGACAAGGAAGGGGCGTGGTGCCTCGGGGACTGGTGCGGTCCCAACATCCTCTACCCCGAAAAGGACGTCACCTCCCACAACCAGCAGGTCATCCTCCCCGCCCCTATGGTCAACACCTACTTCATGGTCAAGAGCCTTCAGAAGATGACCGAGATCGCCCGCCTCATCGGCAAGGAGGAGGATATCCCCGAGTACGAAGAAAAGATCGCCTACCGCAAGGGCGCGGTGCAGGCGGCCTACTTCAACACCTTTGACCACAATTTCGTCATGAACGTCCAGGGTGCCAACGCCTACGCCGTGGACCTGGGTCTGGGGGATCCCCACACCTATGGGAATCTGACCCGCTACTACAGAAAGCTGGGCCACTACGACACGGGCATCTTCGCCACCGATATCCTCACCCGCCTCCTCTTTGAGAAGGGAGACGCCGAGCTGGCGGTGGATCTCTTGACCAATGATGGCGATCAGGGCTACGAGCACTGGAGAAGGAACGGGGCCACCACCCTCCACGAGTACTGGGACAGCAACCGCTCCCGCTCCCACAGCCACCCTATGTTCGGTGCCCCCGTGGCCTACTTCTTCGAGTACCTCCTGGGCATCAAGCAGACCCCCGACAGCGCGGGGTATGCCTCCCTGGCCATTGAGCCCATGGCCGTATCCCGCTTTGGGCACATGGCGGGCAGCATCAAGACCCCCAAGGGCACCGTGGCGGTACGCTACCAAAAGGCAGACGGCCGTATTGCCTTTACGGTGGAGATCCCCGGTGGCACCGAGGCCGTGTTCCGTTACGGCGGCGGGGAGTATCCCCTCCACAGCGGCGAAAACGAGCTTGCCTTTGACCTGTGATCCCATACGCCCCTGTACTCTTCGTGCCCCAAAAAATACTGCAAGGAGTCTGTATGTCTCTTCCTTCTCACATTCTGACCGCCTATACCGCCATTCTTCGCGAGGAGTTGGTCCCCGCCATGGGCTGTACCGAGCCCATCGCCATCGCCTACGCCGCCTCCATCCTCCGCCACGCCCTGGGGGTTGACCCCGCTACCCTGCGGGTGGAGCTGAGCGGCAACATCATCAAGAACGTCAAGTCTGTCATCGTCCCCGCCACCGACGGTATGCACGGCATTGAGGCCGCCGTGGCCGCGGGCATCGTGGCCGGCTGTCCCGACCGCAAGCTGGAGGTGCTCTGCGCCCTGAAGCCCGCCGACGCCGAGCGCATCCGCCACTTCCTGGCCGCCACCACCCCCTCCGTCAGCGAGCTGGACACCAAGCACCCCTTCGAGCTGGTCATGACGGGCGAGGCCGCCGTGAATAGTCAGACCGTCACCGCCCGCGTCCACCTCATCGACCGCCACACCAACGTGGTCTCGGTGACCCGCACCGCCGAGGGTGAGGTCCGGGACCTCACCGACCGCTATCTCTACGGTGAGTCCCCGGAGCATACTCAGCCCGCCGACCGCTCCCTCCTCAACGTGCAGGACATCGTCACCTTCGCCGAGGAGGCGGATCTCACCGAGCTGAAGCCCCTGCTTACCCGCCAGATCTCCATGAACATGGCCATCGCCGAGGAGGGCCTGCGCAATGAGTACGGCGCGTCCATCGGCCGTCTCCTCTACAACGGCGGTCACAGCGACCTTCGCACCCAGGCCAGAGCCTACGCCGCCGCGGGGTCGGATGCCCGCATGAACGGCTGTGAGCTACCCGTCTGCATCATCTCGGGAAGCGGCAACCAGGGCATGACCGCCTCTGTCCCCGTGGTGGTCTACGCCCGCAAGTGGCACACCGACGAGGAGACCCTTTTGCGCGCGCTTCTTGTATCCAATCTCATCACCGTCCATCAGAAGACGGGCATCGGCTGTCTCTCGGCCTACTGCGGCGCCATCAGCGCGGGCTGTGGATGCGGGTGCGGCATCTGCTATCTGGCGGGGGGGCGGTTCAACGAGATCGCCCATACTCTGGTCAACGCCGTGGCCATCCTGTCGGGCACCATCTGCGACGGAGCCAAGGCCTCCTGCGCCGCCAAGATCGCCATGGCGGTGGAAGCGGGCATCATGGGCTACGACATGATGCGCTCGGGCCGCCAGTTCTACGGCGGTGACGGCATCATCACCAAGGGGGTGGAGAATACCATCCGCAACATCGGCCGCCTGGCGAGAGATGGTATGAGCGAGACCGACCGGGAGATCATCCGTATCATGCTGGGGGAGTGACCCCGAACATAGAAAGACCGCCTGCTTTCATACCGAAGCGGGCGGTCTTTCTCGGTTTGGTTGAATGGGACTGTTGAAATGAGTCCTTGACTTTAGGGGCGCTTTGGAGTATTCTATAAATACGTACAGGTGTTTGCGCCGGTTGCGGTGCGCCGCCATATTCTCCCCCCGAAAGGAGTCCCGCCGTGAAGCTCGAGATCATCCTCCCGATCGCCGCCATTACCGTCCTCCTCTTTCTGTTCCTCATCCACATTCCCCGTATCAACCGCCTGCGGGAGATCGCGGCGGCTCGGTTTATCTGCCCCCATTGCGGCTACCGCTTTCGCGTCAAGTGGTACAAGCTCCTGTTTTCCCGCTGGTGGGTGGAGCTGAGGGATCAGGCCCCCTTGACTTGCCCCCTGTGCCGCACCCATGACCTTTGCCGACGGGAGAAATCTACGTAAAAATGGCTGAGCCGTTTGCTTTTTGACAAAGCAGATGGCTCAGCCTCTTTTCGGAGAGGGCGGGATGGCGAGGGGAGACCGTCAGCCGTCCAGTCGGTAGCCGACTCCCCGTACCGTATGGATCATGCGCCTTCCCAGGGGCTTTTCGATCTTGGCACGGAGCTTGCAGATATAGACCTCTACGCTGTTGCCGCCCCCCTCCAGAAGGGAAGCCAACTCGGCGCGGGGGACGGCTTCGCCGCGGCGGGCGTAGAGGTATTCCAGAATGGTCTGCTCGGCGGGAGTCAGGGCCAGGGGCTTGCCCCCCAGGGTGACGGCGCCGTTCTCGACCGCCGGTACAGGGGCGGCGGGAGCGGGATCCGTCTTGGGCGCGGCGGGGGTGCGGGACATACCCACCAGGGAGCCGCTTACGGGGATGCCTGTCAGCAGGCTCCGCGCGGTCCGCTCCAGGTCGCCGAGGGCAAAGGGACGGCGGAGGAAGACCGCCTCGGCGGGCAGAGTGGCGGGGTCAAGGCTCTCTCGTCCGAAGAGAAGAAGGGGACAGCCCCGGGCGGAGGCCGCCTCGGCACAGGCCATGGGGTCAAAGCCGTCCCCGTCGGCCAGGATCAGGCACAGATCTTCGTCGGGGAGGGGCAGGGACTCGGTACCGCGGGCGTCGACCCCCAGATAGGCTAGCTCGGTCTCCAGCAGGCGGGAGAGGCGGCTGTCGGCACAGAGGATAGCGGCGCGGGGCGGAGTGTTGACGGTGTGGTTCATGCCCGCGCTCCCATCTCCCGCAGGATGGCGGCCAGCTCGTTGTAGGACTCGGCCTGCATGAGCCGTCCCCTGGCGGCGGCGGCGCCCTCCATGCCGTGGCAGTACCAGGCCAGGTGCTTCTTGGCCTCGGCTACCCCCACCCGCTGGCCCTTCTCGGTAATCATCTCCCGCACCTGGGTCAGCGCCACCTCAAAGCGCTCGGAGGCGGGGGGCAGCGTGAAGTCCTTCCCCTCCAGAGCGGCGCGGATCTCCGAGAAGATCCAGGGATTGCCCATGGCGCCGCGGGCGATCATGACGCCGTCACAGCCCGTCTCGGCCATCATGGACAGGGCGTCGGCGGCGGTGTAGATGTCGCCGTTGCCCAGCACAGGGATGGAGACGGCCTGCTTGACGGCGGTGATGACGGATCGGTCCACCCCCGGCTCGTACATCTGCTCGCGGGTGCGGGCGTGGACGGTCAGCAGGGAAGCGCCCGAGGCCTCGATGATCCTGGCCACCTCGGGGGCGTTGACGGAATCCTTGTCCCATCCCGCCCGGATCTTGACGGTGATGGGGATCTTTACGGCGCGGACGACGGCGGTGACGATCTCCCCAATGAGCTTGGGATTCTTGAGGAGCGCGCTCCCCTCGCCGTTGCCCGTGACCTTACGGACGGGACAGCCCATGTTGATGTCGATGGCCGAGGGGGGGACCTCGCTGACACAGCCGATATACTCGTTAGCCTCGATCATCCGCGCGGCCTCGGCCATGAAGTCGGGCTCACTGCCGAAGATCTGCACCGCCATGGGCAGCTCGTCGGCCATGACAGAAGCCAGATGACCCGACACCGAGCGGACCTTGGGGTCCTTCTTGCGCTGCTCGTAGCAGAGAGCCTTGGCCGAGACCATCTCGCTGACGGTAAAGTCGGCACCGCAGGCGCGGCAGACACGGCGAAAAGCACGGTCGCTGACCCCCGCCAAAGGGGCAAGGGCAAGGCCGTGGGGGAGGGTGATGGGGCCGAAGGTTACTTGTGACATATGGTGCTCCGTTCGTTGTTTTCAAATTTGGGTTTGTCGGGCTGTTTTTTGGGGCTTGCCCGCGATATTTGCCCTCTCACCGCTTCGCGGAGCTCCCCCAGAGGGGGAGCCTCAGAACGGCGGGAAAACACTTGTCGGGAAACGGGATTTCGCTGGGTTTAGTACGAAAGGCTCCCCCTCTGGGGGAGCTCCCGCCATAGGCGGGTGAGAGGGCAACACCCATGGGTCAGCACGAACCAACAGCCCCATAAACTGCAATTTACCATTTGAAAGGAGCTCCCCATGCCGCAAAACATTCTTCATCTCAACGCCTCAGTTCTCTCCGCCGCCACGGTGGTTGGCTCCAAGGAGCACGCGGGGCCTTTGGGTCAGCACTTTGACTTTTACGGCGAGAACAACGACCGTTTCGGGCAGGATACCTGGGAGAAGGCGGAATCCGAGATGCAGAGGATGGCGCTGGCGGCGGCCTTGGGAAAAGCAGAGATTCCCCAGGAGCAAGTGGATATGCTCTTCGCAGGGGATCTGCTCAATCAATGCGTGGGCTCGTCCTACGGGCTTTTGTCCTACGATATTCCCTACTTCGGGCTGTACGGTGCCTGCTCCACCTCGGTAGAGGGGTTGATGCTGGCGGCGGCCATGGTCAGCGGGGGCATGGCGAAGGTAGCTGTGGCGGTGACCTCCTCCCACAACGCGGCGGCGGAGCGGCAGTTCCGTACCCCCTTGGAGTACGGCGGTCAAAGACCTCCCACGGGCCAATGGACGGTGACGGGGGCGGGGGCCTTTGTGGTCACCGTTCCCGAGCTGGCCAAAGGACGGGAACCGGCGCGGGTGACCCACGCCCTGCCGGGGATCGTGGTGGACCTGGGCATCACCGACGCCAACAACATGGGGGCGGCTATGGCTCCCGCAGCGGTGTCCACACTCACCCGATACTTTACAGAAAGCGGTACCTTCCCCATTGACTACGATCTCATTATCACGGGGGACCTGGGCTGGGAGGGGAGCCGTATTCTCTGCGATCTCATGATGGCCGAGGGGCTGGATATTTCCGGGAGGCACAATGACTGCGGCAAGATGATCTTTTCCCGCAACACCCAGGACACCCACAGCGGCGGCTCCGGGTGCGGCTGCGCGGCCACGGTGCTGGGCGGGTATCTGCTGCCCAAGCTGCAAAAGGGAGAGCTAACCCGCATCCTGTTCATGGCCACGGGGGCCATGATGAGTCCCGACAGCGTCAAGCAAGGGCAGTCGATACCCGGGGTGGCGCATTTGGTTTGTTTGGAGGGGATGGGGTAAATTTGGGTTTATCGGGCGAAGCCCGACACGCCCCCGCAGGGGGCATATCGAATCCCGAAGGGATATATCGAGTGCCGCAAGGCACATATCGAGTCCCGAAGGGACATATCGACTCAGAGTTTTTGGCGATATACACCCTTCGGGTGTTCGATATGCCTCCGGCATAGGCCTTCGGCTCGATATGCCGCTTTCGCGGCTCGATATGCGCCTTTGGCGCAAGAACTCCCCGCCAAACCCAAATTTGAAAAAGGAGAAACCCATGGACTGGAAATCAATCGCTGAAGTCATTCTTCCCTACCTCCGCGCTTTTCTGGTGGGCGGCGCCCTCTGTATCATTGCCCAGATCCTCATTGACAGGACCAAGCTGACCCCCGCGCGGATCCTGGTGCTCTACGTGGTGGCGGGGGTCTTTCTGGGAGCGGTGGGGGTCTATGAGCCATTGGTGAAGTTCGCGGGGGCGGGAGCTTCCACGCCGCTGACGGGGTTCGGGTACCTCATCGCCAAGGGAGTCAAGGAGACGGTGACGGAGAAGGGACTTTTGGGCGCGCTGACGGGGCCTCTCACCGCGGCGGCGGGGGGGATTGCGGCGGCCTTAGTGTTCGGGTATCTGGTGGCGCTCATCGCCCGTGGAAAGGCCAAGGACTGATCACGGCTTGATGCCGAACCCCTCCTTCAGCTTATCCAATGCCGCCTTCTCGATACGGCTGACGTAGGAGCGGGAGATCCCCAGCTTCACGGCGATCTCCCGTTGGGTCAGGGCGGGGGCACCGTCCAGCCCAAAGCGCAGGGTGATGACCTGTCTCTCTCGGGGCTCCAGGCGGGTATGTACCAGGGTCATGGCCCGCTCTGCCTCCACGCTCCGCATGACCTCCTCGGGAAGATTCTCCTCACTGGAGATGACGTCGGTGTAGGTCAGGGGATTGCCGTCCCGGTCCACGTCAATGGTCTCGTTCATGGAGACCTCGCCGCTGCGCTTTTTCTGGGAACGGAAATGCATGAGGATCTCGTTCTGAATGCACTTGGCGGCGTAAGTGGCAAAGCGTGTGCCGTTGTCGATCTTGAAGCTGTCCACCGCCTTACAGAGGCCGATGGTACCGATGGATATCAGGTCCTCCTGGTTGCTCGCGGTGGCGTAGTATTTCCGAACAATGTGGGAGACCAACCGCAGATTGTGCAGGATGAGCCGTTGCCTGGCCTCGCCGTCGCCCTGTCGGGCGGCGCGGAATGCCTCCTCCTCTTCTTGGGCATCCAGAGGCGGGGGAAAGCGGTGAGGTGTTTCCAGGCCAAGAATGACGTGAAGGAATCGCAGAACAGACAGAAGCGGGATGATGGACATGGTGACCTCCAAAACAGATTTTCCCCACTATATGCGCCGCCTCGCTTCACCATACGCGGGAAAGAGTGGAAAAAGCCTCGGCTGTCCTATGAGTTTGGTCAATACCCTTGAAAAATTCACAATTTTGTGGTACAATGAAGGAGCAGACCCAAATCCCATCACCGACCCGTCTACGCCGTGCCGTGACGGGCAAAGGAGGCCGCATGGAAGACAAACAGCTCCTGGAGCTTTACATGGCGCGGGATGAGCGCGCCCTGACCGAAACCGACAACCGCTACAGGCTGGCCTGTACCGATATCGCCCTACATATTCTGGAAAACGCGCAGGATGCCGAGGCCTGTGTATACGAGGTCCTGCGGCAGGCCAGAGAGTCTGTCCCGCTCGACCGTCCTCATCATCTGGGTGCTTACCTGTACAAGCGCACCCGCACCCGTTCCCTGGAGGGCTTCGAGGCCAGCCACGCCGTCAAGCGGGGCTACCGCCTCTTCGCCGATATTCTGGAGGAGCTGAGTGACTGCTTGCCCACGTGGGCCAACGGCTTTTCGGAGGGCTTTGACCACGGTGCCGAGACGATCCGCGCGGGAGAATGCCTGAGCCGCTTCCTCCGCAAGACCTCCGGAGAGGCCAGAGAGATCTTCCTCTGCCGTTACTTCTTTGCGGAGTCCCTGGGTGAGATCGCCCGCCGCTTCGGTCTCAACGAGAACCGCGTGGTTGCCGTGCTTCGCCGTACCCGCGGCAAGCTGCGCCGTTTTCTGGAGCAGGAGCCCCGCGGCACCTGGAATCCCGACGTCATGACCCTGGCCTTTGGCCTCAGCTACGCGGACGATACCTTTATCCTCTCGGCCCGCGGCAGGGCCAAGAAGGCCAGACGGCTCATCCCCTGGGTGGCGGCAGCTTGCGCGGTACTGGCGCTCATCGTCTCCTTCCCCTACCTGCGCACCGTCATCAACACCAATCTGGTTCTGCGCGGTCCCAACTGGCGGGAGGAAAACGAGGTGGGTGACGCGGAGCAGCCCAACAAGCCCGCCGCCGACGCCATTCTTTCCATCGGCACCACCGCTTCGCTGGGCGGAAGCACCCTCACGGTTACAGAGGTCACCGACACCACCCTGTCCCTCTCCCTGACCAAGACCGACAGCACCCCCCTGTACGTCGCCTTCTACGACCGTATGGGAGACGCGCTGGGCTGTACCGAGCCCAACTACAAGGTGGACGGCGCAACCATCCGTCCCAATCTCATCCGCGTCTATCCGGAAGACGGAGCAGAGCCCGTCTTTACCCTTCCCGAGGGAGCGGGTACCTATACCGTTACCGTAGACTTCTCCCGCATCCGCAACGGCCAGTACCCCATGGAGGACTACGTAGGCTTCTTCATCTATGACGGGGAGGGCGTCCCCGCGGCAGTCTACTTCAGCATCATTCCCACGCCTCCCGAAACCGAGAGCGGAGCCGTCACCGAGACCGATCCCTCCGTCGGGACCCGGACTCCCACCCCTTGAAAGCATACCGCTTCAGGCCAAAAGGTACCTTGCCCTCAGGTAAGGTGCCTTTTTTGCGATCAAATTGCAATTATTTGTAAATTCTTTTGCATTCCTCTTGCAATTCGGGAAAAAGTCGGCTATAATGATATTGATTATATATTTATATCGTTACCAATCTCATTTGAACAAGACCCGATCGCCATATACGCAAAGGAAGGGAGATCGTCATGAAGGAAAACGGGAAATTTCTGTTCCTGGATCCCGCGGATAGCCTGTCTCACGAGAGCGCTTTGTCTCACGAGGAGGAGGTCGTCACCGAAGTGGATCCCGATGCCAAGGCTGCTCTGGCCGAGCTTGTGAACATTCTTATGGAGAGCGGGATGAACCCCATCACCCAGCTTTCGGGATACCTCATCGCCGAGGATCCCACCTATCTGCCCGAGGGCACCGAGGCCCGCTCCATTGCCCGCCGCGTCGGGCGGGACAAGCTTCTGGAGGCCTTGATCGAGCTGTATATCCTCTACTGTCCCACTGCGGACGAGCCTGACCGCTCATGAGCCCACGGCTGATCTTTCTGGACCTGCGGGGAGCCGAGCCCACCCCCACCGCGCCCCCCGCGCGTTCTGTGATGTGCCTCGGAAACTTCGACGGTGTCCACCGCGCCCACGCCGTTCTCCTGAGAGAGGGCATCTCCCTGGCCCGCCGCCTGACCGAGACCGAAGGACAGGAGACCCTGGCGGGTGTGTTCTGCTTCTTCCGCCCCTCGGTGGACTTTGTCTTTACCCCCGAGGGCGTCACCCCCATTCGCGTCCGCGGACATTTGACCACTCTGCGGGACAAGCTTCGCATCCTGGCCCGCTCAGGCCTGGATTTCGCCTGCCTTTGCGACTTTCCCGACGTCCGCGATCTGGCCCCGGCTGAGTTCATTTCCCTGCTCAAGGGCTCCTGCGGCTGTATAGGGGTGGTTTGCGGCTTTAACCACTATTTCGGAAAGCACGCCGCCGGTAACGCCTACCACCTGCTGGAGGCCTTTGGAGAGGACCATATGTTCATTCAGCCCGAAATGCGGCTGGACGGCATGACGGTCAGCTCCTCCCGAATCCGTACCTGCCTCGCCGAGGGAGACACCGAGACCGCCGAGCGGCTGTTGGGCCGCCCCTATTCCCTGGAGACAGCCGTCGTCCACGGGAAGGCGCTGGGCCGCACCCTGGGCTTCCCCACCGCCAACCAGTACTTCCCCGCCGAGCGCGCGATCCCTGAAACAGGGGTCTACGCCACCCTCTGCCACACCCCCTACGGCACCTTCGCCGGGGTATCCAACGTGGGCTCTCACCCCACCGTCGACGACTTCGCCCGCGTCAACTGCGAGACCTACATCATCGGTATGGAAGGAGATCTCTACGGTAAGCGCGTCAAGGTGGAATTCCTCAAAAAGCTGCGGGACGAACAGAAATTTGATGGCATCGATTCCCTGGTCGCCGCCATCCGCCGCGACGCCGAGGCGGCCTTGCGCCACGTAGCCGAGCGGGAAGCCACCCAAGCGACACAGGCCTGACCTTCCCCGCATCTCCTCCCAAGTCCACATCCATTTCCCATCCCGAAAGGAGTACGCCGCCATGACAGCTTGCCGAAGCCGAGTCCCCTCGGTGACACGCCGTCTCGGGCGGCGTATTCTTTTGCTGATACTGACCCTGATGCTGCTGCTTCCCGCCACGCTCATCCCCGTGGGGGCTATTCCGGAGGAGGCTCCCCCTTCTACCGAGGTGGGTGCCGCCCTGGTGTGCAATCTGGAAAACAACCTGCTCCTGTACGAAAAGGAGGCAGACACCCCCATCTATCCTTCATCCTCGGTCAAGATCATGACGGGGCTCCTGGCCTGTCGGGAACTGGCCGAGCGACAGACCGAGACCGTCACCGTCACCGCCGCCATGCTGGCGGGGGTGGAGGGGCGCCGCATGGTGCCTCCTCTGGCGGAGGGAGAGGTTCTGACGGTGCGGGATCTACTCTACGCCGCCATTTGCGGCAGCTATAACGACGCCGCCTGCGTGCTGGCTTGCCTGGTCAGCGGGTCGGTGGCCGCCTTCGTGGAGGACATGAACAAGGAGGCTCAGCGGCTCAGCACGGCCTGTACCTTCTACACCAATCCCACAGGCCTCCACGATCCCGCCATGTCCACCTCGGTTCGGGACGTCTCCATCATTGCCCGCGAGGCCTACGGAGATTCCCTCTTCATGCAGATCAGCTCGGCCCGTACCCATACCGTTCCCGCCACCAATCTCAAGGAGGAGCGCTCCTTCACCAACCGCAACGCCCTCATTTCGGATACCAGCGGCAACTACCGCAACGGATACTGCAAGGGCATGAACGCGGGTATGACCGACGAGGGCGGCTGGTGCGTGGTGACGGTCTGCGAGCGGGGCGGTGCCTCCAATCTCTGCGTCGTCATGCGGGGCATGGATCTCCCCTCGGACGAGCTGGTCCCCGCCTACGTCTACGCCAACCGTCTTCTGTCCTGGGCAAACCGCAACTACAGCTACCGCACCGTCCTGGCCGCGGGAGAGACTTTGGAGACCCTCCCTGTGGGCATGACGGGTATCAGCAAATCCAAAGCGGATCTGGTACCCCAGACCGAGCTGAAGGTCTATCTTCCCGTGGACGCCGCCGCCGAGGGCAACCTGTCCTACACCCTGGATATCCGGGGCGGCGAGCTGACCGCCCCCTTGAAGGCGGGGGAAGCGGTCGGAACCGTCACCGTCACCTACAGTGGCCGCGCCGTGGGGCGTGCTCCCCTGACCGTCACCGAGGACTTTTCCCGCAACGGCTTCGTCTCCGCCCTGACGGTCTTCCGTCGGTATCTGACCAGCCGTCCCTTCTTCATTACCCTTCCCCTGTTTCTGATCATGCTCCTCATCTATCTCCACGCCACCACAGGCTCGGGGGGGCGCTACGGTCTTCGTACCGTTCGCCGCAGACGGATCCGCTACGTCAAGCGCCGATTCTGATGAGGACAGGCCATACAAGAGCAAGCACGTTCTCCCCGCGTGCTTGCTTTTTTTGCGCGGAACGCGGCGGACACGGCGGCTGGAAAGGGTCCTCCCCTTCGGTACGTTGTCTTCCCGACACAGCCCCGGGGGGCATCATCGCGGTGTTTTTTCGATCCTCTCCTTTTTCTGAGTCCTTTCGACAGGCCGCGGCATAGACTGTGGGTGAGCCGCCCCTGCGGGCGGTATACACGGAATCAAGGAGGATTCAGCATGGAAAAAGACTTATTTTCGTACCACGCGGACCATCCGTCCCCCGTCGGGCGTATGCCCCGCATGGATAGGCCCCCTGTGGAGAATGATTCTCTGCCCGATGGCCCCGAGGGAGAGAGCAGCGGCTGCGGATGTGACCGTCCCGCTGTTTGCGTAGGCTATGAGGGCTGTGGCGCGGGGAGCTGGGGACTTCCCGAGCATCCCCTCGCCATGGTCTACGCCCCCTGTCAGATCTTTCGCGCCCTGTACGACACCGACACCGCTCTCATGCGGGGCACCCTTTTTACTGAACTGGATCTACCCCTGGGTGGGGAGGTAGGCTTTGGTACGATGGGCGGATCCTGCAGCATGGAAAGGAGACCCTCATGATGAATCGCTACAACGACAGCGCTTGCCGCTTTGGCAGCCGTGATTCCCGCGGTCTCAGCGGTGACCGCTCTCTCTACCGCCGTCCCGCGAGCCGAGGGGGTATACTCTCCCCCACCCTCGGAGGATCGGGTGGGTGCGGATGCGCCTCCGGACGCGGGCAGAAACGGGATCTCGGTCCTGTTCCGAGCCGCGGTACCCATCACGACCATCCGGGTGATCAGCCCGGCTCCGTGTCGAGCGGCTCCTGCGGGTGCCGCTGTGCTTCGCCCTTGAGGGGATGCGATCACGGCTCTCCTCACGGCGGGTGCGGGTGCGGGCACGGTGACCCTCACAGCGGGTGCGGGCATCAGCAGCCCGCCGGGTGCGGCTGCAACCGAAACCTCATGGACCGCATTCGCGCGGTGGATTTCGCACTCTACGAGGTGGTCCTCTACCTGGACGTTTATCCCCACTCCTGTGACGCGCTGGAGACCTACCACAAGCTCAAGAGCCAGAGAGAGGCCTTGCGGCGTGAATACGAGTCGGCCTACGGTCCTCTCACCGCCTTCAGCAACGAGAGCGGTGCGTCCTGGGATTGGATCGACAAGCCCTTCCCCTGGGAATACGAGGCAGAGTAAGGAGGTAGCGCCATGTGGATCTATGAGAAGAAGCTGCAATTTCCCGTAAAGATCAAGAATCCCAACCCCAAGCTGGCGCAGATCATTATATCCCAGCTCGGCGGGCCCGATGGCGAGCTTGCCGCCTCCATGCGGTATCTGCATCAGCGGTACAGTATGCCCTACAAGGAGGTGGTGGGGATTCTGACCGACGTGGGAACCGAGGAGCTGGCCCACCTTGAAATGGTCGCCGCCATCCTGCACCAGCTCACCCGCGACCTCTCCGAGGAGGAGATCAAGAACTCGCCCTTCGCCACCTACTTCGTGGATCACACCGCGGGGGTCTACCCCGTGGCCGCCTCGGGGGTGCCCTTCGATATGAAGTACGTGGGCATCAAGGGGGACGTCATCGCAGACCTCCACGAGGATCTGGCGGCCGAGCAGAAGGCCCGCGTCACCTACGACAACATTCTGCGCCTCTGCGATGACCCCGACGTAAGAGAGCCCATCAAGTTCCTCAGAGAGCGGGAGATCGTGCATTATCAGCGGTTTGCCGATGCCCTCCGCATCACCCAGGATCATCTGGACTCCAAAAATTTCTACGCCTTCAACCCCGCCTTCGATCCGCCACGGAAGCAATAACGGCTACAGTCTGCGGACGGCCCGGACGCAACGGAAAAGAGGCTGAGTCATTAACTCCCCCAAAAATCAAAAAAAGCGGTTGTTCAAAACCGAAAGGGCTTGAACAACCGCTTGCTTTGTTGTATAATTTAATTGCCACAAAAAACCTACAAGAAAGCGAGGTAATTATACAACA
>JAZNJA010000059.1:0-61934 GCA_045577755.1 Eubacteriales bacterium
GATTATACTGAAATTTCGGTACGACAATACAAGCCCGACGAATACCAATACATAGTATCCACGCCGCGCTCTTCCACAGTAGTCATATCTCGGTTGAGATTGTAAACTGCCATTGCCGTAGTCCTTTCATAAAAATATTTGCATTATTATAGCACAATTTCGCTAAAGAGTCAATACATAATCTGAAAAGTCTTGAAAATGTGTGTGTTTTTATTTGTTGGCAGAGATGTCGGTTCCAGCTTTGATCTTCTCAATACTATCTTTCTTAATTACATCTCTCAACTCTTTAGTCCATTTAGACCATTCACAATTTTTTTGACCATATGTAAGGTTTTCCTCATATTCGCGAGGAAGCCATGTGGAAATATCGGCTTCGTTGTGAGAAATTAATCCTTCCAGATTGTCAAGCGATTTATACAGCTTTGCCTCGGGCGTTTGTCTTGCGTTCATTTCTTCAAATAGGGCTTGAAGCTCCACACGAAACACGTCGGGCAAGTCCGAAAGAAGTCGGATAACAGCGTGATCTTCTTCTGCCTCATGTCGTGCTGTTTTAAGAAAAGCAGGAATATCGCCTGTTATTGCTTCTCCGAAGTCGTGAATAAGGCACATTTTTATAACTCTGCTTATATCAAGATCGGGATATTCATCAGCGCAAAGCATGGCCATTACAGCAAGACGCCATGAATGTTCTGCGACACTTTCTTGTCTACCGTTTGACGTCCACGAATGGCGTGTGTTGCATTTCAATTTCTCTATTTTGCTTAAAAAATCTATATACGTTCTGTGGTTCATAAAATCGTCCTTCGTTTTTTACATTATCTTTTCTAAAAATCTTGCCACTCCGTCATGATCATTACTTTCAGTAATGTATATCAAATTTTCTCTGCAATCAATATATCCATACAATGCTTATGTGAAACACCGCTACTGTTGCAATCGAAAATTCTTTCCTCGTTCTTGTGGAACAGCCAATCGTGGTAGTACATACATAATTCTCCCGACTTCCAATCACCAGCAGCAATTTCACTTTCCTCTATATCGGGAGGAAGCTGAATAAAGGGCTTTCTAACAAAAACATTTATAACGTTGATACCATTTGCTGTTGTATGCGTTTTGAGACTATTAATGACGCTTTCACGCAGTTCGTTGGGGATATAATGAAATACTCCGCTTGAAAAGATGATATCATAATCTGTTTCGAGTCTGAAATCGCGCACATCAGCCTTAAAAAAGTCAATTTCAACGCCGCAATGATTGGCAAGCTCGCGTGCTTTGGATAAGCCTTGCTCCGAAACATCAAAAGCCGTCACGTCGTATCCGTTCCGTGCAAGGAAAACAGCATCTTTTCCCTCACCACAGCCGATATCAAGCACCTTGTATGGCTTGGTCGGAGGCTTAAGACGCATGATTTCATAGCAAAGATTATTAGGAGCCAATCCCCAGTAATAGTCCTCGGTTTTGTATCGTTTATCATAATCGGTTACTGACTGCGACGGATAACCAAGCAAGGAGTCAATGGAAATATTTAAAACGGCTGCAAGAGTGGGAAGAAGTGTAACGTCGGGATAGGAAGTGCCTTTTTCCCATTTTGAAATTGCTTGAAAAGAAATGTTCAGTTTTTCCGCTAACGTCTGCTGGGTCATGCCAAGTGCTTTTCGTCTGACAGCTATTTGGGCTCCAATGTTCATCTGTGCATCCTTCCTTGTAAGGGATGACTATATTATAACATATCGGGGGACAATGTTCAATAACGAAACAGTTGAAAAAATCATCTCGTTTATATTGGTGGTTGAAAATATGTTCTAAATTGTAATATAGTAGATTTCAGATCATTTTTTCCTAAACACCAAATTTGATATAGTTTGTAACTGGTTCTTGATTTTTCGACAGGGTCGGGGGTATAAGTCAGGAACAAATCACGATTATTACGAGCGAGGTGTGCAGATGTTAACGGGAGGTATAGATGATTTTTAGTACACGAAAAAATATGCTTTTGGATATAGAAAAACCAGATATTACTACCTGGCTATTCTGTATCTATTTTCATTTTTCGGTGATATTTTTTCACGTTTACATCTGCAAGAGCTATGCTACACTGGATACGGACGAAAAGCAAAAATCGGGATTGTTTGTTCATACGCGCTTGCTAATGCAATTTGCCAGGAAAAATCTGATTTCTATGATCCTTGATATACAATTAAAAATTCCAGTAGCATCAAAAGCGCATTGATTATTAAAAACAAAACCCTTGAATAACCCGACTTTTTCCAAATAACATAGCAACAATAGAAGCCAAACAAATAGTAGATTTCAAAAAACAAAGAAAAATACATCAGATTTGTTCGAGAAATTAATAAGGCTACCAGCTGTATGGCTGACAGATAACAAATCCTTCCAAGGTGTTTTATAGGGGATGTGCCTATATACGCAGGAGTATCGTTGAGTACCGTTTGTCGGTAATCTCTCCAGATACTTGTAGCAAACTTTTTGGCTATCTTTTCTACGCCGGTGGCAAAAGCACCTCCATTATCCGGCATCGGAGCATTCCCCGCTGAAAAATGATGATTTAAGTTATCATTTGCCATCATAGCACCTCAAAGCGGAGAAACTGTTTGAATCCGAAGGTGAGCAAGCACCATATAATTTGCAGAACAATGGGCGGCCATACTGAATACCCAAAGCCTTTATACACCCTTAGCCATACAACTAGTTGATAGACGATGATTCCGGCTACGGGCAGCATACACAGTAACCAAATAAACGGTAACGGTAAAAAGCAGAACAGAAAGGATTGGAGGCTGATAAAGAGATATAACCGTAACAAGAGGCTTCTGGGGATTGCCAGATAGCAGGGATAGCGGATTTGATTCAGCCGTTTCCAGTTCAAGGCATATTGAAACATTCTACCCTCCCGTTTAAATAATGCCGTATTGTCTCGCAATTCTTTCTGCGCAACTGGAACCGTTCGGGCTATCTTCTATCACCTTATATGTACCAAGCTCTACGGTCAATGAGGAAATTTCGGGACGATCGTAAAGGTTTTTCGCTAAACTGTGTAGGTGTGTTGAAAACAAAACTTTGGCTCCTGCTACCGTCAAACGCTCGATATACTGTTCTGCGATCATAGACGCTTCCTCCGCTCCTGTGCTGCTGAAAGTTTCGTCCATAAAGATCATGGCATTGGGAATAAGCTCGGCTTGAATCTCCGCAAGGCATTTGCACTCCTCTTCCAGTCTACCCATTTTATATTGATTGGCGGTGACACTCGGGAAGTGCAGTTTGATCTGCGAAAGAGGTGTGATCTCTGCTTTGCGCGCCGGAATAGGTAAGCCCAATCCGGCCAACAAATAACAAATCGCTACTGCGGTGGAATAAATAGTCTTGCCGCCGCTGTTAGGGCCTGTCAAAATGATGGCTTTATGGGGAGTTTTAAGGATATAGTTATTGGGGGTAATTTGATCGAAGGGTATATTTTGTGCAAGCATGAGATGGTATAACCCGTAGATCTCGGTATTGCCGTCATTTTTCAAAACTGGATAGCAATAGTAGCCACCAGCGGTACTCGTGGCTTGTATGAGACGATATGCTTCAACCACAAAATCCAATTCATCTTTCAGTCTAAGCACATCATATGCCCACTCCTTGAGTACCCGAAATCCGCTTTTACGGGCGCTCTTGACAGCATCGGTCATAACCTTGTCCAAAGCATTGTTTATCGCTGTCTTGAATTGTTGATTTTCTTCAAAAGAAAGCTTTTTGGACAGGTGTGTCATAGACGCGATACAGGAAAAACGGCTCTCCGAAAAATCCATTCTCAAAAGCTTATCGATCCATTCGCCGGATTTATAGTATTCCGAATTGAATGACACGACTCCTGCCTCAATGGGACGTAGCTGTGCATCCAGATTGACTCCAACCGTGATGCTTTTGATGCTTTCTATGACAACAGAGATCTCGCCCAGACTTTGTGACAGCTTGACAAATTCTTCCGATTCGGAGATCTTTCTTATTATTTCTTTGAAATTCAGCATCGCGGAGTTTGTCAGATTGATTTTGTCAAGCCTGCGGTTCAGCTCTTTGATCAGCTCGGTATAAAAAGACAGTACGATGAGATCACGAACACGGTGATCCGCTTCAATCCCTTGGGTCTGATTCCGATCATGTTGACAAAGATCGTTTAATATATCGAGCTTTTCCTGAAAGTAGTCAAAAAACTCCTTGAGTTCTAAATTGGCGTCCAACTCGCGGAATAGCTGCTGTCGGTAGGCGATAACTTGCGTATTGTCAGAAAAATATTGCCTGAAATTGGTCAAAAAAGAGATGTTGAATTGTTTGGTAGTATCCTCTCCGATGATAGGTTCCCCCGCGTGATCATTTGACGGGTACAGCAGATGATAATTTTCAAAGTAATGCATATTGGTCCACATCCTCCTTATATGCCTTTTTTCGTCCCTTCGAAGGTACGCATTCGATCTATTATCTACTATATAGAGTCAGGAAAAGGGGAAAAGGTTCGGTGATCGGGACTATTTTTTTCGGGCATTCCTTAATTTTTCCACAACCTCCATATACCGAGGTTCTTCCCGTAGAGGATCGAAGGAAGGATCGTGGGTGATGAGGGGAATGAGCTCATCTCGGCAGTAGGAATACTCATCCGAGATCCATCCCCCGAAGCCGAGGCCTCGGAAAACAGGGGACGTGTACTGCTTACCTGTACCGGTTTCAAAATCGAGCGCGTACTCACACATACGCTCAAATGCATCCAGTGCTTGATCGCGATTACCCATCTCGGCGCAGAGTGCCGCAATGACACTGTACTCATCCGCCAAGACCACCGCCTCATCACAATAATCCTGATCCGGAAACAAAATTTGCAGAATACCGATGATTTGGTTTCGGATTTGGATCTTTTCCTCGATCGAATAGCAAGAGGCGTGGGCAATATGCCCCAAACAGATGACGAGACTTCGCAAATACATCTTGGCACATTCTGCAAGATCCATTCGATGCTCTTCACTATCCTCATGATACCACCGCAAAAGCAATTCTTCCCGGGACGCCCATACGTGGGGCAGATTTTCGGCGAGCTTCTTGACTTCACCGTACTCTCCCCGTTTCCCGCACAGAATGATCTTCAATCTGTAGGCGTGATCTCTGGGGTTGCTCTCGGTACAATCCTTCAGGATCTTGTCGCAAAGCTCCTCGATTTCCGCCTCGCTCCCCTGTACACCGACCAGGTTTTCGGCAAGTCTTGCCATGAGGCGAAAGGAATGCGGATACTGCTTCAAGCCGTTTCGGGCGATCTCTACCGCCTTTGCGAATTGTCCTGCTCGGTAGAAATCGAAGGATTCATCCGAAATCCGCTCGATTTCCTCCTCGTTCTTGCTAAAATCTACACCCAGCAAGCGGTCTGTTGTCACTTGTAGGACTCTCGCCAGCAAGGGGAGCTGTGAAATATCCGGTGCGGTTCGGTCACATTCCCATTGGGATACGGCGTTGGCCGTGATACCGAGGTATTCTGCCAACTGCTCCTGGGTCATATTCCGCTCACGGCGGAGCTTTTTGATGGTGGATCCGATAGACATACGATCTTCCTCCTTGTCTATTTACTTTACGATGTTATTATAGCAGATCTTCGGTTTGTTTTCAACGGAGCAGATTAACACCTGTGTGAAGCGATGCTGTATTTTTATCACATAAACTTTGGTTGAGATACATTGTCTCAAAAGCAATTACCGCCGAGAGCGACCAATTATGGTTACTCTCGGCGGCTTATGTATATTGCTTTCATACACATGATACCTTTTCTCCATCTTTACAAAAACCGATTTTTATGCTATAATAAAAAAGTCAAAATCACCACATATGCAGAAATGGAGAGTACACCATGACCTACCGCCTTGCCATCTGCGACGACGAGCAGAAGCGTATCGTCGTCGCTAAGCTCGAAGAAATCCTGCCGCTGTGTGAGCGGTTGAAATGAGGGTAGAAGATGACAGTTGAAACAGCAAACGCATTAGGCAGATACTTTGAAACGCTATACACCTTGAATCAAAACCTCATCGTTTTGTGTGGCGCAGACATATGTGATTCTATTGAATTTGATCGGCGGGTAGACGAGGTGGTTACGGCTATTCCAAGACTTGTGCCGTACAGAAAGGACAAATCGGTTTATATAATCGAAAAATCCGACGGATTGATGAAGTTCTCCCAGGACCTTCCTTTTCTGGGCGGGGATTATGAAAAGATCCTGCAAGAGCACGTAGACTTCTTGGAAAAGGTGAAGAAGATCCGAAACAAGCTGGAGCATGAAATGCATGGGGCTTTCATTGTCGCATCCAGTAGCGGGAATACGTCCATGTTTTCCGCTACCTATCGAATTGGTGAAGCAGATGTATGCATACGCGCATCCGAAATCATGGACTTTGTAAAGGATATGAACACCCTGTTTTCCAAGCTTCAGGGGCTTGTGAAGCAATTCACTTATGACAGTCAGTACAGCAGTCATCCCTACTTCAAACGGCTGCTCAGATGCGATTTTGCGGACTTCAACCGGATACTGGAGAGTGATCTGTTGTATTATTTTGGGAAGACACTTCAGGCGTTTTGAGGGATCGGCGGAAATCATTTCTGACACGCGACAATAATACATTTGAAAGGAGAGCTTATATGGATTTGAACGCAAGAAAAGTTTTTTGGGAAACGCTATGCTCTTTGCCGGGAAATGACCCGCAAGCTGAACAGGAGCAATTGTTGAAAACCATCAGATATCCCAAGTATCTGTTCCGTTATCGTCCGGTAACCATAAAGAGTCTTGAAGCTCTTCGCACGAATAAGCTTTACTTTTCATCCGCAAATTACTACGACGATCCGTTTGATACATTTTTGTTTATTGACATTGAGAGAATCAAAAATGAATATCTCAATCAAGACGAAGACAAAATTGCGTCTGTTCTGGAACGGGTCAAACCGGTGCTCAGCCTTACCATGACACCTGACAAGGTCGCGGAAGTTACTGTGGAGAAAGTACAAGAAATACTTTCTCCGGAGTGGATGTCGGAATTTTTGTCGTCAACGCTGGCTTTGCGGGATCAGTTAAAGAAGGATGCATGGTCCGTCTGCTTCTCTGAAAACGGGTTCAACGAGGCGTTGTGGCTCAAATACGCAGATCAACATAAGGGATTTGCGTTGATCTATGATCTTGAAAACGTTGATAATCTTTTGTGTGGGCAGTATGACAAATGCGCCAATTGCGGAATCAGGCAATACGGGACACCCCTTTATCCGATCTACTATTCGGACAAGCCCTATGATGCTACCAATTTCGCAATGTTGATGGTTTTACGCATGTTGGAAGAAAATGTCAGGCTTCCCCTTGGCCAAGTGCTTCATTTTTCCTTGGGAACCGGCATTTGGGAGATGGAAAGAACCACCTTGATCAAAAAGAAATGCCATGAGTATGACGAGGAATGGCGGCTGATTATCGGATGTCCTATGAAGCCTCCAATTATGAGAGAATGGAGACCGAGCGGAATCATTCTTGGTTTGAGGATGGACGTCGCTGAAGAGAATCTTGTTGTCAGTATGGCTCAAGAAGCGGGGATCAAGAATATCTATAAGTCGTTCATTAATGAGAAGAATGAGTTGGATGCCGATCCAATTATGCTATGACGCGCTAGCATTGTGTCTCCTAAGAATTATTCCCGCGTCGACGGGAGAACGCGAAGGGTTATTCGGTTGAAAAAATCCAGACGCTGTGTGGGCGGTTGAAATGAGTACAGAAAATGACAGTTGAAACAGCAACCGCATTATAAAGGAGGTTACCGTGACAAAAAAGAAAGCAAAAAGCATGGACCATAAAAGAGGCAGAGAAAACACTGTCAAGCTCTTGAAATCGGCAGGAAACACGTTGCGGGCGGTGATCGGCCTTGTTGCGCTTCTTTCGTTTGTTATCATTCCTTTTTTGCATGGTAAGCTAAACGACGTTGTCGCGCAGTGTATATGGTATCCATCGTGCGTACTGTTTTTGGTTTTCGCTATTTCAAACGCGTTATCCAAACCGAGAAAAAACGCCGAATCCCCATTATTCGTATTTTTAGGGAACATTGGGATTTTTCTGACATTCATACTAATTGGAAGCGCGTTTATTATCAATTACTATGACACTTTCTATAATTGGTGGTGGGCGGTATTCGTTTTTGTTTCTCTTTCCCTGCCAATAATCCTTTTTGGATTCCGCCGATTTCTGAAAAAGGAAAAGGCGTACACCAAGGAGCAACTCAAAGACTCTTTGAAAACTTGTTGGAAATACGTTGGGTTCTATTGGCTGATCGATCTTTTCTATATGGCCATCTTTAATTATTGGCTAACATATGGAGACACCCGGGCTGTTTGGCTTGCTTTGCAGTTCGTTTTCGGTGGATTGGCGATGGTATTTGTTTTCTACAATCTTACAATCGTCTTTCTTTCTACCTCAAAAAAACGTGGCTGGGGATTGTTACAAGACTTCATGTGGGGAATTGCAATTACCGTCTATTTGATATTCCTGATTCCCGGTGAGTCTCTGCAAACCATTGTTCTGACAATAACCGCAGCCGTATATGGTGGACTACTGACTCTGGTGGGCGTCGCATGGACGATAAAAGACAATGCAGAAAAACTAAAACAGGAACGAAAATTATCGATCAGACCGTATTTAGAAATTCATCATAGTTTTTTGACTGAGATGGATGATATACCTTTAGATGACGTTCTGTATATCACGATCGGGAAAACAATTGTCATTCAGAAAAAACTTCCAGAAGAGATTGAGTCTTTTATCTCCCTGTGCGCAAATACTGAAAAGATTCTGGACACCGTAGCAAAGTTTTCAATGTTGTCTCAATATTTTGCAAGTCATGCGTTGATCTACACCGAGATTGAAAATTGCGGGGCCGGCAATGCCATTGATACTAAGTTTAGGTACAATGGCAACACAATAGATTCGTTCTGCGTAACTACGAGTACCCCGAAAAAAATATTGCTGATATTAAAAGACGAATTGTTCAAGCCGGGCGAGGAGGAGTATATAGAAATCAAACTGTCTCTTGAATATACGGACGTGTCTTCGCTTGGTAAATACGAACAGCGAGAGTGTTTCATGTTTGCTAGAAATTCGAGTGGAGATTTGTATATGGCCCAAATGCAAGAAGATTTTTTGACGGCGCCGGAAGAGATAACATAATGGCTATTCGCTGAAAAATAGGAAAAACGAAACGAGGTCTGTCTTGAATACACTGTTTATACAGACATTTTAAGCGATTTCAATCATCCCCGCGCCGACGAAAAAATGCGAAGGATCGCCAAGCGGTTCAGCGGCGACCTCGCATCCGTCGGCGCTTGATTTTTGCGGGTTGCGACGGTCAAGTTGAGGCAGGCGTGTGCTTGTCTCGGGCGAGCGCAGCGAGCCCGACTTGTATCAAGACAAGCACACGCCTAACAACCACGTTTGATTCCGACTCATCCGCAATTGCATCATTTTCGCACCGGCTCACACGGTATTGTCTTTTCGTAGAGAACCAAAAACAGTTTAAGAACGGGCCTTTTGAGATATAAAATACCATTTAGGAGATAGCGTATCATGAATAACGCTGAAAAGTACAATCGCATCCGCCCGTTAAAGATCTGGGAGATCCTACAGCGCGAGACAGACGGAGATCACCCCATGGGAACAGAGGAGCTTCGAGCCAAGCTTGCCGAGTGTGGGATCCAGGCGCATAGAACCACTATTTACGAGGACATTAAACTTCTGAACGAGTGGGGCTATGAGGTCATGGTTCATAGGGGTCGAAGCAATCAGTATTACGTGGAGGATCGACAGTTTTCCAGCCCCGAGATCCATATACTCATGGATGCGGTTCAAGCCGCCAGCTTTATCACTCACAAAAAGACCGATGAACTGGTAGATAAGATTGCTGATCTGGCCGGTAGCCAAAAGGGGCTGGTTCTGAAAAAGAACATCGTACAGTTCAACACTGCGAAAAGCACGAATGAGAATATCTACTATTCGGTGAACGAGATCGTAACGGCTATCAACAACCGACAGAAGATTATCTTCCTGTATTTCGACTACAACGAAAAGCATGAGCGTGTGTACCGTCGAAACGGTCATCACTACGTAGTCAGTCCTGTTGCCACGGTCTTTGCAGACGGTCATTATTATCTGGTGATATACGACAAGCGGTATAATAAGATCAGCCATTACCGTATTGACCGCATGGACAAGGTGGAGATCATTGACGAGCAAGCTGATATGCCCCCTGAGGAATTGGGCTTCGATATAGCAACACATAAGAAACAGCTATTTGGAATGTTCTCCGGAGAAGCCAAAACCGTTCATTTGGAAATGAGCCGATACTTGATGGATGCGGTGTTTGACCTGTTTGGTGAGCAAACCGAAATCTCCCTGCATGGCGAGGATAAGATGAGTTTTTCAGCAGAGGTGCAGGTCAGCGACTTATTCTTCGGATGGTGCAGCTCCTTCGGACAGAATCTTACGATTCTTGGCCCCGAGGATATCAAGGAACGGTACACGGCGTACTTGGATAGCCTAAAGGGTCAGTATCAATAAAAAAGGGGAGCTTTTGCCAGCCCCCCGAAACGGTATTCAGTTAGTCCGTATATTGACACATTTCTTCTAATCGCTTCTGATAATCTCTCTCCGCCTCCTCCCTCTCCTTGAAGTAATGCCCCCAAGCCCATGAATAAAAGCCGTTGGCCTCTTTTGACGTGTTCCGCGCGGTGATGTACATCCCATCGCTGACACGCTGAAAGAGGCCGACGTTTCTGTTTCCGAGGGCATAGAAAGCAAGGCAGATGAGCTTCATGCTGCTGTTTTCAAATTCCAATCCGGGCTTCATCCGACCACCTCCTGTCTGCTTGGAACGTATCTCCTCCCGCAAACTTCAATGGCACGGTATGTCTTCCCCTCTAAGGTTACGGTAGTTTTCGTAGGCTGACCTCTCTGCGCTGACTGAATGTACAGGTATTCGGGATGCTCCTTAGCCCGCTTCATGTTGCCGTCGAGAAATTTGTCCTCGTTGGAGACCTCCAAGACCTTCACGCCTTTGCCCACGAGATAGGAGCTGAACTCCCAGAGCTTTTCAAACTTGCCGTGGCAATCCACGATGAAGCAATAATCTTCCGTTGGGTGATATGCGGTAATTCTAAAGTAATTTGCCATGTCATTTTCTCCTTTCATGCGGCAATCTGTTTCAACGTGCGGTTTGCATACGGCAGCCACACCTTATTGACGTAATGCAGAATATCCTCTGCGGGCTTGGTGTTGTGGTCGGCGTAGCACTGCAAGACCTTCTTTTGGGATAGTGAGTATTCCACCGTGACCAACGGCGTCTCCTGCGTGTCCTTGGCTCGGATGAAGAAAATGAGGGTTTCTTCGCGGATGAACTTCTGCTCATAACCCATACCGCCCACACAATGATGTAAAAGCTCACCTTCGATCTTCAGATCGGCGGGACTCCTTGCGATAATGGCCACAAACCCGCTCCGCTTGTTGTGTTGCATGGGTAGGTATTTCTCGGCAACAGAGGCAAACTTCGCGTACAGCTCCGCCCGCTCCTCCTGATCCTTCAACGCTTTGGCGGTTTTGTACTCATCCACTCGGATATCGTGCCAGCGCATGAAGTCGCGCGGGTAGCGGTTCTTGTCAACCGTCATATCTAAGCCGAGGAAGTTACAGGCCTTGAGATAGTCAAGATATACCCGAGCGCTGATTTGCTGTTTGGCCACATATTCAAAGAACGGCTTATAATCACCGTCCAGCATATCACGGATCGGCTTGTAGTCCCGTTCGCGGCAGAATGTCTTTTTGACTTCCTCATACGCCTGCGTTTCGAGCAAAGACGTACCGCGACGATAGGCCGAGAGGATGGTGGATATGTAGAAGTACCGCCCTGCAAGCACCTGACGGTTGCTCCAGAGCCACTTCCGAAACTGCTTATCCTTCGCCACCTTAGTCAAGATCTGCTTACTGAACACATACTTCTGTAAGCCCATTTTCATCAGGTACTCAGCCTGCGGGTGCTGCTCATAGTTACGGAGAAATTTAAGAATATCCGCTTCATCGTACAGTTCCCAAGCGGAGTATTGGTATTCCGAGAATTTCGCCAAATACTCCTTGTTGACGAGGGGCGCATGGGGATCAAAACCGGAGTCATAGTACCAACCCCATTCGTCATCCTCATACCACTTTTGTGTCCTGTTCAATCCTTCGGCGTACCAACCGACACTGTAGCCACCAATGTATGTAAAGCACATATCTTTGACGAAACAGCGGTCAGAGTGGATGCCGTGGACAGCAACCTGCTTATAGTGCCAGTTCTTATAACGGTGACGGACAGCCACCGTAACCTTGACGAGCTCACCGTCATTTTTGGTGAGATAGGAGTAAAAGCGGGTGTTTCCGTGGGGCTCGGGATAGCGGATGGCATCCCGCTTGCGAATCTTTTCAACAATGTATTTCGGGATCGGCTTGATCTTTTCTATTTTCATGACGTTTACCTCACTTCACAATTTCAACTTTCTGGTCGAGCAGAAGATATATCTTATACATCAGCTCGGTATCGGCGTAGGGATCGGGATCTTCATCCGACTCTATCACCTCTCCCGTGGTGGTGTCTACCGCCAGGCCTTCGACCGGTTGATATTTCGGTAATACCCGCTTTTCTGCCTCGTTCTCAATGACCACCACGTTTGTAAAGCCTCGCAGCTTCTCCGTGTAGGTATCCGCTTTGTGGTACGGGAAACCGACCATTGGCATCCGCTCGGGCAGACCGAAATCGCGACTCACTACGGTCAGCTCCAAGGGCTTGGAAACGGTCTCGGCTGACTCTCCGAATATCTCGTAAAAGTCCCCGATACGCATGACGATTGTAGCATCCGGATGTTCCTGTTGATACCCTTGATAGCGAGTCCACAGAGGCGAAATTACGGGCTTTTTAGGCTCTTTTACCTCCACGGTGGGCACTTGCTCCACCTCGGGCTCCTTGTCCTCTACGGGGCTTTCAGGAGCCTCTACCAAGGGCTCTATAGGGGCATCTTCCACGTCATATTCGTCAGCCTCGGTGGTTACTTCTACCTCCGTCTCCGGCTCGTCGAACAGGTCGAACATGGACATTTGACCTGCCTTGGGCTGAGGCTTGGGAGCAGGAGCCGTAGGTGTATCGGTTGCTGTTGCGGTGGCTGTTTTCTTGGGTGCAGCCGGCTTAGGAGCTTTGTACTCCGTTCCATCCTCGTTGTAGAGTGTACCGAGGATGCTGTCTTCCTCAAAGTAGTAGATCGCCCACCCGAACACGATATCACTGTGCAGACACGCGCTTGTCGCGCCCTTGACCGCCTGCTTTCGTGCCTCTTCGGTAGCGTATTTCATAAAGCCCGCAAGTGTCTTGCGGCTCACGAGTATCTTGCCGTCCTTCTCGACGGGTACGCCGTTGTTGATTTTATCGGCCAACACCTCGCTGGCGTTATGTTCAAGGTATTCCTTCAACACCTTTTCTTCGGTTGTCGTTGCGGTGAGATGTAACGTCATGTGTTTATCCTCCTTGTGATTTATTTTGATGTATAAAAGAAAAAGGACCCCTTATCAAAAGGGATCCTCATGCCAGATACCGTCCCGCACCTCGGAGTGCTTGATCGGTATTATGACCCATTTCGGGTTCTTTAGGATATGCCCGTCCTCCCGCGCTCGGGGAGGATAGCGGATGTAACCCGCCTTGGCCTTGACGGCCTGTCTGTAGGTGTAGGTCTTGAAGTGGCTTGTGTAGTCCTTCGCGCCATCCTCCTTGTAACAGACCTTGTAGCCATACGGATTGTTCATTTCAATCTTCATGTCACACCCCGTATAGACGGTTTGCCAATCGAGGCAAAGCTGAGTAAAAGTTATTCTGCATGATAGTCGTGTGGAGCTGACGGTCATGGGCAAAATAGTTGCGATCCGCGAACTCATAGCCCTTTTTGGTCAGCCGCTTCAGCTCGTAATGATCCGAGCCATCGTGATGGTAGCCATCGATGTAGAAATGACCGTTTTCCTCGTAGAGCTTCACTTTGTCGAGGTGGCGGATACAGGTCAGCAGATCGTCGGTACTGTTGATGAACTTGCCGCCCTGCGCGGGGCCGCACCATCTGACGCACGTTCCGGTCAAGAGGTAGCAGTCCTCCTTGAACACCCGTCCGAGGTCGTGAAGCAGCTTCCGCCAGTCGGCGTTGTTCTGCTCGCTGATCTCATCGTACACCCAATTATCTGGCACGTCATCGGGAGTTTCCCAACCGTTGTCCTCGCCGTGGAGGTCGAACAGGTAAGCACGCACGTCATCGAAAGCCTCATAATCGGCCGTGTCGTCGTAGAAAATGTAGGATTTCATGTCACACCTCCTTTAACCCTCAAATTCTTCCTGCAAGGCACCAAGCACCTCATCCTCAATGTCCAGATCGTCCAGCTGCTCGTCGATCATATCCCCGATGAGCTCGGCTACCATAGGCTCAAAGTCAATGTCCTTGATCCTCTGGCTGATCTTCTGCGAGACCATCTCCTCAATGTCGATGCTCTCCATGGCGGTTGAAATGGCGTCCTCGAAGTCAAAGTGGCGAATCGCGCTCTTGATCTGATCGCGGATATCGTTCTTGATACTCATGGTTAATCCTCCTTGATGATGCCGTACTTATCGTCGGCGTAGTAAGCGTTTGAAAACCAGTTGAAAATGGCGGTACATTTCACGCCCTTGTAGTCCACGATGTAGACCACGTGGTCGGCCTCCTGCCGGCTGTCCAGAACGGTGATTTCATCCATAGCCCCGCCGAGGGAATGGATATGGGCCATTGCCTTAAAACTCTTCATAGTCGTCATCCTCCCCGTCATCACAGTAATCAATGAGATCGAAGGTCAAGGTCAGAGGAGTCGGATCCTCCAACGTTCCCATGCTGTAGTCGTAATCGTAGTAGTCGGCGGGAGCCTTATGGATTGCCTCCAGGATGTGCATGGCCAGATACAGGTGATCCTCCTGAATCATGTGGATGGCAAAGTCCTTCAGACTCTCATAGGTGGTGATGATGTCGGTCTCCCCGGCCAGCTTCTCGCAAGCGTCGTTGAAGTCCATGGTGTACAGCTCTTTTACTTTCATTTTAGTGAACCTCCTTACAGTTCAAAAATTTTCGTGTCATCGGCCAATGCCTCGATAGCCAAGCGCATACCGAGGCGGAAGCCATAGATAAAAGAATCGCGCTCGCAAAATCCGGAGATCTCGTCAGCGCTGCCTTCGTATTTTTCCAGAAGCTCCTTCTGCTCGTCGTTGAGAGTCGCCACCAACGCGGCGCGGTTTCGCTTGCTCAACTCGGTCAGATTGCGGATTGGGGAGTAGTCCCTTTTATGCTCATGGGGAATGACGTTTCCGTACCACAGTTCGGTCAAGGTCTTATTCATGCCTTGTACTCCTCAAGATACTTCTTGTACGCGGTGTCCTGCTCCAAGACCTGCATGATCTCGGGCATCATTTCTTCTTTTGACCTGCCCACGCAGCAAAGCATGAGCAGGTTGGTGTTGGAGCCAAAGAGCCGGCGGAAGGCATAGTCGCAAATCTTGGCTATGTCGTCGTCCTTATGCTCGCTGGTCTGGTTGATGCACAGAATAGCGGTTAAGATGGCTTGGACTTCTTTCGTGTTCTTCATGGTATCACCTCCGGATCTCGATCAAGCCCTCGGAGTATTCCTCAATACCGTCGTACTGGAAGGACTCGCCATAGGCCTCAAAATCAAAAAAGTCCAACAGACTGTCGGGTATCTCGTATCCGCAGCAGTTGAACATCTCACGACCGTAATCATCCCAGCCGTAATTCTTGTAAATGTAGATATCGTCGTCCCAGTCTGCGCCGTAACGGTCTACGAGTTCCTCAAACTCACGAAAACCGCGCACTTCCAGGAACGCCATAAGGGTGTCATATTTGCCGGAATCGTCCAGCACCTCGGCCTCATGCAGGATCTCAAAGAGTCGCTGGGGGTGAGTATAGTCCCAGTTCGTCGCATCGGACGGGAAGTTGTCAATGTCCTGAATGAACAACTCCTCGTCAATACCGTCAAGCTCAAAGCCCTGACGCTCCAATTCTTCCACGATCTCGTCCCAGTCTCCATAGTCGGCCAAGTCAAGCCAACGGGATCCCAAAGCTCGCTCGTTGCACTCGTTGTAAGAACCCCAAGAGCCGATGACGATTCTGATTTCATTGCTGTATGTATTAGTCATTGTTACTACCTCCTTCGATGGCGCGTCTTTCGCTGATCATATCCTCGACTTCTTCCTAGAGAGCCAGAAGGTCGATGATGGGCTTCTTCTCGGTGGACTCATTCTTGTTGATGTCGTTCATGATCTGGTCCTTCATTCCGACACCTCCTTGAAATCATCCACAGCTAGCTTGGTGAAATCGCAACCGTACTCGAAGTAGTAACCCTTCTCGTCGGACAGCAGGGGGTAGGTAACGACGCTGATCTTACCCTCTCGGGTGATCGCCACGCTGATCTCATTCTTCAGCTCATTCAGATCGACGATGTTGAAGGTGACGTAGCACTCACCGTCGTGATATTTGAACTCATGCATATAGAATCGATTTTTCATTTCGGTATCTCCTTTCTCAATCCACGAATTTGTACCAGACGTAGTAGTTGAACTCAAGTTCACGGGTCTCGTAACTGTCTTTACCCGTGTCCAGCTGGACTTCGCGGATCTCGTAGTAGGTACCTCTGAATTCACCGGGCTTGTTCGGGATAGGATTGCACTTTTGGACGCAACCGTCGAACACGCGGATGTAGGGCTTACCTGCTTGACTGACACAAGCGATGACGAGATCGGTATCCGTGACATAACCGAGACCTGTTATCTTCTCGGTCGTATCTTTTCGATACCTTGTGATGGAGTAGACTACTTTTTTCATTTTGGATTACCTCCTGATTTTTTATTTTGCCTTTCGGCAGAACCAGGGGAGCACCGTTCGGGTGAAGTCGTGTCCATCACGAATGCTGAATGAATCTGTCAACGCGAGGTACAGTCCCTTGCGAATACAAGAAAAAATATTGCATATGGATACAGAAAAGGCCAAGTATTGCTACCTGGCCTTTTTGCTATGATTTCATTTTTCAGCGATATTTTTTCACGTTGACTGATTCGAGAACTGTGCTAAACTGGTGACGACGAAAGGCGAAAAAATCGGGATTGATATTTTTTATATTTGTGTTTACTTATCAAACAAGATATGGTATAATATTGCCGTTGAAAAAGCATTGTTTGAGTTTTACTTGACGCATAAAAGATGATCAAGATGATATCTCAATTGTTAAATAATGAGGAGGAGAACATATGATGAAAAGATACAAAAAACATGAAATAGAGATTGAAAAATATACATGCTCGCGATTGATTTCTGATCATGACAATAAAGCAGTGATTTCTCAATTTACATCAACAATAAACCCTTCTATGGCGGCTCATTTACAACGAAAAGCGTGGTTTGAGGAACAGAACAATAAAAGAGCATATTTTCTCATAAAGGAAGGGAACAAAATAGTATTATACTTTTCATTGCAGTGTGGTTTGATGATAAAATCGCACGAAAAGATTATTCGCGGCATAGGTCATCGTGAATCGGACACAGGATATGAGTATTTCATTGATGATGACATCATTGATGTAACAAAAACGGTACCGGCTATTGAACTATCGCATTTTTGTGTTAACGAATCGTATCGAAGAAGAAAAAAAGAATGGATAATCAATAATGGCCCTTTTAAATATAGAGTGGGGGAATATTGTTTTTTTCAATATATAGCACCTATAATCCTTGACATTGCGGACAAAGTAGGAGTGGAGTATATTTATCTGTTTTGTGCGGATGAGGGGAATAATAAATTGTTTGAGTACTATTCGTCGCTAAACTTTGAAATCATGGATGATATGGCATGCGTTAGATCTGAATATGAGAATCGCCTTTTGTGTTTAACGCAAAAAATCAGTGATTTGAAATTTGCTACTGTAAAATTTATGGATGAGAAAAAAGCCAATGCAATACTAGACTATTTGAAAGTACATAAAAAAATAAAGTGCAACAAAATAAAAAGCATCTTTGGGGTGAATAATGTTCCTATACTAATAGATAAGCTTGTTTCAATGGGATTGATTGAACGTGATCAAGTAACAAAATCTGTGTATAGAATAACCTCATAAGAACAATCACGATTTTAAGAAATCCGTGACGTATCATTACCTCTGTAAAGACAGATAGGCGCGCAACTCATTTACGAGCTGCGCGCCTTTTGACTTTATGAAAAGAAAGAGCCTCACTAATCCGCCTACCGTAAAAGTAGGTTCAAATTAGTGAGGCTTGGCTGGGATGGCCGGATTCGAACCGACGGATGCCAGAGTCAAAGTCTGGTGCCTTACCGCTTGGCGACATCCCAAAGAAATACCTGTATATTGTACCACAGTTTTCCGGTTTTGTCAATACGTAAAAGGCGGCATGGGAAAGAAGTTTTAGAGTTTTTCAGGTCAAAGAGAGCCATCCCGCGGGGTGGCTCTCTTTTTGCGGTCGGGTGTCGGGGGCGGGGTCACTTGCGCTTGATGGCTTCCCAGTACGCGGCGGCGGCTTGCTCGGTCTTGTTGGGGCCGGGCTCGTAGTAATTGCCCGCCAGGTCGTCGGGAAGATACTGCTGCTCCACGTAGTGGTTGGGGTATTCGTGGGGGTACTTGTAGCCCTTGAACAGGGGGCTCTGCAAGTGGAGAGGGATGCGGATGCCCTTTCCTGCTTCGACGTCTGCCATGGCGGCGTGAAGGGCCTCGTAGGCTGAGTTGGACTTAGGGGCGGTGGCCAGCAGCATCGCCGCGTGAATAAGGGGGATCTGGGCCTCGGGCATGCCCAACTCCCTGGCGGATTCACAGCAGGCGCGGACGATTGCGGCGGCCTGGGGGTATGCCAACCCGATATCCTCGCTGGCGATGACCTGCAGACGGCGGATCAGGGGGAACATCTCCCCGAGAGAGAGCATCTTAGCCACGTAAAAGGCAGTCGCGTCGGGATCCGAGCCGCGGATGGATTTCTGCAGACAGCCCAGAAGATCGTAGTGGACGTCCTCGTTGAAGTTGCCCACACCGGTGTCGTAGGCGGCAACGTGGGCGGCGGTGATCTCGGCACCCGGCTCAAAGCCCGCGGTGAAGTAGGCGTTTTCCAGCAGCCCCACGGCGCGGCGGACATCACCGCCGGCTCCCCGGGCCAGGGCGAGTCCCACCTTTTCGGACAGCGTCGTGGAGGTGCCGCCCTGCCTGTTGAGGTGATCCAGGGCGCGGTAGAGCATCTTCAGACAGTCGGCGGGGGAAACGGGCTTGAACTCAAAGAGGGAGGAGCGGGATATGATGGCGTTGTACACGTAAAAGTGGGGGTTTTCGGTCGTAGAGGCGATGAGAGTGATGCGTCCGTCCTCCATGTATTCTAGCAGGGACTGCTGCTGCTTGCGGTTGAAGTACTGGATCTCGTCCAGATAGAGCAGGATCCCGTTGGCACCGAACATTCCCTCGGTCTGCGCGAGAATATCCTTGACGTCCTGGAGGGAAGCGGTGGTGGCGTTCAGCTTGTGGAATTCCATTCCGGAGTTCGCGGCGATGACCGAGGCGGCGGTGGTCTTGCCTGTGCCGGGTGGGCCGAAGAAGATCATGTTGGTCATGCGGCCGGCCTCCACCATGCGGCGAAGCACGCCGTTTTTGCCGAACAGGTGAGCCTGCCCCACGATCTCGTCCATGGTTCTGGGCCGAAGCGCGTCAGCTAAGGGAGCGTTGTGTATCATGACGGTTCCTTTCCATAGGGGGTAATGGGTCGCCGCGGCGGCCCCGGAGCTTTTCTATCCTTAATTATACAGGAAGGAGGACTGTTTGTCAAGGGGGAGAGGGGGAAGAAAACAAGCCCGACGGCGCGGCCGTCGGGCTTGGGAGGGGAATCAGTCCTTCTTGTCGTCGCTCGGACGGTTGTAATCAAAGGGATTCTCTCCGTCGTTGTTCTCGGGGCTATAGTCGAAGGGATTCTTTTTGGCGTCGGAATCACCGTTTTGGTCGGTTCCCTCACGGTCCTCGTGGGTCTCCTCTGCGGGGGCGGCCTCCTGCTCCTTGCGGGTCTTCTCGGCGGCCTTCTTCTTCTCGTTGGCCTCACGGGAGGCCTTCTCCTTCTCGGCGGCGATGGCCTCGATCATCTCCACGGTGACGTATTCGTTCTCCATAACGGCCTTGAACTGGTCGCCGTCCATGTCCTCGTGACCCAGCAGGTACTCGGCGATGAAGTGGAGCTTACCGATGTTGGTAGCCAGGAGGGACTTGGCGCGGTCGTATGCCTCGGAGATGATGGCGTGGATCTCGTCGTCAATGACGGCGGCCACGGCCTCGGAGTAGTCGGCGTTGGAGGAGAAGTCACGGCCCAGGAAGACCTCGTTCTGGTCGGTGCCGAAGCGGCGGGGGCCCAGCTTCTCGGACATACCGAAGAGGGTGACCATGCGCTTGGCGGTCTGGGTGGCAGACTGGATATCCGAGTAGGCGCCGCTGGTGACGTCCCCGAAGATGATCTCCTCGGCGGCGCGTCCGCCCAGACCCATGGCGATCTCGTTCTTGTAGTCCTGCTTGTACATCTGGTAGCGGTCCGCCTCGGGACGGAAGCTGGTGTAGCCCAAAGCGCCTCTGCCCGTGGGGACGATGGTGATCATGTGGACGGGATCGCAGCCCACCAGGTAGCCCACAACGGCGTGGCCTGCCTCGTGGTAGGCGGTGTTCTTCTTCTCGGCGTCGCTCATGACGTTGGTCTTCTTCTTGGGACCCATGATGATCTTGTTGAGGGCGGCCTCGATCTCGTCCATACCGATGAGGCTCTTGTTGTGTCTCGCGGACAAGAGAGCGGCCTCGTTTAAGAGGTTGGCCAGATCGGCACCCGTGAAGCCCACGGTGATCTTGGCCACCTTGGAGAGATCCACACCGGGCTCCAGGGGCTTGTTGCGGGCGTGGACCTTCAGAATGTCCTCGCGGCCCTTGAGGTTGGGGCGGTTGACCTGGATCTGACGGTCGAAGCGGCCGGGACGCAGAAGGGCGGGATCCAGGACGTCGGCGCGGTTGGTGGCGGCAATGACCACGATACCCTCGTGGGAGCCGAAGCCGTCCATCTCCACCAGCAGCTGGTTCAGGGTCTGCTCGCGCTCGTCGTGACCGCCGCCCAGGCCCGTGCCTCTCTGGCGGCCCACGGCGTCGATCTCGTCGATGAAAATGATGGCCGAACCGGCTTTACGAGCCGTATCAAACAGGTCGCGGACACGGGAAGCGCCCACGCCCACGTACATTTCCACAAAGTCGGAGCCCGAGATGGAGAAGAAGGGAACTCCCGCCTCGCCGGCCACGGCCTTGGCCAAGAGGGTCTTACCCGTACCGGGAGGGCCCATGAGCAGAACGCCATGGGGGATGCGGGCGCCCAGACGGGCGAACTTAGTGGGAGCCTTGAGGTAATCCACAATTTCCACCAGCTCTTCCTTTTCCTCGTCAGCGCCGGCTACGTCGCGGAAGGTGATCTTATTCTTATCGTCGGTAGGCATCTTGACGTGAGCCTTACCGAAGCCCGACATCTTGGTGCCGCCGGGGCCGCCGCTGTTCATCATCTTCTTCATGGCGAAGTAGTACAGGGCTACCAGAGCCACCGCGATGAGAATGGCGGGGAGGAAGGACACCCACCAGGGGAAGGCGTTGGCGGGGCGGATGTCGTAGCTGTCCAGAATGCCGACACCCATGCCGGCCTCGGCCTGCTCCACCGACAGCTTGTCAATGTAGGTGAGTCGGGAGGCGGAGATGTCCGCCAGCTTGATCTGCAGAGGTTCGCTCAGCTTCAGCTCCACGCCCTCGGGGACGGTGTAATCCACGTTCCCCTCCTCGTCGGTGGGGAAGGAGACAGTTCCGCCCTTGGTATCCAGGAAGTTCCCGTTCCCGTCCTTTTCGAATAGGCGGAAGACCAGGACTCCCTTGCTGTAATCAATGGTGTAGGTAGCAACCTCACCGTCCACCAGAGCGGCGATGAAGTCCGCCTCGGTGGTCTTCTCCTGCCCGTTGGCGGTGCCGCGATAGACCAGCGCGAATACGCCGATCAGCAGGACGGCAGCCAGCAGGTAGCTGAGAATGAGCTTGAAATTCTTCATGAATGATTCTCCATTCCGCCGCGCGGCGGCGGCACTGTAGGGTTAGTATTTTTCTCCGAAGGAGTTGCCTCTTTTCGGAGAAATCCGACGCGACCCCTGACGGCGGCAGGTCTTGCCGTCGCGGCTCGGCGTGATCTCCATTTTTTCCGGATCCGGCCCGCGAAACGGGCAGAATCGGTCTGCTCCCCGCCGTGCGGAGCCTTGGGGCAACCCGCCGAGGGTGAAAAAACAGCAGTATGGATAAGTATAACACACGACTATGAATTTTCTATGAAAAACCCAACAATTTCGCGTGAAAAATTTTCGGTTCTTACTTCTCGTAGACCTCTCGCTTGAGAACGCCGACGAAGGGCAAATTGCGGTACTTCTCGTCGTAGTCCAGGCCAAAGCCGATGACGAACTCGTCGGGGATGGTGGCTCCGCAGAAATCGGCCACGAACTCCACCTCGCGGCGGGAGGGCTTATCCAACAGGGTGCAGGTGCGGACGCTGTGGGCGTTGCGGTTCTTCAGCAGCTGGGTCAGGCGGTACAGGGTGCGTCCCGAGTCCACGATGTCCTCCACCACCAGAAGGTCGATGTCCTGCAGGTCGTCCCGCTTGAGATCCAAGGAGATCTTGATCTCACCCGAGGTCTTGGTGCCGGCGCCGTAGGAGGATACCTTCATGAATTCCAGCTCCAGGGGCAGGGTCAGCCGCTTCATGAGCTCGGCGGCGAAGGGCATGGAGCCCTTGAGGATGACTACCATGACCAGACGGCGGTCGCTGTCCTTATAGGTGTCCTGGATCTCGGCGGCCAGACGGTCGCAGATGGCGGCGATCTCCTCCCGGGAGACCAGAATCCTGGAGCAGTCGTTGTAGAGGGCGGGATTGTTGTTTTCCATGGTATGTAGTATGTCCTTTCACGGAATTAAAATTACATGGGAAGACGTGTCCGGGGAAATCCTACTGTGATCCGCAGACAGGGGCCGGTCTCGGGGGCGGGATATCCGTCTCGAAAGGCGGCGTTGGGGTACCATAGGGGGGATCCGTCCGAAAGACAGATGAGGGGAATACGGTCGCGCAGATGAATGGGGATGTGCTTGTCGATCAAGAGCTTTTTCAGCTTCTTGTGCATCCCGTGGGAGAGGATGGTATCTCCCTCCCGCCGTCTCCTGGCGGACAGGGGCAGGGGAAGATGCGCGGGAAACACGGCGGAGGCGTAGACACCGTCCCCTCGATCGGGGGGCAGGGGGGCGTCGGCATACTCCAGCGTGACCGAGATGCCCGAGGCCAGGAGGGTGGTGCCCTCGGTCAGGAGCACGGGCTCGTCGGAAAGAGCGGGGAGATTGACCCCGTCGGCGGGGAGCATATACAGGAACTCACCTCGCACCACCGCGCGGATGCCGCCGGGCAGATCCAGCCCGGACTCGGGGACGGCCTTGCGGCCCAATTCCAATAGGGCGTGCAGGTGGGCGGAGGACAGAAACAGCTCGGTCTCGGCGCCCCGATCATGGAGGCGCAGGGTATCGCGGTAGAGCACCATGAGCATCCGTTTGGAGAGGGAAGAACTGAAATGCTCCAGGTCCGACAGGGCCACCGCGTCACCTCCCGGGGCTACGGTGCGCCCCACGCTCTGCTCGGCTTGATACCACAGGCAGTCCTCGTCCTCCTCGGCGGCGTGAGCCATACGGGCGGCGGCCCGCTGGGGGACGTCTCTGCCCGCGATGGCCTCCAGCTCGGGGATGACGGCGTGGCGGATGCGGTTGCGGGTGCAGTCGGTCTCCAGATTGGTGGAGTCGATGACGAAGTCCAGCCCCAGCTCCTCGCAGGCGGCGAGGATATCCCGCTTGGTGAAGTCCAAAAGGGGGCGGTGGACCAGCTTGATCTGCTTGTCGGTCCGGTACCCCAGCATACGGGTGGCGGGGATGCCCCTCATGCCTCTCGTGCCGCTGCCGCGGATGAGCTGAGCCAGAATGGTCTCCAGGTTGTCGTCAGCGTGGTGGGCGGTGAGCAGGATCCCGATCTTTCGCTGATCCATGACTCTGCCGAAGAAATCGTACCGTGCCTTGCGGGCGACGGTCTCGATGCTCTCGCCCATATCCTCGGCCATGGCGGGGATACTCACCCGCTCACAGACCAGCTCGATCCCCAGGCCCTCGCAGACCTTTTCGCAGAAGGCCAGATCCCGATCCGCTTCCTCCCCGCGGATACCGTGATGGAGGTGGAGGGCTGTGACCCGACGCCGCCCTTTCTCGCCGTCCCGCTCCAAAAGGGCGCGGACGGTCAGCTCCAGAAGAAGCCTGGAATCCGCGCCGCCCGAGAAGGCGACGGCATAGGAGGGGAAATCGGGGAGGGTGAAGGGAAGCATAATCGTATCCTTATTTCTGTCCGCGGACGGGTTCAGGAGGGCAGCTGACTCTCGTCCGCCAGGGTGCGGAACTTGGTGTAACGGCCCACCCAGCCCATCTTGACGGTACCGGTAGAGCCGTGGCGGTTCTTGGCGATGATGACCTCGGCGATGGAGGCCGCGGCGTCGGAGTTGGGATCCGAGGACTCGTTGGTCTTGTAGTACTCGTCGCGGTAGAGGAACAGCACCACGTCGGCATCCTGCTCGATGGATCCCGACTCACGGAGGTCGGACATCATGGGGCGCTTATCGGTACGGGACTCGGGACCGCGGGAGAGCTGGGAGCAGCAGACCACGGGGACCATCAGCTCCTTGGCCATGAGCTTCATGGCGCGGGAGATCTCGGCGACCTCCTGGACGCGGTTGTCGTTGCGGCTGTCGCCCTGCATCAGCTGGAGGTAGTCGATGACCACCAGGCCCAGGTTCTTGACGCGGCGGAGCTTGGCCTTCATGCCCGTGGCGGTGATGCCCGCCGTATCGTCGATGAGAATGTCGCACTTGGCCAGCTTGGAGGTGGCAATGGCGATGTTCTCCCAGTCCTCGTCCTTGAGCTCGCCCGTACGCATGGCGTAGCTGTCCACCATAGCCTCGGAGGATATGATGCGGTTGACCAGCTGCTCGGCGGACATCTCCAAGGAGAAGATGCAGACCGTCTTGCCGGTTTGGGCGGCCACGTTGGTACCGATGTTGAGACAGAAGGAGGTCTTACCCATACCGGGGCGGGCGCCCACCAGAATGAGGTCGGACTTCCCCATGCCGGCCAACACCCGATCCAGCCCTGAAAAGCCGGTGGAGGTACCCTGGGAGGCATCCTTGGCGGTGTTCAGCTCGTGGAGATGGGCGTAGACGTCTCCGATGACCTCCCGGATATGGCGGAAGTTCTTGGTGTCCTTGCCCTGGGCGATGGCGTAGATCTTGTTCTCGGCGGCGTCCAGGATGTGGGAGACGTCGTCCTGCTCGGAGTAGGCCACGTCGGTGACCTCCTCGCAGGCCCCGATGAGCTGGCGGAGGACGCTCTTGTCCTTGACGATGCGGGCGTAGTCCTTGACGTTGAGGGCGTTGGGTACCACCTCGGCTACGGTGCGGATGTACTGCTCGCCGCCGGATTTGGTATAGATACCCTTCTGGACCAGCATATCAATGAGGGTGACCACGTCGATATCCCGGCTGGTGAGGAAGAGCTCATGCATGGCGGCGAAGATCTGCTGATGCTCCTCCAGATAGAAGTCAGACACCGCCACCAGATCCGCGATCTCGTTGAAGGATTCGGGATCCACCAGCACCGCGCCCAGCAGGGACTGCTCGGCTATGAGAGAAAAGGGGAGCTTGCGTACCAGAGAATCGGACGCGTTGACATTATCGTTCATGATTTCCGTATCCTTTTACTGTAATGGGATCGGTGCGCCCTTTTGCGCGGGGATTCAGTTGCAGACCAGCACGTGGACCTTGCCCACGATGTCGGTGTAGAGCTTGACGTCCAGATCGTACTTGCCATAGGCGCGGATGGGATCCGACAGCTGGATCTTGCGCTTGTCGACGGTGATGCCGTAATCCTTTTCCAGCTTCTCGGCAATGTCCTTGGAGGTGATGGAGCCATAGAGACGGCCGTCGGCTCCCGAGGAGGCGGGGATCTTGACCAGCAGGGTGTCCAGCTTGGCGGCCAGGGCCTTGGCCTCGGCGGTCTCTACCTCGATCTTATGCTTGATGGAGGCCTCCCGTCCCTTGATCTCGTTCATGACCTTGGCATCCGCCTCGATGGCCAGCTTGCGAGGGAGGAGGAAGTTTCTCGCGTATCCGTCGGATACGGTAATGACGTCATTTTTCTTGCCTTGACCTTTCACGTCGGCGAGGAGTACTACTTTCATGGTGCTTGATTTCCTTTCTGTAATGGGGTTATGGCATCGCGGCGCATCGTGGCTCCGCGGGGATGGTTACTTATTCGTTCTCCCGGAACTGCTCGGGGAACTGCATCTTGTATTCGTCGATGGCCGCGGTCAGCAGGTCGTAGGCCTCGCTGACGCCGCCGGCTACCTGGGCGCCCGCCATGTCGAAGTGGCCGCCGCCCTCCAGCTTTTCCATGATGAGCTGGACGTTGACCCGTCCCTTGGAGCGGGCCGAGACAGCCACCGAGCTGCCGATGACAGCGAAGGCGAAGGAAGCCTCCACGCCCCGTATGCCGAGGAGCTTGTCGGCGGCCTTGGAGGCGGCGATGCGGTCATCCTGGGAGGGAGTATGGTCGTCGCTCAGCCAGGTGATGGCGAAGACGTCCTTGTAAATGTGGGTATGGGCGTCGAAATCACTGGCGACCAGCAGCTCCTCGATCTTCTCGTTGAAGAACTCCCGCGCCACACCCGTGTGGGCGTTGCGGCTGTAGAGGTAGTAAGTGATCTCGAAGGTCTGGGCGCCCGCGGCGCGGGTGAAGTTGTGGGTGTCCAGCATGATGCCCGCCAGAAGCAGGTTGGCTTCTTCCTTGTAGAGGGTCTCGGCGTAGTCGCTCTGCTGCAGGATCTCGGCGATGATCTCGCTGGCAGAGGACTTGGTGGCCTCAATGTAGTGAAGGAAGGGGGTGAAGGGAAGCTCGTTGACCAGACGGTGGTGGTCGATGACGGCGATGTTGGAAACGCCGTCCTCGGTGGAGATACTGCCCACCAGCTGAGGAGCCTCGAAGATATAGGGGTTGTTGACGTCGGTGATGATGAGGACGGTACGGGTGGTGACGGCCTGCTGAGCCGCGGCTTTATCGATGAAGACGTGGTCGTACTCCGCCAGCGGCTTCAGGGATTCCCGGCAGATGAGGAAGGTGTCGCAGGTCTTATGGGTGACGATCCGCACAGGTACCCGCCCCCGTCCCTGCTTTTCCAGAATACTGCGGCAGAGGCGGTAGGCACCCACGGTGGAGCCGATGGCGTCGAAGTCGGGATTGGCGTGTCCCATGATGAGGACGTTGTCGCAGGCGGCCAGCCGCTTTTCCAGCAGATGGGCGCTGACGCGGGAGGAGATGGAGGTATTGGACTCCAGGGTCTTGTGGGCACCGCCGAAGTAGGTCATACCGCTGACCCCGCGGCGCTGGACCACCACCTGGTTACCGCCTCGCTGGAGCGCCAGCTCCAGGGCGGCGTTGGCGGCCTTTTCCCGATCCTGCATGGTGCCGTCGATATCGGCGATACCCATGGACACCGACACGGGGAAGCTGTTATCACCCACGCGGATATTCATGATCTGATCCAGAATGGAGAAATCATCCCGGATACAGCTCTCCAGCATTTCGGAGGAAAAAATGGCCAGGTACTTGTCGCGGTCGTACTCCCGCAGCATACCGTTCATGCCGCTGACCCATTTCGCCAGAGTCTCCTCGATGAGGTTGGCGGTGGCGCGGTAATTGGCGCGGACGAACTGGGTCAGCTCCTGGAGGTTATCCAGCATGATGTAGGCCAGAACCACGTGGGCGCGGTCGGTCTCCTCGGCCAGCTCCAGGTAATCGTTGACGTCACGGAATATGAGGAAGTAGTAGTGATCCCGCTCGCGGCTGAGCAGGTAGCTTTCGATGCGGTAGCGGCGGCCGTCACCCAGGCGCACCACCATGGAGCGGGGGTCGTTGTCGGCGGCCTGACGCTCGGGGGAGGGGACGGAGGGAGTAGCCTGGACCGTCATGCGGTCGGAATTGCGGGCGGAGGTAGCGATCTGCTCCATGACGATCCCGGGGCAGACCTCCCGCAGAGCGACGTTGCAGATGGGAGAGCGGTAGCCCAAAATATCCTGCATGGCTGAGTTGATGACGCGGATCATGCCGTCGCCGTTGACCACGGCGTAGGGGATATCCACGGCGGTGCGCATCATCCGGTAGATGTCGTTGCCCAGCTGCTCGGCGGTCTCCTGAGCTCGCTTGATGCGGGCGAAGTGGATGACGTAGGCTACAAGGACGGTGCCCGCGGTCACGGCGTAGAAGATCAGGGCTCCCAGGCTGACGGCACCCAGATGAGAGATGCGGAAAAAGGCAAGCAGGGTCAAAAGGATCAAGAGCAGAAGCCCTTCGACGGCGCACAGGATCAGAGGCAGGCGAAGGTCGACCCACGTAGCTTTGCGGGAGACGCCTTGCTTGCTTGGGGAACGGGTCTTGTTTGACATGGGATCAGCTCCTTTCGGATGAAATCATGAGGACGGGGGTCAGAAGGGAGAGCCGTCATCGTCCTCGTCGGGCTTGAGCTTCTCGGCGGCGGCGGAGAAGACGTGACCGATAACCTCCACGGCGGCGAGGAGATAGGGCGCGAAGACCAGGAAGCCGAAGAACAGCAGGACCAGGTAGAACAGGCAGCCCACGTTGCGGGTGCCGTTGGCGGTCAGACCCCGCACAAGGCGGAGCAGACCGGCCAGGGCGAGGCCGGGGAGCAGGATGATGAAAACGTTCTGGGCCACGGTGCCGGAGAAGGTGGAATAGGCGCCCCGATCCAGGAACATGAGGATCCCGGCGGCGGTGAAGACCAGGCAGGAGAGCAGACTCATGCGGAAGGCCTTGACCCGGTCGGTGATCGAGCGCTCCATACCGAAGGTGCGGAGGGCGGCGTGCAGAACGGTCTGGCAAGCGGCGATCAGGATGAGGGTGACGGCCGTCAGAATACCGGGGGTGAGGTTGATGGCGCTGTCGATGAGGTTACGGACGTTATCGTAGGTCAGCATCTCCTTCATGAGCGTGACTGTCTCGGGATGCAGTCCGGCGGGAAGCTCCTGGGAGACGATCTCCAGGGTCAGCGCCTCGCGGAACTCCTCCAGAGATGCCACGAGGACCTCGGGGGAGAGGGAACCCAGCGCGCGAAGGAGAGTGAACGCCACCAGGGTGGCGGAAGTCAATCCGAAAGCCAGAGAAGCGGCGCAGATGACCCCCACGCGAGTGGGACCGTCTTCCTTTCCGGCGGAGGAGCGGGTGCCCTGTGCCAGGACAATAGCGGCGGGCCAAGGAAGCAGCACCGAGGCGGCGGACAGGAGGTCACGGGACAGGAGCGCCGTCACCGCGAAGGCGGCGATGGGGATGAGGGGCAGCCAAAGCAGGCGGCTCTTGGGCTGAACGGCGATCAGCAGGGAGCCCTCGCTGAGGATGAAGATCAGACCGCAGAAGGCGCCGGCGGGGAGGATGGAGCCCGACAGGTAGGTAAGGAACACGCCGGCCACCACGAAGAGGGGAAGCATGGCACGGGCGGTGCGGGTGATCCGCCAGAGGTGAAAGGCCAACAGCAGGATCCCCGCCGCCGAAAAGATCTCGGCGAAGCTCGCCACGGCGGGATACGGGGAGGAGGCGATGACGCTCACACCCACCAGAAGGGCGGCGACCAGAAGGCATATATGGAGAATGACACCCGCGGAGCCGTCGATCCCCTTTCGGGGAATGGGACAGAGGGGCGCGGTGCCGGGAGAAGCGGAGGAATTCAAGAAAAGCTCCTTTCCGTGCGGTGAGCGCATAGTTATAGATTATAATAGTATACCATATAATTTCGATTTTGTAAACATATTCTTGATGGAAAATTTGGAAATAGTGTGTGAATAGCTGATTTCCAAGGAGAAAAGCTTTCCTCGAAGGCGCGGGAAGGGCGAAAAAAACGAGTGGCGCGGAGGGGAGAGGAGGACGCGGTTTTTGTCTATTTTTATCAGTTTCAAAAAATATCCGAATTATTTTGAAAAAACCCCTTGACATCGCTTGATTTATGTGATAAAATAGTAAACTGCATTATAATCGCTTTCACTATGGGTATCTCTGCCTTCCGAAGGGGTGCCCGGTCAAAGAATCGCGATTTTTCGAGGCGTTCCTTGTGCATTCTGACGAAGACGCGGAACGGGCGTTCCATACGACTTCGGCCGAGACATTTGCCGTGTCCTTGGGTTGTGCGTTTGACCCATGAGGCCCCTGACGTGCGCGTCCCGCATCCTCTGACGCTGTAAAGGCCGTCTCCCTATCCCCGCCGCCGCTCGGGAATGAGCCCGACGGTGCCGCTGTCCACCAACGATTTTGAATGGAGTGATTAATTCATGGTCAATCTGAAAGATCAGAGACTCGGCGAGAACGTACGTAAGTCCTTCTCCCGCACCCGTTTCAACCTGGAGCTGCCCGACCTGGTAGAGATCCAGACCAAGTCCTATAAGTGGTTCCTCGAGGAGGGACTGACCGAGGTTCTGCACGAGGTCTCTCCCATCACCGATTTCTCGGGTAACCTCCTCATCGAGTTCATGTCCTACACCCTCGACACCGAGAAGCCCAACTATCCCGTGGAGGAGTGCAAGGAGCGTGACGTCAACTACGCCGCCCCCCTGAAGGTCAACGTCCGTCTCACCAACAAGCAGACGGGTGAGGTCAAGCAGACCGATATCTTCATGGGCGAGTTCCCCCTCATGACCGAGAACGGCACCTTCGTCATCAACGGTGCCGAGCGCGTCATCGTTTCCCAGATCATCCGCTCTCCCGGTATGTACTACGCCTCCGAGATCGACAAGACCGGTAAGCGTACCTACTCTGCCCAGATCATCCCCTACCGCGGCGCATGGCTGGAGTACGAGACCGATATCAACGGCGTTATCTACGTCCGTATCGATAAGACCCGTAAGGTTCCCATGACCATGTTCATCCGCGCCCTGGGTCTGGAGTCCCGGGACGAGATCTACGCCCTTCTGGGCGAGGACGAGCGCCTGAAGGTCACCTTTGACAAGGACGAGACCGAGAACCTGGCCGCCACCAACCGTACCACCGCTCACGTGGAGGCCCTGAAGGAGATCTACAAGAAGCTCCGTCCCGGCGAGCCCGCTCTGGTGGAGTCCGCCGAGACCCTCATCAATAACTACTTCTTCGACCCCAAGAGATACGACATCGCCCCTGTCGGCCGCTACAAGTTCGACAAGAAGGTGGCCATTTCCTCCCGTATCGTCGGCCGCAAGCTGGCCGAGGATGCCGTCTCCCCCTTCACCGGTGAGGTGGTCTTTGAGGCGGGCACCGTCCTGACCCTCGACATGGCTCTGCAGGTGGAGCGCGCGGGCGTCAACGAGATCCGCGTGGAGCTGGACAACGGCGACGTGGTCAAGGTTCTGTCCAACAATACCCTGGAGCCTGAGTACATCATCGGTATGGATCTGCAGGACTGCGGTATCAAGGAGCGTGTCCGCATCGCTATCCTCCGCGAGATCATGGAGGCCGCCGAGGGCGACCTGGACATGATGAAGAGCCTCGTCAAGGAGCGCATGGCCGAGCTGTGCCCCAAGCACATTACAAAGGACGATATCTTCGCTTCCATTAACTATATGCTCAACCTCACCCACGACGTGGGCAGCGTGGACGACATCGACCATCTGGGCAACCGCCGTATCCGCTCCGTGGGCGAGCAGCTCCAGAACCAGCTCCGTATCGGCTTCGTCCGTATGGAGAAGATCATCAAGGAGCGTATGACCACCCAGGATAACGATAAGCTGACCCCCCAGGCCCTTATCAACATCCGCCCCGTGGCTACCGTCATCCGCGAGTTCTTCGGCTCCTCTCAGCTGTCCCAGTTCGCCGACCAGAACAACCCCCTGGCCGAGCTGACCCACCGCCGCCGTCTGTCCGCTCTGGGTCCCGGCGGTCTGTCCCGTGACCGCGCCTCCTTCGACGTCCGTGACGTGCACTACACCCACTACGGCCGTATGTGCCCCATCGAGACCCCCGAAGGTCCTAACATCGGTCTGATCTCCTATCTGACTACCTACGCCCGCATCAGCGACTACGGCTTCATCGAGGCACCTTACCGCAAGGTCGTCCATGAGACCGACGCAGAGGGCAACCCCGTCCACCGCGTCACCGACGAGGTGGTGTATATGACCGCTGACATGGAGGACAACTTCATCGTTGCCCAGGCAAACGAGCCTCTGGACGAGAACGGCCGCTTCATCAACAGCAAGGTCACCGCCCGCGAGACCACCGAGATCGCCTCCATCGACGCTTCCCGCATCGACTACATGGACGTGTCTCCTAAGATGGTGGTGTCCGTGGCAACCGCTATGATCCCCTTCCTGGAGAACGACGATAACTCCCGTGCTCTGATGGGCGCGAACATGCAGAAGCAGGCTGTGCCTCTGATGGTCACCGACTCTCCCATCGTCGGTACCGGTATGGAGTACAAGGCTGCCGTGGATTCCGGCGTGGTCATCGTCGCCCGCAACGCGGGCCGCGTGGAGCGCGTGGAGGCCGACAAGATCGTCATCGTCACCGACGAGGGCGTCAAGGACACCTACCAGCTCCGCAAGTTCAAGAGAACCAACCAGGGTACCTGCTTCAACCAGAGACCCGTGGTCCGCTTCGGCCAGCTGGTCAAGGCCGGCCAGGTCATCGCCGACGGTCCTGCTACCTCCAACGGTGAGGTCGCCCTGGGTAAGAACGCCCTTATCGGCTTCATGACCTGGGAAGGCTACAACTACGAGGACGCAGTCCTTCTGAATGAGAGACTGGTCCGCGACGACGTCTATACCTCCCTCCATATCGAGGAGTACACCCACGAGGCCCGCGACACTAAGCTGGGTCCGGAGGAGATCACCCGTGAGATCCCCAACGTCGGCGAGGACGTCCTGAAGGACCTGAACGCCGAGGGTATCGTCAAGAAGGGTACCGAGGTCCGCGCCGGTGACATCCTGGTGGGTAAGATCACCCCCAAGGGTGAGACCGAGCTGACCGCCGAGGAGAGACTGCTCCGCGCCATCTTCGGCGAAAAGGCCCGCGAGGTCCGCGATACCTCCCTCCGCCTGCCCCACGGTGAGTCGGGCGTGGTGGTGGACGTGCGCGTCTTCTCCCGCGAGGCCGGCGACGATCTGCCCGCCTCGGTCAACCGTGTGGTCAAGGTCTACATCGCTCAGAAGAGAAAGATCTCTGTGGGCGATAAGATGGCAGGCCGCCACGGTAACAAGGGTGTCGTTTCCCGCATTCTGCCTCCCGAGGATATGCCCTTCCTGCCCGACGGTACTCCCCTGGATATCGTCCTGAACCCCCTGGGCGTGCCTTCCCGTATGAACATCGGTCAGGTGCTGGAGGTCCATCTGGGTATCGCCTCCCGCAAGCTGGGCTGGAAGATCATGACTCCCGTGTTCGACGGTGCCAACGAGCGAGACATCTCCGAGTGCCTCCAGATGGCTGACTACAGCCGTCCCCTGTTCGCCGGCGAGAACCCCGAGGGTAAGGACCTCTTCGAGCTGACCTACGACGAGAACGGGAACAAGCAGTACCGTAAGCTCACTCCCGACGAGAAGGGCAATACCGCCTACGTGGAGTCCCTCCGCGTCTCCGACGGTCTGCGCCTCTTCGACGGTAAGACCGTGCTGTACGACGGCCGTACCGGTGAGCCCTTCGATAACCCCGTCACCGTGGGCGTCATGTACTACCTCAAGCTGCACCACCTGGTTGACGATAAGATCCACGCCCGCTCCAACGGTCCCTACTCGCTGGTCACCCAGCAGCCTCTGGGCGGTAAGGCCCAGTTCGGCGGACAGAGATTCGGCGAGATGGAGGTCTGGGCCCTGGAGGCCTACGGCGCCGCCTACACCCTGCAGGAGATCCTCACCGTCAAGTCCGACGATATCACCGGCCGCCGCAAGGCTTACGAGGCCATCATCAAGGGTCAGAACATTCCTACCCCCGGTGTGCCCGAGTCCTTCAAGGTGCTGGTTAAGGAGCTGCAGGCTCTGGCTCTGGATATCCGCGTCCTGAACAGCAAGGGCGAGGAGATCGACCTGGCTACCCTGGGCGCTGATGACGACGGTCCTACCTACCGCCGCCATAACCCCCGTTTGGATCGCCACATCATGGATGAGGACGATACCGACGCCGCCGTGGGTCAGACCGTGGCTACCGACGCGCTCTCCGAGGGCTACCTCGTGGAGAAGAGCGAGCTGGATGGCTACGAGATGAGCGGCCGCGAGGACGACTTCTACGAGGAGGAGATCGAGTTTGAGGCCGAGTCCTATGAGGACGAGGGCTACGACGAGTGATCCCTGCCCGGGAAGATCCCCTGAAGATTCATTATTGATGCTTTTCATGAGCGCCGGGGGGGACGGCATTCCGTTCCCCTCGGCACAGAGAACCACAATCTATATAGATAGAATGGAGAAGAACTGTGGAGCGTAACGAAATTTCATCCATCAAAATTGGTTTGGCGTCTCCGGACATGATCCGCGGCTGGTCCTACGGTGAAGTCCAGAAGCCCGAGACCATCAACTACCGCACCCTGAAGGCCGAGATCGGCGGTCTCTTCTGCGAGAAGATCTTTGGTCCCACCAAGGACGGCGCTTGTATGTGCGGTAAGTATAAGAATTCCCACAGTAAAGAGGTCATCAAGTGTGAAAAGTGCGGCGTGGACGTGACCACCAAGAAGGTCCGCCGCGAGCGCATGGGTCACATCGAGCTGGCTTCCCCCGTGTCCCATATCTGGTACTTCAAGGCCATTCCCTCCCGTATGGCCCTGGTGCTGGACATCTCCCCCAAGCAGCTGGAGCAGGTCCTGTACTTCGCTGAGAACGTGGTGCTGGATCCCGGCGCTACGCCTCTCATGGCCGGTACGGTCCTGTCCGAGAAGCAGCTCATGGAGTACCGCGAGATGTATGGCAACGAGTTCCGCGTGGGCATGGGCGCCGAGGCCATCAAGGAGCTGCTCGCCCGTATCGACGTAAACGAGCTCTCCGCGCAGCTGAAGGACGACCTCAGCCGTGCCTCGGGTCAGAAGAAGACCCGTATCATCAAGCGCCTGGAGGTCATCGAGGCCTTCCGCACCTCGGGCAACAAGCTGGAGTGGATGGTGCTGGACGTCCTGCCCGTCATCCCCCCCGATATCCGTTCCATGGTGCAACTGGACGGCGGCCGCTTCGCCTCCTCTGACCTCAACGAGCTGTACCGCCGCGTCATCGCCCGTAACAACCGTCTCAAGAAGCTCCTTGAGATCCATACCCCCGATATCGTCATCCGCAACGAGAAGAGAATGCTGCAGGAGGCTGTCGACGCTCTGGTCGACAACGGCCGCCGCGGCAAGCCCGTCACCGGTCCCTCCAACCGTCCCCTCAAGTCTCTGTCCGAAATGCTCCGCGGTAAGCAGGGCCGTTTCCGTCAGAACCTTCTGGGTAAGCGCGTGGACTACTCCGGCCGTTCGGTTATCGTCGTCGGTCCTACCCTGAAGATCTACCAGTGCGGCCTGCCTAAGGAGATGGCCCTGGAGCTCTTCAAGCCCTTCGTGGTCAAGCGCCTCGTGGAGATGGGCAAGGCTACCAACGTCAAGGAGGCCCAAAAGAAGATCGAGCGCGTGTTCCCTGAGGTCTACGACGCCCTGGAGAACGTCATCAAGGAGCATCCCGTGCTTCTGAACCGCGCACCTACCCTGCACCGTCTGTCCATCCAGGCCTTCGAGCCCGTCCTGGTTGAGGGCCGTGCCATCAAGCTGCACCCCCTGGTGTGTACCGCGTTCAACGCCGACTTCGACGGCGACCAGATGCCCGTACACGTGCCCCTGTCCGTGGAGGCCCAGGCCGAGGCCCGCTTCCTCATGCTCTCCGCCAATAACCTCCTGAAGCCTGTGGACGGTAAGGCTGTCACCGTGCCTACCCAGGATATGATCCTCGGCTCCTACTACCTCACCATGGATAAGCCCGGTGAGCCCGGTGAGGGCCGCGTATTCCGCAACGTGGACGAGGCCATGATGGCCTACGCCAACCATCAGCTGGGTCTCCATGCCCCCATCAAGGTGCGCATGACCCGCGAGTTCGAGGAGACCGACGCCGAGGGCAACGTCACCCTCGTTCAGCGCACCAAGCTGGTGGACAAGAACGTCACCCTGGGCCGACTGATCTTCAACGAGGCCATCCCTCAGGGCATCGGCTTCAACAAGAAGCGTACCGACGACTTCGATCTCGAGGTCTCCGAGGTGGTCAAGAAGAAGCAGCTGGGTCAGATCATCGACTGCTGCATCCGCGCCCGCGGTACCGCCGAGTGCGCTGAGATGCTGGATAAGATCAAGGCCATGGGCTACAAGTATTCCACCCAGGCGTCCTTCTCCATCTCGGTCTACGATATGACCATTCCCGCCGAGAAGAAGGACTTCCTCGCCGAGGCGCAGAAGCGCGTGGATATCATCACCCGCCACTTCATGCGCGGTGAGCTGTCCGAGGAGGAGAGATACCAGGCCGTTATCAAGATCTGGGAGCAGACCACCGATAACGTCACCGGCGCTCTGACCAACTCCTTCTCCACCTACAATCCTATCAAGATCATGGCAGACTCCGGTGCCCGTGGTTCCATGACCCAGATGAGACAGCTGGCCGGTATGCGCGGTCTGATGTTCTCCGCCACCGGTAAGACCATGGAGCTTCCTATCAAGTCCAACTTCCGCGAGGGTCTGAACATCACCGAGTACTTCATGGGTGCCCGTTCCTCCCGTAAGTCCCTGTCGGATACCGCACTTCGTACCGCAGACTCGGGTTACCTGACCAGACGTCTCGTGGACGTCTCTCAGGAGGTCATCATCCGTGAGATCAAGTGTAACACCCAGAAGGGTGCCTGGGTCAACGACGTCATCGACGAGAAGGATAAGAACGTCCTGGAGCCCCTGTCCGACCGTATCATCGGCCGCTTCACCATGGGCGACGTGGTCAACCCCGCCACCGGTGAGATCATGATCCCCGACGACACCATGATCACCGAGGAAATGGCTTCCGATATCGTCAAGGCCGGTATCACCTCGGTCTGCATCCGTACCGCCATCCAGTGCCACGCCCGCTATGGCCTCTGCGCCCACTGCTACGGCGCTGACCTGGCCTCCGGTAAGCTGGTTTCGGTCGGTGAGGCCGTGGGTATCATCGCTGCCCAGTCCATCGGTGAGCCCGGTACCCAGCTGACCATGAGAACCTTCCACTCCGGTGGTGTGGCGGGCTCGGATATTACCCAGGGTCTTCCCCGAGTCGAGGAGCTCTTTGAGGCCCGCGCTCCCAAGAAGGCCGCCATCATGGCTGAGCAGAACGGCGTTGCCTATATCCAGCCGAACCCCGACGTGCCCGGCATGAACGACGTTACCGTCCACGACGAGAACGGCGTTGAGCTGGCTAAGTACCCCATCCCCTACGGTATGCGTCTCGCCATTACCGATGGCCAGGAGGTCGAGATCGGCCAGTCCCTCACCGAGGGCTCCAAGGCTCCTGCTGATATCATGCGCATCCAGGGTCTGGACGCTGTGTACGAGTACATCATCAAGGAGATCCAGAAGGTGTACCGTTCTCAGTCGGTTAACGTCAACGATAAGCATATCGAGATCATCGCACGTCAGATGACCCGTAAGCTCCGGGTCACCGAGAGCGGCGATACCACCCTCCTGGGCGGCTCCACCGTGGATATGTCCGATCTCGAGGAGGCCAACGCAGCCGTCGACGCCCGCATCGCCGCCGGCGAGGAGGGTCTGAAGTACGCCGAGGGCGAGCCCGTGCTCCTGGGTATCACCAAGGCATCCCTGGCCACCGAGTCCTTCATGTCCGCCGCCTCCTTCCAGGAGACCACCAAGGTGCTGGCCGAGGCCGCGATCCGCGGTAAGGTCGACCACCTCCGCGGCCTGAAGGAGAACGTCATCATCGGTAAGCTCATTCCCGCCGGTACCGGTATGTCCTGCTACAAGGAGATCACCGTCGAGGAGACCGCCAAGCTGGAGGCCGCCGAGAATACCGACGAGTCCGCTTCCTGATCCACGGGTGTGACGAAAAACACATCCTCGGATTGAGCAGTTTTCACAAAATTTCCCGCCCCTGTGATCCGCAGGGGCGGGTCGTTTGCCCTTGAAACCCTCGCTTTCTGAGGCTTTCAGGGCTCTTTTCGTGTGAATTTCAACAGGAAAACCCCCATCGCGATTGGGGAAATTGTATAATAGGGAAAAATTTTTCGGCTTGCGAATGTCTTCTTGACAAACGGAAAACCTTATGATATAATAAATCTGTTCGCGCGTATACCCGAAGTGTGCCCAAAGCGAATTTCAGGCAGTCCCGCGCCCTCCCGAAAGGGATGTCGCGTCTGTATATACACACAAAAATTCACGAAGAAGGAGGAAATGAAGCATGCCAACCTTTAACCAGCTTGTGAGACAGGGCCGCAACGCCCGCGTTTACAAGTCCAAGTCGCCTGTTCTCCAGAAGGGCTACAACAGCCTGGAAGGTAAGACCACCGACCAGTCCTCTCCCCAGAAGAGAGGTGTCTGCACCAAGGTTTCCACCACCACGCCCAAGAAGCCTAACTCCGCGCTCCGTAAGATCGCAAGAGTTCGTCTGACCAACGGCATGGAAGTCACCACCTACATCCCCGGTATCGGCCACAGCCTTCAGGAGCACTCTGTCGTCCTGATCCGTGGCGGCCGTGTACGTGACCTCCCCGGTGTGCGTTACCACATCGTCCGCGGTACCCTGGATGCACAGGGCGTCGCAAACCGCCTGCAGAGCCGTTCCAAGTACGGCGCAAAGCGTCCTAAGGCCGCTAAGAAGTAATCAGCAGACAGGACTTGCGGGGAAAGACCCGCCGCCGCTCGCGGCGTAAAAGCGAGTGTCCGCAATAGGACAGAGGGAGACGAGAGAGCAGTTTCATTCAAATCACACTCCGTGTGAGCGTTTCCTCGTGAATTTCTGTGTGTGTGTACGGAAGATTGCGAGAACCCACCCGGTACGTGGACAAGAGAAGAATGCTTTTGAGTACCTATGATTTCATGTAATACTAATGAAGGAGGGAAGTTACAGTGCCGAGAAGAGGTTCTATATCCAAGAGAGATGTATTGCCGGATCCTTTGTACAATTCCAAGCTGGTCACCAAGCTTGTGAACAACGTTATGTACGACGGCAAGAAGGGCGTGGCTCAGACCATCGTGTACGATGCGTTCAAGATGATCGAAGAGAAGCTGGGTCAGAATGCCCTTGAAGTTTTCCAGGCCGCGCTTGACAACATCAAGCCCGAGCTGGAGGTTAAGGCTCGCCGCGTGGGTGGTTCCACCTACCAGGTGCCTATGGAGGTCCGCCCTGAGCGCCAGCAGACCCTGGCTCTCCGTTGGCTGATCAACTATTCCAGAAACCGTTCCGAGAGAACCATGGCTGAGAGACTGGCGGGCGAGATCATGGACGCCAAGAACAGCCTGGGCGGCGCCTTCAAGAAGAAGGAAGAGACTCACCGTATGGCCGAGGCCAACAAGGCTTTCGCCCATTACCGTTATTGATTTTCGGGCTATCGCTTGAAAGTCTAGCGCCAAAAAGCAAGGAGAAAATCAATGGCAAGAGAGTATTCGCTTGAGCATACTCGGAATATCGGCATCATGGCTCACATCGATGCCGGTAAGACTACCACGACCGAGCGTATCCTGTTCTACACCGGTAAGACCCATAAGCTTGGCGAGACCCACGAGGGCGGCGCCACCATGGACTGGATGGAGCAGGAGCAGGAGAGAGGTATCACCATTACCTCCGCGGCTACCACCTGTTACTGGAATGATAACCGCATCAATATCATCGACACCCCCGGCCACGTGGACTTCACCGTTGAGGTGGAGCGTTCCCTGCGCGTCCTGGACGGCTCCGTGACCGTCTTCTGCGCCAAGGGCGGTGTTGAGCCCCAGTCTGAGACCGTCTGGCGTCAGGCTGACAAGTATCGCGTGCCCCGTATGGCGTACGTCAACAAGATGGACATCACGGGCGCCGACTTCTATCATGTTCTGGACATGATGAGAGACAGACTCCACGCAAATCCCGTTCCCCTGCAGCTGCCCATCGGTAAGGAGATGACCTTCCGCGGTATCATCGACCTGCTGAACATGGAGGCTGACGTCTACTACGACGAGCTGGGTAAGGACGTCCGCGTTGAGCCTATCCCCGAGGACATGGTTGAGCTGGCTGAGCAGTACCGCGCCGAGCTGGTGGAGGCTGTCGCTTCTACCGACGAGGAGCTGATGGAGAAGTACCTCTGCGACGAGGAGCTGACCATCGAGGAGCTCAAGGGCGCTATCCGCCGCGCAACCATCAACAACGAGATCGTTCCCGTCGTTTGCGGTTCCTCTTACCGCAACAAGGGCGTGCAGAAGATGCTGGACGCCGTCGTCGACTATATGCCCTCTCCTCTGGACATCCCCGCTATCAAGGGTGTGAACCCCGATACCGGTGACGAGGACGAGCGCCCTGCTTCCGACGACGCTCCCTTCTCCGCTCTGGCGTTCAAGATCATGACCGATCCCTTCGTGGGTAAGCTCTGCTACTTCAGAGTGTATTCCGGTTCCATCAACGCCGGCGAGACCGTCTATAACTCCACCCGCGGTAAGCGCGAGCGTCTGGGCCGTATCCTGATGATGCACGCCAACTCCCGCTCCGATATCGATTCCTGCTACACCGGCGATATCGCCGCTGCCATCGGTGTCAAGAACACCACCACGGGTGATACCTTCTGTGACGAGAAGAACCCCATCATCCTCGAGTCTATGGAGTTCCCCGAGCCCGTTATCCGCGTGGCGATCGAGCCCAAGACCCGCGCCGGCCAGGAGAAGATGGGCATCGCCCTCGCCAAGCTGGCTGAGGAGGATCCTACCTTCCGCGCCTACACCGACGAGGAGACCGGTCAGACCATCATCGCCGGTATGGGTGAGCTTCACCTGGACATCATCGTCGAGCGTCTGCTCCGCGAGTTCAAGGTGGAGGCCAACATCGGTAAGCCTCAGGTTGCCTACAAGGAGACCATCCGCAAGGCAGTCGATCAGGATACCAAGTACAAGCGTCAGTCCGGTGGTTCCGGTCAGTACGGTCACGTCAAGATCACTCTGGAGCCCAACGAGCCCGGTAAGGGTTACGAGTTTGTCAACGCCGTCGTGGGCGGTGCGATTCCCAAGGAGTACATCCCCGCTGTTGACAACGGTATCCAGGGCGCTATGCAGACCGGTGTTCTGGCCGGCTACAACGTCGTTGACGTCAAGGTCACCCTGAACGACGGTTCCTACCACGAAGTCGACTCGTCCGAGATGGCGTTCAAGATCGCCGGCTCCATGGCCTTCAAGGAGGCTATGAGAAAGGCCGATCCCGTCCTCACCGAGCCTATGATGAAGGTCGTTACCATTGTCCCTGAGGAGTACATGGGCGACGTCATCGGCGACTTCAACTCCCGCCGCGGCCAGATCCAGTCCATGGAGGCCGGTAACGGCGGTATCGAGGAGATCACGGCCTTCGTGCCCCTCTCCTGCATGTTCGGCTACGCGACCGACCTGCGTTCCAAGACCCAGGGTCGCGGCCTCTACTCCATGGAGCCCAGCCACTTCGCAGAAGTGCCCAAGAGCATCCAGGAGGAGATCGTTAAGGCTCGCGGTAAGAACAACTGATCCGCATCCTTATAACCGCCAAGCTGCGGCTTGGCAGGTGACGTTCCCCCAAAAGGGGGAGCGCACCGATCATTCACCCTTAAAACCTTATTTAAAAATTTATTTTATGGAGGAAGTTTACAATGGCAAAGGCTACATTCGAGCGCACCAAGCCCCACGTTAACATTGGTACCATCGGTCACGTCGACCACGGTAAGACCACTCTGACCGCCGCTATCACCAAGACCCTGTCTCTGGGTAACGCCGGTGTCGAGGCTATGGCTTACGACCAGATCGACAACGCTCCCGAGGAGAAGGCTCGTGGTATCACGATCAACACCCGTCACGTTGAGTACGAGACCGAGAACCGTCACTACGCTCACGTCGACTGCCCCGGCCACGCCGACTACGTTAAGAACATGATCACCGGTGCTGCCCAGATGGACGGCGCTATCCTGGTCGTTGCAGGTACCGATGGCCCTCTCGCCCAGACCCGTGAGCACGTTCTGCTGGCTCGTCAGGTTGGCGTTCCCGCAATCGTTGTCTTCATGAACAAGACCGACCTCGTTGACGACGAGGAGCTGCTGGATCTCGTCGAGATGGAGGTCCGTGACCTGCTGTCCGAGTACGATTTCCCCGGCGACGACATTCCGATCGTCCGCGGCTCTGCCCGTGACGCTCTGACCTCTGAGTCCAACGATCCCTCTTCTCCCGAGTACGCTCCCATTCTCGAGCTGATGGCTGAGGTCGACTCCTACATTCCTACCCCCGAGCGTAAGGCTGACCTGCCCTTCCTGATGCCCGTCGAGGACGTCTTCTCCATCTCCGGCCGTGGTACCGTTGCTACCGGTCGTGTGGAGAGAGGTACCCTGAAGGTCAACGATACCGTCGAGATCGTCGGTCTGGTTGACGAGAAGGAGACCACCGTCGTTACCGGTGTCGAGATGTTCCACAAGCTGCTGCCTCAGGCTGAGGCCGGTGACAACATCGGTGCTCTGCTCCGTGGTATCGCTAAGGACGGCATCCGCCGCGGTCAGGTTCTGGCTAAGCCCGGCTCCGTCAACCCCCACACCAACTTCAAGGGCAACGTGTACGTTCTGTCCGAGAAGGAGGGTGGTCGTCAGAAGCCCTTCTTCGCTGGCTACCGTCCTCAGTTCTACTTCAGAACTACCGACGTGACCGGTGTCATCGAGCTGCCTGAGGGCGTCGAGATGTGCCGCCCCGGCGATAACGTCGAGATGACCGTCGAGCTGATCGCCCCCATCGCTTGCGAGAAGGGTCTCCGCTTCGCTATCCGTGAGGGTGGCCGTACCGTCGGTTCCGGCGTCGTTTCCGAGATCATCAAGTAATTAACCCCTCAAGGGAAAATTCGCCCCGCAGCAACGTAGCAATGCTCTCATTGCCCGCGCATTGCTGCGGGGTTTTCATATTCTATTATTACATTACACAACACATCTTTGAGAATTGGTGAAATTCCATACCGGTGGTCATAGCCCACGAACACGCCGCCCCGCTTGGCAGGCGTGCCTGGCAGGTGTAATTCCTGCGCCGACGGTCGAACTCGGCGGAGCCGAGTTCAGGAAGTTTGCGTTGCAAACTTCCGCATGTTCCGTTTGAACGTTGATTCTTGTTTTCATGAACAGCGAAAGGGAACGCGCTACAGTCCGGATGGGAAAGGATAGCTTTTTTATGTCTGTATCCAAAAAGAACCGCGTGCGTTTGCGCGCCCTTGTTCTGATGGCGGTCTTTGCCGCGCTGGCCTACGCCGCCATGTTCGTTTTCCGCTTCAATGTTACCTTCCTGACCTTCGATCTGAAGGATTCCATCATCACCATCTCGGGCCTGCTCCTGGGCCCCGTGGCCGCCGCCGTGGTCTCGCTTTTGGTGGCATCCCTGGAATTCATCACCATCGGGGACACGGGATGGTACGGCTTTCTCATGAATCTGGCGTCCTCCGTGACGTTTTCGGTGGTGTGCGCCGTGGTGTACCGCCGCAATAAGAAGCTCTCGGGAGCGATTCTGGCCCTGGCTTCGGGCGTGGTCGCCCTGGTGGCTGTCATGCTGACCCTGAATCTGGTGGTGACCCCCTTCTACATGGGTGCCCCCCGCTCCGCCGTCATCGATATGATCCCCACCCTGCTTCTGCCCTTCAACCTCATCAAGGCCCTGGTAAACGCCTCTCTAGTGCTGATCCTCTACAAGCCCGTCCGCCGCGCCATGCAGGCGGCCAATCTCCTGCCGAGAGCTGTCTCGGGCGAGGGTGACTCTGCCGATCCCGCGGATAAGAAAAAGCAGGCGCGAAGAAGCCTCTGGATCACCCTGGGCGGTCTGGTCTTTATGGCCATCGTCATTTTCCTGTTCGTCACCCTGCTCCACGGTAATTTTTCCTGGGTGGGCGACTTCACTTGGTTTGAAAATCTCACCGACCTGTTCGGTGCCTCTCAATAAAGAAAGGTTTTTTCTATGAAAGAAGCCATCGCCAATTTCTTCCTGGAAACGGTGGGCGAGGAGCTCTGCGTCTTCTTCTGCTCCATGCTCCCCATCATCGAGCTGCGCGGCGCCATCCCCATGGGCGCGGCCTTCGGTCTTCCCTGGTGGCAGACCTATATTATCGCCGTTATCGGCAATATGCTTCCCGTGCCCATCATCCTCCTCTTCGTCAAGTCGGTGCTGACCTGGATGGCGGGGTGCAAGGTCAAGTTCTTCAATAAGGTCGCGAATAAGATGTTCGAGAAGGCCGAGAAGAACCGCGCCAAGATCGAGAAGTACGCCTTCTGGGGCCTCACCCTCTTCGTGGCCATCCCTCTGCCCGCCACGGGAGCCTGGACGGGAACCCTGGTAGCCGCTCTCTTTGACATGAAGTTCTGGAAATCCTTCCTATCCGCCCTCATCGGCGTCATGATCGCCGGTGTGGTCATGACTCTCATCTCCTACGGCGTTGTCGCCGCCTGGGGCGCCCTGTTCTGAGCCGTTCCTTTGCGCAACCTGAAAAATTTGTAAATATGAGGTTTACCATGAAAAATGCGAAGCGCATCGTCTCCCTTCTCCTCGCCATGCTTCTGGGCATGAGCCTGCTTTTGACCGCTGTGTCTTGCGGCGACGCCACCGAGGAGCCCGGGGACACCCACGCCGCCACTCAAGGCGCTACCGTGGGCGATACCGAGACTGAGGCTCCCTACGATCAGCTGTTCAAGGAGCCCTACGACCGCGAGTTTTCCATTCTGATCCGCGACGACTGCGTGGACGATTTCGTGGTGGAGGGTATGAAGGGAGACGTTCTGGGGGATTCCCTCTACGAGCGTAACACCGTGGTGGCTGAGGATTTCGGCGTGACCTTTGTCCATAGCTACCAGGGCTATTCCTACAGCGCCGTCAACCAGGCGCTCCAGCAGCAGGTCAACGGCGGTCTGGACGACTACGATATGTACATCGGCCATAAGTACTCCTATACCAATCTGGCCATGAACAACTACCTGTTCGACCTGAATAAGATCACCTCCCTGGAGCTGTCGGGGGCCTGGTGGGATCAGGGCTGCTACGACAATCTGACCGTCGGCGGCCATACCTACGTCATGACCGGTGATATCCTCCCCGATTCCTCCATGCGCATCTCTTCCTGTATGGTCTTCAACAAGGATCTCATGGTGGAGCTGGCCAAATCGGTGGATGAGCTGAACGATACCGCCCGGAACGGCGGCTTTACCCTGGACGTCCTCCACACCTACTGCAAGGACGTCACTCTGGACCTCAACGGTGACAGTACCCTGAACTACATGGACGACCGCTACTGCCTCACCGGCTGGAAGATGGCCGCGCCCTACGCCATGTTCTACGGCGCGGGCGGTATGTTCGTTTCTGCGGAGGACGGCGTTCCTACCGTGTCCTACACCGACGAGGCCGTCACGGGCATCTACGAGAAGCTCCACAAGGTCATCGTGGGGCAGAATGCCTACCACGTGACCAACGAGGCTATGTACGACACCATGTTCGACGTCTTTACCGAGGGCCGCGCTCTGTTTTCCACCATGACCCTCCGCCTCATCTCCCAGTACCTGTCCGAGATGGAGGACAGCTACGGTATCCTGCCCGAGCCTAAGTATGACACCTACCAAGAGGAGTACCTCTCCTTCGTCAACGGCTCCACCTCCCTGGTCATGGTCGCCAAGACCGAGGAGGATCCTGAGTTCGTGGGTACCGTCATGGAGGCCATGGCCACCTATAACTACAGCCATGTCACCCCCAATATGTTCCAGGTGGTCACCAAGCTCCAGGCCGCCCAGGATCCCGCCTCCGCCGAGATGGTGGATCTCATCATCCGCAACCGCGTGTTCGATCTGGGCTACTTCGCCGATATGGGTGTCAGTAACCTGGTCCGGGATAGCCTGATCGCAGGCCGCCAGGAGATCGCCTCGGGCCTGAAGTCGGGCCGCAAGGCCGCTGAGCGGAGCCTGGAGCTTCTGCTCAAGAATATGGATCGCTTCGACTAAAAAAAGCGCAGAAACAACAAGGGACTTTTCCTATACCCCTTGACATCCCGCGTCATTTTCTGTATAATAATAAGAGCGGGAGATGTCTGTATCTCCCGCCTATCGAACAAAGCGAAGGAATGAATCCGAAGGAGGACTAAATGAAGCACCATACCCTGAAAAAAAGCCTGTCTCTTCTGATGGCTCTGGTCATGATTATGGGCACCCTTTTCCTGGCCGTTTCCTGCAGTACCGGCGAGGAGACCCCTAAAGAGACCGTGTCCGATACTCTGGCCGAGACCGAACCCGAGACCGGCGCTTACGATACCGTCGCAAAGCAGAACTACGACCGTGAATTCGCCATTATGTCCCGCGATGATATTCTGGGCGACTTCGAGATCGAGGATCTGACGGGCGATCTCCTGGACGATATGCTCTATGAGAGAAACACGCTGATCACCACCGACTTTGGCATTGAGTTTTCCTACTACGATATGAGCTACGTCGACGTCAACACCACCCTGAATACCCAGGCCACCAGTGGCAGCGACGACTACGATCTCTACATCGGCCATAAGTATTCCTTTGGAACCTGCGCACAGAACAATTACTGCTACAATCTGGGTGAGATCACCGAGATCGACCTGACCCAGCCCTGGTGGGATCAGTCCTGCTACAAGAACATGACCGTAAACGACCGTACCTACGTCATGACGGGCGACATCTTCCCCTCCTCCATGCTGTTCTCCTCCTGCTTGACCTTCAACCGTAAGATGGTGAAGGAGCTGGGTAAATCCGATACGGCCCTCTTCGAGCTGGCCCGCAACGGCGGCTGGACCATGGATGCCATGTATGAGTACTGCAAGGACGTCACCTTCGACCTCAACGGCGACGGTAATCTGTCCTACACCGACGACCGCTACTGCCTCTCCTCCTGGATGATGGACGTCCCCTTCAGTATGTACTACGCCTGCAACGAGAACTTCATTACCATTGAGGACGGTGTTCCCGAACTGACCTACGACACCGAAAAGGTTATCTCCATCTACGACAAGATCTATAAGATCATCGTGGAGCAGAACGCCTACTTCGTCACCGATATCAACGTCTACGCCACTACCTACGACGTCTTTACCGCCGGACGCGCCATGTTCTGCGATATGTCTCTGAACAAGATCTCCACCTTCCTGTCCGAGATGACCGATCCCTACGGCATCCTGCCCATGCCCAAGTACGACGAGGCACAGCCCGAGTATCTCTCTTTTGTCAACGGCGCGACTGCCCTGGTCATGGTCGCCAAGACCGAGAAGGACCCCGAGTTCGTGGGCACCATCATCGAGGCGATGGCTACCTGCAACTACGACCGCGTGACCCCCAAGCTGTTCCAGGTCATTACCAAGCTCCAGGCAGCCCAGGATCCCGATTCCTCTGCTATGGTGGACTACATCGTCCGTAACCGCATTTTCGATCTGGCTTACTTCGCCGATTTCCAGATCAGCAACGTGGTTCTGGAAAATCTGAAGGCCGGCCAGGAGAGTATTTCCTCCAAGATGAAGTCGGCCGGCAGAACCGCCACCAGCATGCTGAACCGCATGATCAAGACCTTCGAGAAGCACGAGGAATCCTGAGCGAATTACTTCATACAGCGATCCACTTATCAAGAGTGACGGAGGGACAGGCCCTGTGAAGTCACGACAACCTGCCGCAGGGCGGTAAGGTGCCAATACCTGATTGATGAGAGTCAAACACGGAAAAGCCCTCTGTCTGACTCGGCAGAGGGCTTTTTCCGGAAAAGACGGACCACAAGCATCCATCACTCTGAAAGCAAAGAGGGAAGCATCCCGACAAGATAGACCCATACCGAAACAAACGAAAGGACATAGAAACATGATTAACGACAACAGAAAAGTGCTGTTCACCAGCGAATCCGTGACCGAGGGTCACCCCGACAAGATCTCCGACAAGATCTCCGACGCCATCCTGGACGAGCTGCTCCGCCAGGACCCCATGTCCCGCGTAGCCTGCGAGACCTTCTGCACCACAGGCCTCGTGGCCATCATGGGTGAGATCACCACCAAAGCCACCGTGGACTTCCAGAAGATCGTCCGCGAGACCGTCCGTGAGATCGGTTACACCCGCGCCAAGTACGGCTTTGACTGCGACTCCTGCGCCGTCATCTCCTCCATCCACGAGCAGTCCCCCGACATCGCCATGGGCGTGGACAAGTCTCTGGAGGCTAAGAACGGCGAGTCTGATGGCCTGGACACCGGCGCGGGCGACCAGGGCCTCATGTTCGGCTACGCCTGCAACGAGACCCCCGAGCTCATGCCCCTGCCCATCTCCCTGTCCCACGAGCTGGCCAAGCGCCTGACCGCCGTCCGCAAGAGCGGCGAGCTGGACTATCTCCGTCCCGACGGTAAGACCCAGGTCACCGTGGAGTACGTGAACGGCAAGCCCACCCGCGTGGACACCGTGGTGGTCTCCACCCAGCACTCCGCCGAGGTCTCTCTGGAGACCATCCGCGAGGACATGATCGAGCGCGTCATCCGTCCCATCGTCCCCGCCGCTCTGCTGGATGAGAACACCAAGTTCTTCGTTAACCCCACCGGCCGCTTCGTCATCGGCGGCCCTGCCGGGGATACCGGTCTGACGGGCCGCAAGATCATCGTGGACACCTACGGCGGCTACGCCCGTCACGGCGGCGGCGCCTTCTCGGGTAAGGATCCCACCAAGGTGGACCGCTCCGCCTCCTACGCCGCCCGCTACATCGCCAAGAACGTGGTGGCCGCAGGCCTGGCCGACCACTGCGAGGTCCAGGTCGCCTACGCCATCGGCGTGGCCAAGCCTGTTTCTGTTCTGGTGGACACCTTCGGCACCGCCAAGGTCTCCGAGGCCGCTATTCAGGAAGCCGTTCTGAAGCACGTGGATCTCCGTCCTGCCGCCATCATTCAGAAGTTCGACCTCCGCCGTCCCATCTACTGCGACCTGGCCGCCTATGGCCACATGGGCCGCGAGGACCTGAACGCCCCCTGGGAGAAGACCGACCTGGCCGAGACCCTCAAGGCAGAGCTGCTGTAATCATTTCATCATCAAGGGACGGTGCCGGGTTGGTGCCGTCCCTGTGGCTCTTTAGCGGTGATGCAAATTGCCGTTTAGCGGTGTGTTTGAAATCCGATAAGTAAAATGAAACCGCTATGCTGGCGGGCGGCCACGCAGGGCCGCCCCTACAGGCGTATTTCTTTGTTTGACAATAACTTTTCGGGTTTAAAATTATTATAAGGCGGTTTGTAGGGGCGACCCTATGTGGTCGCCCGTTACCCCAAAAATGCATTTCCCATCCGTCAAACAGTTCGATAACCCCAAATTTGAACCCCTCTCACCCCGCCCCCATTCCCCTCATATACTGATTACCGAAACCATCCTCGGAGGTCAGCTATGAGCGCGAAAGAAACCCTACTCCAAGTCACCGTGGCCGCCCTGTCGGTCATCGGCTTTTACGGCATTCTCCACGCCCTTTTCGAGTGCCTCCTCACCCCCCGTGAGCTGGGCACCGCCGTCATCCTCACCCACCCCATCTCCCCCGCCGAGCTGGATATCCTCCTCTGCGAGGCCCGCCGTGCCCTGCTGGGACGGGGCAAGCGGGTGGTACTGGCCGTGCCCCGTCCCCTGTGGGAGGGGGGCATGAGGGACTCCGACGAGTATGCCGAGGTCATTGAGAAATACGGCGTGGCGGTCTGTTTGTCCGACCAACCACCCACCCCTTGATCCCCCGATCCCCCATTTCACAGAAAGGAGGCACCGCCGTGTCCGATACTCCCTACACCCCCAACCTCACCATGGATCTCCCCGACGCGACCCCTTCCACGGACGGCCTGACCAAGCTCAAGGGCAGCGTGGAGCATATCATCTACGCCAACGAGGACAACGGCTATACCGTTCTGGACTTCGGTACGGAGGATGACGTCGTCACCGCCTGTGGGACTATGCCCTACGTCAGTGACGGAGACAGCCTCATCCTGTGGGGCAATTGGGTCCATAACCCCAAGTACGGCCGCCAGTTCAAGGTGGAGCAGTACGAGCGTGATATGCCCGCCGATTCGGCGGCGATCCTCCGCTACCTCTCCTCCCGCACCGTCAAGGGTGTGGGCCCCAAGTTGGCTGAGCGCATCGTTTCCCATTTCGGGGATGAGACCCTGGACGTCATGGAGAACCACCCTGAGTGGCTGGCTGACGTTCCGGGCATCTCCCGCAAAAAGGCCGGTGAGATCGCCGAGGATTTCAAGGCCAAGTCAGGCATCCGCTCTGCCATGATGTTCTTCCGCGACTACTTCGGCGCGGCTATGACGGTCAGGATCTACAAGCAGTTCGGATCGGCCGCGGTGGATCTGGCCAAAAAGAATCCCTATCGTCTCTGTGACGAGGTGGAGGGTATCGGCTTTGAGCGGGCTGATCAGATGGCCATGTCCCTGGGACTGGATCCCCAGGGTGAGGAACGCCTCATGAGCGGGGTCAAGTACCTCCTGACCTCCAACGCCGCCCGAAACGGTCACGTCTGCCTCCCTCGTGAGAAGCTCACCGAGGCCGCCGCTCAGCTGCTTCGCACCGATGGGGAGAAGGTGGCCGCCGCCATCAACGCCCAGCTGGATCAGGGCGGCCTGGTCCTGCGCCGCTTCGGGGGACGGGACTACGTCTACGATTCCGCTACCGACCGTCAGGAAAAGTATATTGCCGACAAGCTGCTGCTTCTGGACAAGCTCTGCCCCGCCGTGGACGGTGGGGATGTGGGGATCTTCATCAGCCGCGAGGAGAAGGAACAGGGCGTGGTATATGCCGCCGGACAGAAGAAAGCCATTGTGGACGCGCTGTCCCACGGTGTCATGATCCTGACGGGTGGCCCGGGTACGGGTAAGACCACGGTGGTCCATGCCCTCCTCCGCATCTTCCGCTCCATGGATATGTCGGTGGCCCTCTGTGCCCCCACGGGACGGGCGGCCAAGCGGTTGTCCGAGTCTACCTCCATGGAGGCCAAAACCATCCATCGCCTCCTGGAAATGGAATTTGAGGAGGGGAGCGGACACGGTCACTTCCGTCGGAACGAGCAGGATCTCCTGGAGGAATCGGTGATCATTGTGGACGAGGCTTCCATGGTGGATTCCGCCCTTATGTGCTCCCTCTGTAAGGCCGTCAAGCCGGGGGCGCGGCTCATCCTTATCGGAGACGCGGATCAGCTCCCCTCGGTGGGGGCGGGTCGGATCATGGGGGATCTCATCGACAGCGCCCGCTTTGCCACGGTGCGCCTGACCGAGATTTTCCGCCAGGCCAGGGAATCCCTCATCATTACCAACGCCCACGCCATCAACGAGGGCCGCTACCCTGATCTGGGGGTCAAGAACAACGATTTCTTCTTCCTCCCCCGCCGAAGCGACCGAGAGATTGCGGATACGGTGGTGGAGCTGTGCCGCACCCGTCTTCCCCGCGCTTACGGAAAGGTCACCGAAGGGGGCATCCAGATTATCACCCCCTCCCGCAAGGGAGAAGCGGGCACCGAGAATCTTAACCGCCTTCTGCAGGCCGCTCTCAATCCCCCCGCCAAAGGCAAGCGGGAGCTGAAATACCGCGAGACCGTCTTCCGCGTAGGGGATCGGGTCATGCAGACCAAGAACAACTACGACATTGAGTGGGAAAGCGGCAACGGTATCGACCGAACCGCGGGAAGCGGCGTTTTCAACGGCGATATTGGCACCGTGATCTTCATCGACACCGCCGAGGGCGAAATGACGGTATCCTTTGATGATAAGGAAGCCACCTACACGGGGGAGATGCTGGACGAGCTGGAGCACGCCTGGGCCGTGACGGTACATAAGAGCCAGGGCTCGGAGTATCCCTTCGTCATCATGCCCCTGTACGGCGCGCCCCCACTTCTTCTGACCCGTAACCTGTTCTATACGGCGGTCACCCGCGCCCAGCGTATGGTGATCCTGGTGGGGCGGGAGGACATCGCCCGGGTCATGGTGGACAACGACCGCCAGACGATGCGCTATACGGGCCTTGCCGACCGTTTGTCCCGCGCTTGAGCAGGCTGAAGGTGCTTCAAATTTCACAGAAAATACCCCCGCGGTTTTCCACAACCCGGGGGTAAACTTATCCACAACCTGTGGAAAACTCTGTGGACATCTCGGCTTTAAAAGGGGAAAACCCATGAAAAATAAGGGATTTTTGGAATTGTTGTCGAATTGGCACGAAGTTTCGGTATGTGGATAACCACCAAACGATGCTAACGGGGAGGGTTTTCCACAAGCCCGACAGACGACAAGGACACCGTCCCGAAGGGGAAGGTTTCTCCGGCAAAAAAGAAAACGGCCGCAGGGCCGTTTTCTTTTGGAGTGAGCAATTGCTTCAAAGGAGGGAGCCGCAACAGAAAACGCGGCTCAAATGCTGCAGATCAAGCGCTCGATGATGCCGTATCCATCGCCGGCCGAGCGCTTCAGGGCGCGGTCCGCGGACTGGCAGGTGGCGACGGCGTTGCGGAGGAGCGGAGGATCGATGCGGCGGGCCTGCTTGAGATAGAGCCCCACGCGGTACTCATGGATCTTGAGCGCTGAGGAGATCTCGGCGGCGGTCAGCCCGCTGTCCGACATGGTGCGGATGGCCAGGAGATCACAGACCACCCGGGAGACCTCGGACAGGATGAAGAGCGGCTCCACCCGACGGAGCTTCAGATCCGCCAGGATATCCAGGGCGTCGGCGCGGCGGCGCTCCATGATGGCGTTGGTGAAGGCGAAGGCGTCGTATTCCATAGCGGGGATGGCGGCGGTGCGGATATCGGCCTCGGTGGCGGTATCCCGACCATGGGCGCGGACGTAGCATACCACCTTGTCGATCTCCCCCGCCAGGGTGAACATATTCCGCCCGCAGTACTCCACCGTGAACTGACAGATCCCGGGATCAGCCCGGACTCCGCCGTGGAGGTAGTGCTTCTGCACCCAACCCGAGAGCTTTGCAGGGGTGTTGCGCTCGAACCACACGGGGGTCAGGTACTCGGCGAAGGCTATCAGAGCCTCCGAGGGCTTCTTCGGGAGGTTTCCGGGGTCGAAGGTATCGGCGGCGGCGGAGATGATCACCAGGTTATAGGGGTAATCGGGGATCTCGGACAGGGCCTCGCAGAGCTTGTCCGTCTCGGCGGCACGGAGGGCGGACAGGTTCAGGCCCGTCACTGTGACGATCTTGCGCTCGGCACCCATAGGGGGAACCGTCAGAGCATCCATCAGAGCGGCGGGGGTGAAGTCCAGCCCGTCCAGGCGGATGTCGTTGAAGGCGGCCATGGCAGGGTCGGCCTCGGTGACCGACTGGCGGGCCATGCGGATGGCGGCGGACTTCATGTAGTCCTCCTCGCCGAAGAAGAGGTAGCCTCCCGTGGGGGCGGTCTTGAGGGCCTTGCGGAAGTCGGCTTCCTTGAGAATGGTCAGGGCCATGGCTTACCTCCTCCCTTTGTTGCTTTTGGGGGCGGGCTTACCACCCTTTTGGGGCGTGTTTCCTCCCTTGGGAGCGGGCTTTGCGGTGGGTCTTCCATTCCCCTTGGCGGTGGCTTTACCGCTTTTGGGTGCGTACCCACCCTTTGTCTCGGTCTTGCCGCCCTTGCGTTCCCCCTCGCCCTTCTTGGGCGCGGGCTTACCGCCGTGGGGCGCGGAGCCATGAGATGTGGCACCGTGAGATGTGGCACCGTGAGGTGCGGCACCGTGAGATGCGGCACCGTGAGGTGCGGCACCGTGAGGTGCGGGTCTCCCACCTGCGGGCTTGACCAGACACTCGGGGCCGAAGCCGATGAGGTCGGTCCTCCCCGCCTTGGTGAGGGCTTCTCTGACCAAATCGGCGTTCTCGGGACGGTTGAACTGGAGCAGGGCGCGCTGAAGCTGCTTTTCGTGGTAATCGGTGACCACGTGGACGGGCTTCATGTCCATGGGGTTGATGCCCGTGTAGAACATGACGGTGGAGGCGGTGCCGGGGGTGGGATAGTAGTCCTGGACCTGCTCGGGGGCGTAGTGGTCCCGCTTGAGACACAGAGCCAGCTCAATGGCTTCGTTCAGGGTAGAGCCGGGGTGGCTGGACATGAGGTAGGGAACCAGGTACTGCTCCTTGCCGCATTCCTCGGACAGCTCGAAATATTTCTTGCGGAAGGTCTCGTACACGTGGAAGTCGGGCTTGCCCATGCACCGCAGGACGGGGGAAGCGCAATGCTCGGGGGCTACCTTCAGCTGACCCGATACGTGATCTCGCACCAGCTTGCGGAAGAAAGCATCATCGGGGTCGGCCAGTAGGTAGTCGAAGCGGATGCCCGAGCGGATGAAGACCTTTTTGACCTTGGGAAGAGCCTCGATGGCCTTCAGAAGCTCGATGTATTCGCTATGATCAGCGATCAGATTGGGGCAGGGCTTGGGGGCAAGGCACTTGCGATTGGCGCACACACCGTGCTCTAACTGCTTCTTGCAGGCGGGATAGCGGAAATTAGCGGTGGGGCCGCCCACGTCGTGGATGTAGCCCTTGAAGTCGGGCATCTCGGTGATCTGTCTGGCCTCGGCCACCACCGACTCGATACTGCGGGAGCGGACGGTGCGCCCTTGATGGAAGGCCAGGGCGCAGAAGTTACAGGCGCCGAAGCAGCCGCGGTTGTGGGTCACCGAGAAGCGCACCTCCTCGATGCCGGGGACACCGCCGTCCTTCTCGTAGGAGGGATGGTAGGTGCGGGTGTAGGGCAGGGCGTAGACCGCGTCCAGCTCCTCCCGCTCCAGGGGAGGCATGGGGGGATTCTGGACGAGGATTTTGTTGTCGTAGATCTCGCAGATAGCCTTACCGCCTATGGCATCCTGATTCTTGTACTGCACCCCGAAGGCCTCGGCGTACTTGCGCTTGTCGATCTTGAGGTCGTCGTAATTGAAGGTGGCCGCCACGGGGAAGTGGACCTGATCCTGTTCCTCGGCCTTGCAGAGGTAGCAGGTGCCCCGCACGTCACGGATCTTGCGGATGGGCACGCCCTTGTCCAGGAGCCTCGCGATACGGCGGAGGATATTTTCCCCCATGCCGTAGGTCAGGATGTCGGCGCGGCTGTCCACCAGTACCGAGCGGCGGACCTTATCGTCCCAGTAATCGTAGTGGGCAAATCGCCGCAGGGAGGCCTCAAGCCCCCCCAGAATGATGGGCACGTCACCAAAGGCCTCGCGGATGCGGTTGGAGTAGACGATGGTGGCGCGGTCGGGGCGGTTCCCCATCTTGCCGCCTGCCGAGTAGTAGTCGTAGGTGCGCTTGCGCTTGGCGGCGGTGTAGTGGGCCACCATGGAGTCGATGTTGCCTGCCGTCACCAGAAAACCCAGACGGGGACGGCCGAACTCCTTGAAGGCCTCGGCGGACTTGTAGTCGGGCTGGGAGAGGATGGCTACCCGGAAGCCCTCAGCCTCCAGCACACGGGAGATGATGGACACGCCAAAGGAAGGGTGATCCACATAGGCGTCACCCGTGACGTAGACGAAATCGGGTCGGTCCCACCCGCGGGCGTCCATGTCGGCGCGGGTCAGGGGAAGGAAGTCGGTGATGGTAGGCATAGGCGTGTCCTTTCGGTATCGGATTGATCTGTGTATATTGTAGCATATTTCCCCTTACTTTGCAAGGGGTATTTGAAAAATCGGGAATGATGGAAAGGGTGAGGAGAGCGGGCCGGAGATTAGGGGAGCGGCAAAGCCGTCGGATAAGGGACCGCGCAACGAAATAAGCCGTCACGATCATTCCGTCAAGCAAAGAGAATTCAAAAAGCTCCTTCGTTTGAGGAGCCGATAGCAAACGGCAAACGGGGAGCCCTCACGCGAAAAAAACGCCGGGCTTCACGCTGCATCCTTCCGTGGTGAGTGACTGAGTTCCGTCTGTCAGAGAGCAACAAAAAGCCAAGATCAATCGAGTGATTTGACCTTGGCTTTTTGTTATGGCCGCACATAGCGTTCACAATTTGCTAATGCCATGAAGCAGCCTCTTCTCTGAATCGTGTCATACATCCGGGGGGATTTCGGTATGGTTTCGGATCACTCGTCCTTCTTCTTCATCACCACAGCGGCGGACATAGCCATCAGCAGAGCGGTTACGCCAAAGCCAACCACGGAGCCGCAGCCCTTCTTCTCCACGGGGGTGTCGGTGGGAGCCTCGGTGCCCGCGTCGGGGGCGTCGGTGGGGGCCTCGGTCACCACGGGGGCGTCGGTAGGTGCCTCGGTGGGCGCCTCGGTCTCCTCGGCGGTGGTATCCTCCACTACGGAATCGGGATCGAAGAAGTCGTCCTCGTAGAGGTCGGTGGGATCGTTCTGGTAGAACTTGATCCAGGCCACGTCAAAGGTCTCCTGGGCGAATTCCTCGGCGCCGTAGAAGGGAACCAGGCACAGATTGAGGATGAAGTAATTGCCGTTCCAGCCGGGCTCGCCCGTCATGTAGAAGATGGCGGTGTGCCACTCGCCGTCGGTGCCCACGCTGTCGTAGTAGCACATATCCAGATCGTACTCGGGGGTCTCGCCGGTGCGGTAGGACAGACCCAGATCCTCGCCCTTGGCGGAGGCGGTGCGGTAGCGGATGACGATGTAGTCGCCGCGTGTGCCCACGATGTTGCGGGGGTACTTGGAGCTGAAGGCGTAGGCGTAGCCCTCGGGGGTCAGGGAGGTGATGCGCATGAAGGACAGATCTCCCTCGGTGACGTAGTCCACGGCGGCGTTCTCGCCCTCAAAGGTCTTGACCACGGCCTCGTCGGCAAAGTCGATCATCTCCATGAGCTTGTATTCTCTGTCCTCCTCGCTCATGCCGGGGATCTCCACGGGCTTGATGTCCAGGCCGTCGGGCTTACCCGTGAAGGTCACAAGGGCGAACTTGGAGACGTCCTTGGAGAGAGGACCGCTGATGCCGCGGGCGAACATGAGGTGCCAGTAATCGTTGGGGGTCTCGGCCTCACCGTTGGTGGACAGCACCCAGGCGTAGTTCATGGTATCGCCGTTCTCCACGGTGCGGTCGGTCAGCCCCAGGACCGTCTGGAGGTGGATGCGGATCTCGTAGCGGAGCACCTGGTTCTCCTGATCGTAGTAGCCCACGAAATCCTCACCGGGCTTGGGCAGGTAGGTGCCGAACCAGTTGAAGGTCAGGGACTCGTTGGTCTCGCTGTGGACGCCGTAGCCCAGCTCGATGTAGTCGTTTGTGCCCGTCGCGTCGGCGGGAGCGATGCCCACCTGGAGGCAGTTGTAGGCCCACAGGTACATATCGCCGCCCATGGCCTCGGGGGTACAGGAGAAGCCGTTGACGAGGTTGACCTCAAAGGCCAGGTACAGGTAGATACCGTCCCAGCCCCAGTAGGGCTTGATGGCATCGCCCTGGGTACCCTCGTAGAAGGTCAGGAAATCCTCCTCGGTGGAGCCGTCCGCGCCGGAGTTGGCGAGCCAGGACAGGTAGTCCTCGTACAGCTCGAAGGGCAGATACTCGTTCTTGTCGATGGTACCGTCCAGCTTGGGGGAAATGTGCAGGAAGGGAACCTCCCACGCTATCTCCCCTTCGCCGGCCTTACCGGCTATGATCTCGTCAATTTTTGGGGCCTCCTCGGTGTAGTGTCCGTCCTTGTTGACGACGGCGGACGCGGTGAGCGTACAAAGGATCAACAGAGCAGTCAAGCAAAGGGCAAAGGCAAATAGCTTTTTCATGTGTATGGCCTCCTTGTTTGATTTCGGTAGAATTTCCGCTTTATGGGCGGATGGTAGTTTTATTATAGCAGAATTACGGGATTTGTCAATAGGATGGGAAAATATTTGTGCAATATTATTACGGGATCAAAATAAAAGAACCTCACTAACCGTCCTACCCTTGCGGTAGGTTCAAATCAGTGAGGTGTGGCCTACCCGAAAGGATTCTGAACCCCGCCCTCGCAAAGCGAGGGCAGGAAGCACCCCCAAAAGAATCGTCGCCCATTTCCTGCTTGGTGCTTCCACTCAGATTCTCGTCCTCACGAATAGACCAACAGAAAAGCCCCGACGAGCGGGGCTTTTCTGTTGGCCTACCCGAAAGGATTCGAACCTTCGACCTTCAGAGTCGGAGTCTGACGCGCTATCCAGCTGTGCCACGGGTAGATATTTTGAATACCCTAATATTATATCATAAACCTCTGAAAAAAGCAAGTCCTTTTTGGAAAAAATGTTCGACGGATACGGACTTTTCTCCCCATTCGCCCCCGGCTTCGGGAATCGTTCAATCAGAATTCATAATTGTTTACATTTTGCCGAAAACCGCTGGTCCGACGTCGGGATTGCGGTGGAATATAACAATTTTTCCGGACGTAGAGTAAAATGCGGGGAAAACACTTGACAAATATAGCTTTTTGCGCTATAATTAGTGTGTATGTCTGTACCCCGATAAACCGCGCGGGACCTCTTTGGGTACGGATAAAAGCAATCTGATACCGCGAGACCGAGGTTTGCCGCGCCTGCCCCAGCCTTCCGTCGGGAAGAACAGGAGAATCCTACCATGTCTATGAATTTCATCCACAAGCTCCCCATTCCTCAGGAGACCAAGGAGCGTTATCCCGTCTCCTCCGCGGCCGCCGCCGTTAAGGCTTCCGTTGATGCCGAGATCGCCCGTGTCTTTACGGGTGAGTCCGACAAGAAGGTGATGATCATCGGCCCCTGCTCGGCTGACAGCGAGGAGCCTGTGATCGAGTACGTCCGCCGTCTGCGCCTCCTGCAGGATAAGGTGGCCGATAAGCTGATTCTGATCCCCCGCATCTACACGGGTAAGCCCCGCACCACCGGTGAGGGCTACAAGGGTATGCTCCATCAGCCCGACCCCAACGATGCCCCCGATATGTATAAGGGCATTCTGGCGATCCGTGAGCTTCACAGCCGTGTGCTGACCGAGTTCGGTCTCCCCACCGCCGACGAGATGCTCTACCCCGCCAACTACCGCTACCTGGACGATCTCCTCTCCTACGTGGCCATCGGTGCCCGCTCGGTAGAGAACCAGGAGCATCGCCTGGTTTCCAGCGGCGTGGCCTGCCCCGTGGGTATGAAGAACCCCACCGGCGGCGACCTGTCGGTCATGATGAACGCTCTGACCGCGGCCCAACAGTCCCACTCCTTCATCTTCCGCGGCTGGCAGGTGCAGACCACGGGTAACCCCCTGGCTCACGCCATCCTTCGCGGCTACGTCAACAAGCAGGGCCACAGCCTGCCCAACTACCACTACGAGGATCTGGCCCACCTGGCCGAGCTCTACGCAAAGAGCCCTAAGCTGGTCAACCCCGCCGTCGTGGTGGACACCAACCACGCCAACTCCGGCAAGAAGTACCTGGAGCAGCCCCGCATCTGTAAGGAGGTCCTCCATGCCTGCCGTCACAATAACGACATCAGCCGCATGGTCAAGGGCTTCATGATCGAGAGCTACCTGGAGGACGGCTCCCGCAAGGTCACCGAGGAGGGCTTCGGTAAGTCCATCACCGACCCCTGCCTGGGATGGGAGAAGACCGAGCGCCTGGTGCTGGACGTGGCCGACCTGCTCTGATCCCCTCGGGGGATCTCCCCCGGAAAAGTCAAGCATAAACCTGAAAATAACCAAAAATGATGATGAAAGGCTTGGTTTGAAAATTATGTCTAAGAAAGTCATTGATGGCGAGCAGTTCCAGAAAATGGTGGCCTCCGCCGCGAATTCCCTGGACACCGAGAAGACCGAGATCAACAATCTGAACGTATTCCCCGTCCCCGACGGCGACACGGGCATCAATATGTCCCTGACCATGAAGCCCGCCCGCGAGATCCAGGTGGAGCCCGGTACCCTGGCCGAGGCCGCCTCCCGGGTAGCCAACCGCCTGCTCCGTGCCGCCAGAGGCAACTCGGGCGCTATCCTGTCCTTGTTCTTCCGCGGTATGTCCAAGTCCTTCGAGGGCCTGGAGACCGCCGACTCCGAGGATATCGCCAAGGCCATCCGCAGCGGCACCAACGAGGCCTACCGTGCCGTCAGCAAGCCCGCCGAGGGCACCATCCTGACCGTCATGCGGGGCACCGCCGAGATCGCCGAGGCTGAGTCCGAGCAGTTCAAGGGCAACCCCGAGGCCTTCTTTGAGCGCCTCTTGGAGGGTGCTGAGGAGGTGCTGGAGCAGACCCCCGAGATGCTCCCCGTCCTGAAGCAGGCCAACGTGGTGGACGCCGGCGGTCAGGGATTTGTCACCATGCTCAAGGGTATGCTGGCCTCCCTGAAGGGTCACGACGTGGCCGCCGTGGAGGGCTCCGATGACGACACCAATGAAGGCGCCGACTTCGGTGAGTTCGATACCGACTCCATTACCTTCGCCTACTGCACCGAGTGCATCGTGGGCAAGTCCGACGAGTTCCGCGGTGAGGGTACTGCCGAGGCCTTCAAGGAGTTCATCTCTCCCCTGGGCGACAGCATGGTGTTCGTGGACGACGAGGAGATCATCAAGGTGCATATCCACACCAACGATCCCGGTATGGTCCTGTCCGAGGCCGTCAAGTACGGCGCTTTGGAGATGGTCAAGATCGAGAACATGAAGAAGCAGCACTCGGCTCTGACCTCCGCCGGCGAAAAGGCCGCCAAGGGTGAGATCGACGCGCCTGTAGACTACACCCCCGACAAGGACTTCGGCTTCGTGGCCGTCTGCCTGGGTGAGGGTACCGCCAACATCTTCCGTGAGCTGGGTGTCCATGAGATCGTCACGGGCGGTCAGACCATGAACCCCTCCACCGACAACCTGCTGGACGCCATCCGTAAGACCCGCGGCCGCGAGGTCTTCGTCCTGCCCAACAACAAGAACATCATCATGGTCGCCAACCAGGCCGCCGCCATCATCGAGGCCGAGGTGGCCGAGGGCTTGATCCCCGAGCAGCGCGTCATCGTCCTGGAGACCCGCAGCGTGCCCGAGGGTATGTCGGCTATGCTGGCCTTCGATCCCGACTCCGCCGCCGACGATAACGCCGCCGCCATGACCGAGACCTTCGGCTGTGTTCACACCCTGTCGGTCACCCGCGCCGTGAAGGACGCCGCCATCGACGGTATCTCCATCAAGGCAGGCGAGTACATGGGCTTGTGCGACCGCAAGATCGGCTACACCGGCACCGACTACGAGATCATCATCCTGGAGATGCTCCGCAACTTCCCCGACGCCTCCTTCGTGACCGTCCTCTACGGCGATGAGGTCACCGAGGAGAACGCTAACATCATCTTCGAGAAGATGAAGGCCGAGATGCCCGACGCCGAGTTCAGCCTGCTCTTCGGCGGTCAGCCTCTCTACGATTTCGTCATTTCCGTTGAATAAAACCGCTTGGGGGAAGAGCCGTGAACGGTTCTTCCCCTATGTACTTTCATATGCAAATTGCAGTTTATCGGTCTGCGACCGACAAACTGCAAATGAATAATGAAAAATGAATAATGAATAATTTCGGTGCAAATCCTTCGGATTTGTCCATTCATTCAAATAAAAATCGCGGGAAACCGAAGGTTTCCTTCCACA
>JAZNJA010000060.1:0-22640 GCA_045577755.1 Eubacteriales bacterium
CGGCGGGAGCTCCCCCAGAGGGGGAGCCTTTTGTGCCATGTTTGTGAGTTTCCCTTATCCGACCAGGTTAATAGGCTCCCCCTCTGGGGGAGCTCCGCGCAGCGGTGAGAGGGCAAATAACGCGGGCAAGGCACAAACAAACAGCCCGCCAAACCCAAATTTGAAAGAAAAGGAGCCCATCATGACCGACCTCTGGCAAACCCTCAAGACCGCCTCCGACGGCGGCCGTCCCATCCTCCTCTACGGCATGGGCAACGGCGCGGACAAGATCCTCACCGTGTGCGAGGCCTACGGCATCCCCGTGGCGGATTTCTTCGCCAGCGACGGCTTCGTCCGCGGCCACAGCTTTCACGGGAAGGTGGTGCTGTCCTTCTCCCGGGCCTGTGAAAAGTACGGGGCGGAGAACATGATCGTCCTCCTTTCCTTCGCCTCCTCCCGTCCCGAGGTGCTGGAAACCATCGGACGGGTGGCTACGGCTTGCGAGATGTATATCCCCGACGTGCCCGTTTGCGGTACCGAGCTGTTCAACGCGGAATTCTACGAATCCCACCTCAACGAGATCGCCGCCGCCCGTTCCCTCTTTGCCGACGAGGAATCCCGTCGCGTGTACGACGGCATCATTCAGTACAAGCTGACGGGTCGCATGGATATCCTCCGCGCCACTGAGTCGGAGCCAACCGATGCCTACCGCCACATCCTTCGCGCCGAAAGCTTTGTCACCGCCGCCGATCTGGGGGCTTACAACGGGGACAGCATCCGCGATCTGCGGCAATACGCCCCCGCTCTGCGGGAGGTCATCGCCCTGGAGCCCGATCGCCGCAACTTCCGCAAGCTCACCGAGTACGCGACGGCACTGGGGGAGGCGGGGGACAGCCTTACCGTCCATCCCATACAGGCAGGGGCATGGAGCCATACCGCCACCCTGACGTTCCACGGAAGCGGCAACCGCAACGCCGGCCTCACCGACACACCCGCCGAGGCAAAGGGTAACATCCTCCCCTCTACCGCCGACAACCCCTACTTCGGCAAGACTGCCGAGGTGCCCGTGACCGCCCTTGACACAGTTTCAGAGGAAATTTTGGGCAGCGGCACACACATAGACTATATCAAATACGACGTAGAGGGTGCCGAGGCCGAAGCTCTTCTGGGCAGCCGCGCCATCATTGAACGGGATGCGCCCGCCCTGCTGGTATCTGCCTACCACCGCTCTCATGATCTGTTCCGTCTGCCCCTGCTGGTGCAGGAGCTGAATCCCGACTACAAGCTGTACCTGCGCCGCATGGCGGGGGTACCGGCTTGGGACATCAATCTGTACGCAGTCAATGAATAAACGCGCTATACAAAAACGCTACCGATCCCCTGAGGCTTCGGTAGCGTTTCTTTTTGTTCAATTCTGACTGAGCGTCATACTCGTCCCATCGGTAGCAAAAGCGATATCCCCGTCATAGGTGAACTTCGCCGCGGCACCCGAGGTGCGCATGGCGGTGACCAGGGAAGCCTCCACCAGCCCCTCGCTCCCCGCATGGACCATGCAGTAGCGCAGACCCGCGTTCTCGCGGAGCAGATTGCCCAGGGCCTTGTCGTAGCCGCCGTGGTGGGGGATCTTGATGACGTCGTAGGACAGATCGCCCCCCGACATCTCCATAAACTCGGTGATGCGGTCCTGCTCGGCGTCCCCCGCCAGAAGCATGGAGATCTCACCGAAATAAACCGAGGTGATGAGGGAGTAGTTGTTCTCCTCCAGGGCGTGGGCTTCGTCCGAGCCAAGGGTTACGCCGGGCTCGTAGAGCCTTGTGGGGTTGATCCACAGGCTGCCGTAGGGCAGGTCGATGCGGACGTCCTCGGTGGGGCGATGCACTGTCACTCCGTCGGTAACATCCAACGTGGACATCATGCGGCGGTACAGGGTGGAATCACGGACGTAATCGGGCATATAGACGTTCTTGACGGTGTAGTGCTGGAGGATCTGGGACACGGTGCCGATGTGGTCGTTGTCGTAGTGGGAGATGATGAGGTAGTCGATCTCGGTGATGCCGTACTCGGTGAGCTTACGGCTGATGGCGGGGTAGTCGTCGGCCTCGCCCGTGTCCATGAGAATGACCGTATCATCCATGCGGATCAGGATGGCGTCGGAGCTCCCTGTGTCCAAAAAATCAGCGCGGAGGACGTGGGGGGAATTCTCAAAGGGATCGGTGGCAGGGATCTCGATGAAGCTCCCCGTGGGGGCCTCGGTAGGGATCTCGAAATGATTGCCCCCGGTGCCGTTGCCCGTCCCCTCATTGAGAATAAGGGTGTCCTGGGTGGGATCGTAGACCTGATCCGAGCAGGCGGCAAGGCCTGTCAGACACAGGCACAGAAGGACGGCTGCCAGAAGCAGACAAACGCCCCTTTTTTCGGTGATATGAGGGAGATGAATGTTCATAGGAAGCACCTTCCTTCTCGTACTGCCACCAGTATACCATCCAAATATGGCGTACATACGCACAAATCGTGAATTTTTCCTACAAGATCCGTACCAAAGCTCAGGATTCCCGCAGGATCCTCCGCATAGCCCCGCGGATCGTATCGGCATCGTACCCCAGCCGCATCATGGCGGCGATGAGCTTCTGCCGCTCGCCCTTGTCCTCGGGGATCTTGCCGTACTTCTTGCGGATCGCCTCGGCGCAGTTCTCCTCCCAATCGGTGTCGGACAAGCTCTCCATGGCCTCTTCCACCGCCTCACAGGTAAAGCCATGGGCCGCCAGATCCTCCCGAATGCGGCGCTCCCCCCAGCCCTTGCGGATGCCCTGCTCCGCGCGGAGGGTAGCGGAATTGTCCTCGCGGATGTAACCCTTTTCGGTGAGGTAGGCGACGGCGCGGGCAGCAGTCTCCCGGTCCACGCCCTTGGCGGTAAGCTTATAGGCCAGTCGTCGGGCGGACTGATCACCGTACCGCAGCAGAGCCATCCCCCGTCGGATGGCGCCGCAGAACCGTCCCGCATCCAGCAGGGTCTCGGCGTATGCGGGTGTGACCGTCCCCGTCTGAAGCTTCAGCTCGGTGTACTGCTCCACCAGCAGATAGAAGCGGACCCGCTGTGCCTGTTTCCCTTCGGAGTCGGGCAGGGCCAGAACCACGGCTACCGTCTCCCCCTCCCCCGCAGGGGTAACGGACAGGACGGCGCAGGTGTCGTGGGGCAGGTCGGGAGCGGGCTTCTTGGCGGGAACCTTAGCCCTGTTTTGGAAGACAGTCGCCTTACCGGACGGAGCCCGATCGAACAGAGCTTGTTGAGGCGCAGTCCCCTCGGCTGCGGAACGGGTCTGTGGGGGCTCGAATACAGAAGCGGGCGCGATTCCTTCGGGACGAAAGGGAGCCTCGGTCGCGGCCTTCCCCCTTCCCCTCCCCTTTTGAGACGGCTCCATCATGTCCACCAGTCTTCGCGACTTCAGGGGGCGAGGTCTTGCCTCCCCCCCTTCGGCCCCGGATGTGTAGAAATCGTCAGAGTCCGTGTAGCGGGGCGCCATTACTCGTCCTCGCCCAGGTCACCCAGGGTGCGGATCTCGAAATCCTCGTCATCCCCGTCCTCGTCGTCGTCCAGCTCAAACTCAGAGGCGGCCAAGAGGTCGGTCTCGGCAGAGGCGGCGCGGACCTTCTCCTCCAGCTCGGCCATGAAGGAGGGATCCGACTCCACCAGCTTGCGGACGGTGTCCTTGCCCTGGCCCAGACGCTCGCCGTTGTAGGAGAACCAGGAGCCGCTCTTCTTGATGATATCCAACTCAATGGCAAAGTCCAGGATCTCGCTGGAGCGGGAGATGCCCTGGCCGTAGATGATGTCAAACTCGGCCACCTTGAAGGGAGGCGCCACCTTGTTCTTGACGATCTTACAGCGGACGTGGTTACCGTAGATCTCGTTGCCCTGCTTGAGCTGCTCGGTGCGGCGGACGTCGATGCGGACCGATGCGTAGAACTTCAGAGCGCGGCCGCCGGGGGTAGTCTCGGGGTTGCCGTACATGACGCCCACCTTCTCGCGGAGCTGGTTGATGAAGATGACCACGGCCTGGCTCTTGGAGATGACGGCCGAGAGCTTACGCATGGCCTGGGACATGAGGCGGGCCTGCATACCCACGGTAGCGGCGCCCATATCCCCCTCGATCTCCTGGCGAGGCACCAGAGCGGCCACCGAGTCCACCACCACCACGTCCACGGCTCCCGAGCGCACCAGGGACTCGCAGATGGAGAGAGCGTCCTCGCCACAGTCAGGCTGGGACACCAGCAGGTTGTCGGTATCCACACCCAGAGCCTTGGCGTAGGCGGGATCCAGGGCGTGCTCGGCGTCAATGAAGGCGGCCTCGCCGCCGGCCTTCTGCACCTCGGCGGCAATGTGGAGGGCCACGGTGGTCTTACCCGAGGACTCAGGCCCGAAGATCTCGATGATACGGCCGCGAGGAACTCCGCCGATACCCAGGGCCATGTCCAGAGACAGGGAGCCCGTGTGGACGGCCTGTACCGTCATGTGGGGGTTCGCGCCCAGCTTCATGATGGCACCCTCACCGAAGTCCTTCTCGATCTGCTTCATAGCGGTCTTCAGAGCCTTGCGCTTCTCCTCGCGGTCCGCGTCATAGGATACCATGGGGGTAATGGGTTTCTTGGATTTGGTTGCCATAATTCTTTCCTCCGTAGCAGCCGTTCCGGTTTCGGAAGGCCTTTGTTTTATTGGCACCATTATACACCATGTCGGAGGATTTGTCAATAGGTTTTGAAATAATATTTTCCGTTTTCGGAAATTTATTTTTGCCTCCGATTCCTCAAACGCCGTTGGATTTCCGTTTTAAACCCATTCACACGCAAAAACAGGTCAAAGGCACGCGTCCTCTGACCTGTTATGGTATTCTATTTCATTCCGGATCCGGACAGTAGGGCGTCCGCCGTCACAAACAGCAAGCACCCCGCCGCGTAGCAGACGATATCCGCGAAGGCGAAGCTCGTCCCCATCAGAATACGGAAGAAGGCGATATGCCCCAGACCGATACGGTCCACGAGATCAAAGTACTGCCCGATCTCCACCAGTATGGAAAAGAGCAGCACACCGCCGCCAATGGGCAGGCGGTAGCCTCGGGGCAGGATCACGCGGATGACACAGCAGATGAGCAGGGTCACCAGTATATCCCCTCCGTAGGGGCGGATGAAGCGATCCTTGACGAACAGGGCGATCAGCACCTCGGCCACAAGGAGCAGGAGAGCGGCCAGACCGTAGCCCAACCGCAGGCGGGTGTTTTGGCGCATGGTATGGGTGGTCACGGTTGCTCCTTTCTTCCTTATCGGGGATAAGGCAATCCATAGGAAATACTTCAAATTTGGGTTTGTCGGTGCGTTCTTGCGCCAAAGGCGCATATCGAGCCGCGAAAGCGGCATATCGAGCCGAAGGCCTATGCCGGTGGCATATCGAACACCCGAAGGGTGTATATCGACAAAAACTCTGAGTCGATATGTCCCTTCGGGACTCGATATGTGCCTTGCGGCACTCGATATATCCCTTCGGGATTCGATATGCCCCCTTCGGGGGCGTGACGGGCTTCGCCCGCTAAACCCCAATTTATTTGTTCAGCAGCCCTTCCACAAAGGCATTCATTTCCTCCATCTTGGCCTCCACCTCGGTGAGCAGCTTCATCTGGGCTCTTGCGCGGACCAGGTTGTGGCCCTCGTAGTTCGTCTTGAAGTAGACGTCACCGTCCAGATAGTCGGTCATGAAGCGCATGGCCAGCTCGCAGGTGATGACGGCGATACCCAGAGGCAGGAGTCGGATCTCGGTGTCGGTGAGGTTGCCCGCGGTGGCGGAGACGAAGCCCTCGGTGAAGGCGGAGAACAGCTCCATGTCAAAGCCGATCTTGGAGGTGTCGGGCTCGTCCTCGGCGGCGGTGCAGGCACCGTAGCGGACGGCGTCACCGTAGTCGTAGAGGGAGGAGCCGGGCATAACGGTGTCCAGATCGATGACGCAGAGGGCCTTGCCGGTCTCGTTGTCGATGAGGACGTTGTTGAGCTTGGTGTCGTTGTGAGTCACGCGGAGGGGAAGCTCACCCCCCAGCCTGTCCACGATGGAGGATATGAGCTCCTTGCGGGAGGTAAAGAACGCGATCTCTTCGGCCACCGAGGCCACCCGCCCCGCGGCATCCTTTTCGACGGATGCCAGGAAGGTCTCGAAGCGGCGGGCGGTGTTGTGGAAGCCGGGGATGGTCTCGGTCAGACGTTCGGCGGGGAAGTCGGAAAGTCTGGTCTGGAACTCACCGAAGCCCACGCCTGCCTCACGGAAGAGTGCGGCGGACTCGATGGCGTCGTAGGCGGTGACGTTATCCACGTAGACGTAGCAGCGCCATGCGCCGCCCTCAGAGTCCTGATACAGGAGAGTGCCGTTGTCGGCCTGAACGAAGGACAGCACGCGGCGGGCGGGGTCGATGCCCTCGGCCTCGTAGCTCCGACGGATGTGAGCGGTGACCAGACCGACGTTCTCCATGAGGGAGACGGGGTCCTTGAAGGCGGAGGTGTTGATGCGCTGGAGCACGTAGCGGGGAGCGGTCTTGTCCTCCCCCATGTCCAGACGGTAGGTGACGTTGATGTTGCCTGCGGTCAGCTCCTTGACGGCAACGGGAGTGCCGCCCAGATCAAAGTGAGAGGCGACGGCGAGGATGAAATCGTGATTGATCATATATGATCTCCTTTACAGGGTATTTTTCATACCACTATTGTACCGCAAACAGACCGAAATGTCAAGATATTCCCCGCAGAAAACCGCCCGCGGGAAGAATTTCGGCGTTTCGCCACAGTGGCAGAGGGGGAGTTTACCGCATAGTCTGTAAGCAACGAAACAGGGCGACCGAAAGTGAAGCATATCCCCCGCCATTCAAGTCTTCACTTTTCTCTGCCCCAAAAGGAGGCCCCCATGAACCAACCCTACTCCACCCCAACCCCATCCATCCGCCCCGACCCCCGCCTCGCCGCCCGTATGATGCGGGCCTACAACGACGAGCTGAACCAGGTCATCACCTACACCTACCAGCACCTCCTCACCGAGGGACTGGACACCGAGGCATCCGAGCTGTTCCTCCGCCTGGCGCGGGAGGATATGGCCCACTTCCACACCTTAGGCCGCCTCATCCGCGCCCTGGGCGGTGACCCCGGGGTGACCATGCGGATGCGGACCCCGCGGATCGACCTGTCGGGGGACGCGACTTGCCGCGCCCTCCCCGTGGTGAAGCGGATGCTCCGCCAGGATCTTTCGGCCGAGGCCGCCTCCATCACCGAGCTGGAATCCCTGTCCGCCGCCGCGAGAGACGCCGCCGTGATCTCCGAGCTGCGGGAGATCATACGGGAGGAGCGGGAGCAGTACGAGGCGCTGGAGAGGCTGCTTCGGGAGATCTGATATAAAGAAGCCCCCGCCGTGTGGCGGGGGCGATGCTATGAGGGGAGCGGATCAGCCAAGGGCGATGTCGGTCTCGAAGACCGTGTGATAGATAGCGCCGGTCTTCGTATTGATGATGGCCTGCCACTGGATATTTACGCTCAAAAGGTTCCGATCGGTCAGCCAATGGACGGTGCTCTGCATGGTACCGTTGTCCCGTTTCCGAATACTGTCGGGCTCTCCCACGAGGGCGATCACCGCCGCGTAGCTCATGCCTGGAGTGATGCGCTCGGCGTTGGCCTTGGTGGGTTGGCCGATCTCCTCGGCGGTGTCCCAGTAGAAGGTGTGGGTGACCGTGAAGCGGTAGGACTCCACCCCCTCGGGGGCGCGGTTCTCCAGCACGGCACCGAAATACCGCCCGTCGGACAGCTCCCAAACGTAGAGGATGCCGTCTCCGCAGAAGTCGGTCATAGAGGGGATCCCGCTCATCTGGCTCAGCACCGCGTTGTCGGTCATGCCCACCGTGACCTGCTCAGCCATGGCGGGGGTGGGCTTCTCAAGGGGGCCGAGGGCCTCGGTGAGGGTCATCTCCCGCACCAGGATCTCCGCCGTGCCGTCCCCGTTATCCATGGCCGTGAGCCAATGCACCGTGAAGGTGTAGGTTTCCCGATCCTCCTCCCAGGTCCAGGAGGAGGAGGAGAGCTGGGGCTTTGAGGTGGAGGAGGAGACGTAGGTGCCGCCCGGGGCCTTGCCCAGCAGGGAGACCACGGCATCCCGACTCATGTTGGTACGGATCAGTTGGGAAACGACGGCACAGCTCGGTCTGCCGAGGGTATCCAACAGATCCCCCGACTCCAGCCATACGATATCGGTCACACAGAGGTCGGTGGAGCTCGCGGACCACGGGTCGGGACGGCAGTACACGAACAGACCCCGTCCGTCGGAGAGCTTCCAGTAGAAGATCCCCAGCTTGCTCTGTACTTCGGTGGAGAGGCTTGGCCCCATGAGCGCGATCAGCTCGTCACGGGTCATGCCTACCTCCACCGTCTTCCCGTCATGCTCCGCCGTGATCACCGTATGCACCACCGAAGCAACGGTCTTGTCGGTCCGCGCGGGGGAAAGGGATCCGACGGACGGAGCCTGCTCTTCCTTCCAGTACACCGTCACGGTGTGGGTCTTGCCGTCCTCGGTCCATCTCCAAAGGGAGTAGGGCTCCTCGGCAGAGGAGGTCTCGGGAGCGGTTCCCAGGAGGGCGGTCACGATCTCCTCCTCCATCCCCTCGGTGATCAGGGCACAGGTCCCCAGCGTAGGCGTACCCATGTCATCCAGAACAGCGGCGTCCACCCGCTCCTTGTAGGTAATATGGAAATCAAGATAGACCAAAGACGAGGACAGGGAGGAGTCGGGGAAAGTCGGTTCCATATCACCGTAGATCACCAGCCCGCTGCCGTCGGTCAGCTCCCAGTAGTGGAGCCCCACGGGAAGGGGAGTGGGCAGTATATACTCACCGCTTCTCGGGTCGAGATACAGAGCTCTCGCCGCGGCGCAACGGCGGCAGACGCCCAGGGTCTCGGTGAGATCGGTGATCTTATCGCCCACCTGGATCTGCTCGGCGGCCTCGGGGGTGGCGATGTTGACAGGCTTTTGGTAGCCCTCCGCCGTCATTTTGTAGGGCTCAATGATGGCCATGCGCTCCTCGGTGAAAGCCCATCCGATTCCGTAGTACACGGATTGATCCACCATACCGTAGGCAAACCGATGGAACACACCCACCGGCAGCAGGTAGGGAACAGGGTCATTGGCAGGCGGGTCATCGCCCTCGAGAACGAAAATAACATCTTCGTGTAGGTACAGAATATAGTCACCTATGGAGGTTTGGAGGTAGACAGCTTCGCCTTCGGTCAAGCTGGAGGTCAAAATGGGGTAGTAGCCCTTGACCCGAACCGACTTGTCGAAGAGGGCCGAGACGTCCTCAATGAAGGAAAACGCTTCATCTTGCGGATATCCACCCGCGCCGTGACCCTCTCCGTCCAGCAGAGCGGTCTCACCGTCGGCACCCGTGCGGAGATAATGCACCTCCGCGTCCTTCAGTATCTCGTCCAGCGTGGGAGGGGTGGCACTGTCGTACTGCCCGATCAGAGAGCTCATGGCGTATACGGGGATCACCCTATCGGTGGCGTAGTCCTGCAGCTTTTGCAGGATCTCGGCGGGGATCCCCATGGGGTTGTAGGTCTCCCCCGCGCTCCCCAGCCACTCAAAGCCTGTGACGCGGGAGCCAACGGTTCCGCCGTAGATGTACTCGGTGTCCACGGCCAGCTGCTCCCCCGTGTCCAGGGTGAAGGTGTAGCGGGTGCCCTCTTGGGTGTAGTCATTTCCCATGAGGGAGACCAGCTCGGAGAAGCTCATGCCCTTGCGGAGGGAAGCGGCGCTTTCGGGGGAGGGAGCGACGGGGACACCGTCCGGGGGCAGTATCCCGTTTGGAAAGGAATCCAAGGACCCGGTGCCATGGGCGGGCGGATTTGTCACCGAGGGACCAAGCCCCCCCATATCCCACCAAAGGGCGGCGGTCAGGGTCAGGATCATGGCGCATACCGCCAGCGCGGCAGCACGGGAGAGGGTGAAAAAGCCCTGAGAGGCGCGGGCGGATGCCCGACCCGCAGGCGGGAGCATGCTGTCAGCGATCAGTGCGGGATCCACATCGGACAGACGCGCATAGAGACGAAGATCTTTATCAGTCGGACGTTTCATAATGAAATCCCCTTTCGTTCAAGTAGTTCCGCAGCTTATTGCGGGTACGTCCCAGCCGTTTGGTGACGGCATTGGGGGTCAGCCTGTAGTGCCTGGCCAGCTCCCCTACGGCGTAGCCGTGCCAGTACCGCCCCATGAACAGACGGCGCTCGGTTGCGGGAAGAGAGCGCAGGAAGTCGGAGAGCAGCTCACCCAGCTCACCCTCTGCCGCGTCGGGAACCCACACGGCAGGCGCCAGCTCCAGCACCGTCTCCTCCAGCTCCCGTAGCTCAGCTCTGCGGCGGTTCTTGCGGTAGCGATCGATGGCCAGATTGCGAACCACGGTGACCAGGTAAGCCCTGAGAGGCACAGGACGCTTGGGGGGGATGGTCTGCCAGAGCCTTACATAGGCGTCGTTCACGCATTCCTCGGCGTCAGCCGGATTGTTCCGTCCCAGAATACGGAGGGCAAGGTCAAGGCAGAGCCGCCCGTAGTCTCGCTGGGTCTCGGTGACGGCGCGCTCGTCACGCTGGAAGTATAGATCAAGGATGTATTCGTCGCGGTCCTTCACGGTGGCTGTCCTCCTTTCGGTGAACGGGCGGTGTGTTGCCCTTCATATAGTATAACGATTCTCCCGCACCGAATCTGCCGCTTACCTGTAAAGTTTTTTTCCATGCTTTATCTTTGTCGGAATATACAAAATCCACCGCTGTTGTTTGTGCACAATCCGCAAACTTTTCCCCGCCCCTTGACACGCCCTCTCGGAAAATGGTATAATGAAGCCAACCACTCCAAGGAGGATCGACGCCATGAAAAAACTTACGGCTCTTCTGCTGGCGGGGCTGATGCTGCTGGCCTCCGCCGCCTGTACCCCCGCCCCCGACATCCCCGAAACCGAGGGGGATACCACGGTGGAAACCCCCACCGAAGCGCCTACCGAGGCCCCTACGGAGGTCCCCACGGAAGAACCTACCGAGGCTCCCACCGAGGAGGAAACCGAGGCTCCCAAGCCCGAAAGGACGGTGACCGATATGTACGGTGACGGCTACAACGTGAATATGCTGGTTGGCTTTGACGAGTACGGCCGCAGTCTGACCCCCGTCTCTTCCCGCAAGGAGGACAAGGAGGTCGGTATCTTCTACTTCCTCTGGTTGGGCCAGCACGGTACCCCCGAAATTTACGATATTTCCAAGATCCTTCCCGAGTACGGCAAGGATATCCTGTTCCATACCGATGACCGCAAGGTCAGCCCCGCGGGCCAGTTCCACTGGTGGAGTCAGCCCCTGTATGGCTACTACAACAGCTCCGACGAGTGGGTCATCCGCCGTCATATGGAGCTTCTGACTCAGGCGGGGGTGGATTTCCTGGTCTTCGACGTGACCAACTGCTTCACCTACCAGGCGGTGGCCGAGAAGGTCATGAGGGTCATCTCCGAGCTCCGCGCCGAGGGCTGGGACGCTCCCCAGATCACCTACATGACCCACAGCCGCTCCATCCAGACCATCAAGACCCTCTACAACGACGTCTATAAGAAGGAGCTCTACCCCGAGTCCTGGTACCGCGTGGATGGTAAGCCCATGATGATCGGCTACCAAGACGAGTCCGACGATCTGCGAGAGGCCGCCGAGCGAGGCGACTCCTCCTACAAGCCCGGGGATCTGCCGGAAGAGCTGCGGGATTTCTTCTATATGCGTGAGGTGCTGTGGCCCTACGAGAGCGGCAGCGGCGTGGATAAGGCCTGGCCCTACACCGAGTGGCGCTATCCCCAGCCCGTCCGGACCGACATGATCTCGGTCTCCATCGCCACCCACCCCGCCCTCCCCTTCAGCTTCTCCCTCACCCATGAGGGCCGCATGAACTGGGGCCGCGGCTACGACCCCCGCCGCAAGAAGAACCTGGAGGAGGGGATCATGAGCGGCACCTTCTTCGACTACCAGTGGCAGACCGTCTTCAAGCGGGATCCCAGGTTCGTCATGATCACGGGCTGGAACGAGTGGGTGGCCCAGAAGAACCTCTACGAGGGTGAATACTGCTTCGTGGACGGTGTGGACATGGAGTATTCCCGCGACGCCGAGCCCATGAAGGGTGGGTACGAGGATGCCTACTACATCCAGATGATGTACAACATCCGTCAGTTCAAGTACAACCCCGCCGAGGGCATGATCGCGGATACGGTGCGTAAGACCATCGACGTAAACGGTGAGGTCACCCAATGGGACGACGTCAACGCCGTCTACCGCCGTGTGGGCAAGGATGACGGCTCCCGCAACAGCGTGGGCGGCGCGCCTACCGTCAAGTACACCCGGGAGGCCGTTCGCAACAATATCACCGAGGTGCGGGTCACCAACGACGAGGAGAACCTCTACTTCTGCGTCAAGTGCGAGAGCGACATCGTCACCGCCGATGAGGCCAACTGGATGAACCTCTTCATCGGCCTCGGCACCTCCCCCACCGTCAAAGGCTGGGAGAGCTATGATTTCGCCATCAACCGTACCCGCAACGGTAACACCGCCGCCATCGAGAAGCTGAACCCCGATTACACGGGCGAGGTCCTGGAGACCGCCGCCACCTACACGGTACAGGGCAATATCCTACAGATCGCCATCCCCCGCGCCGCGCTGGGACTGGATGCGGGCGGTGACTTCTACTTCAAGGTCGCCGACGGCGTGTCCGATCCCGCCGAGATCATGGACTACTACGCCACGGGCCGCTCGCTGCCCATGGGACGGCTGAGCTACCTGTACCAGATGGATCGCTGATCCACGCCTCCCCCCGCGAAAATCCGAAACAAAAAGAACCGCTGCGGTCTGAAAAGATCCGCAACGGTTCTTTTTTGCGCGTAAGCCTTACATGAGGCTGTCGACACCGCCACCCAGGGCAATCGCCATGATGACGATAGCGAAGTAGACGGCGAAGAAGATGGTGTAGCCCAGACCCACGCCGAAGCCAACGCGGCCCAGGATGTGACCCACGCGGGCGCGTCCCTCCAGCTGGCCGAAGAGGCTGATGTACTCCTGGGCCTTCCGCTTAGCGGTGAAGGAGAAGATGAAGCCCAGCAGAGACAGGCAGGACACGGCGAAGGCCAGGCTCAGGATACCCCACTTGAGGGTCTGCCCGGCCATGTCGCTCTTGGTGCTGTCATCCACGGGGGTGTAAGTGGGGGCAGAGGCGGTCTGCGCGGCGGTTACGGTGTTGTCTGTGCCGCAGATGGGGCAAAAGCTCTCGCCCTCGTCCAGCTGACGGCCGCAATTCTTACAAAACATACTTATATACCTTCCTTTCAAAGAATAGTCGTTAGGAGTGGAGCGCCGTGTCGAACTGCTTGACGAATTCCTTCACGGCGGTGTCGTAGCGCTCCGTGTCGGTGATACGGAGCATGGAATGCCGGCCGTGGGGGAACCAGACCAGGCGCTTATCCGAGGTACCCGCCAGATCATAGAGCTTTTGGGCGTACTCGGGGGTGGAGTACAGGTCCTCCTTGCTGTGGAGCATGAGGAGGGGAAGATCCAGCTTGTGGATCACGTCGATGGGGCCGAAATCCATGGAGTGGCCCGTGTAGTGCTTCATCCAGGCGTTGATGAGGGGGTAGAAGGTCTTGACCGGCTTCTTTCGCTCGATGAGGTGGTTCTTCATGGACTCTCCGAAGTTGGGGAACATCCCCTCGGTGATGACCCCGCGGATGCAATCGGGGCAGTCCTCGGAGGTGACCGCCAGCATGGCCCCCGCCGCTCCGATGCAGATGCCGTGGAGCAGGACGGTCTCCATACCGAGCTCGTCGCGCAGGAGCTTGACCCAGGCGATGCAGTCCTTGCTCTCCTCGAAGCCAACCGTGTTGAACTCCCCCTCGCTCAGGCCGTGAGCGCGGGGATCCACTACCAGGATATTGCACCCCGCCTCGGCGTAGGGGATCGCGAAGAAGTAGCCGTACCGCAGACTCTCGGTGCGCCCCGACAGGATCATGACGGCGCGGTCGTAGCCCAGGTCGTAGTACTCGCCGTAGAGGTTGGTGCCGTCGCGGACCACGTGGACGTCCCGCTTCCTGTCCAGATGGGCCGCCATCCATTCCTGTCCGATGGCGTCCATTCTCATACTGTCGGGATCCTCGGGGAAGGAGGGTACCCGCCCCCACTTCTCGGGGGAGGTACGGCGCAGGGTAGCGTTGTACACGCATTTGGACGCCACGTACAACGTCAGCGGCCACATGAGGATGCCGCTGCCCACCAGGACCCCCAGGATGATCCACACGAAGGTCGGGACGGCGGACAGATCCCCGGCTAGTGCCATGAGCATATTCAGTTACCGTCCTTTCCTTTGTTTTTCTTGATTTTTTCGGCGGCCACGCGGGCGTCGAGGTCGGCCTTGAGCGCCAGCACGCGGTCGCGGATGGCCTTGTTGGCCGCCTCCAGCTGGTCCCGGGGGATGATGGGGCCCGTGGCGGTGATATAGTCCTTCAGGTCGATCTCGCTTCCCACGAGGACGTGGGTCCGTCTGCGGAAGCCGTAGCTTCCGTCGGTGATGATGGGAACGATGGGTACCCCCGCGCGGTGGGCGATGACGATGTAGCTGGCGTAGAAGGGACCGATCTGCCCGTCGTCGGTGTTCTTGCCCTCGGGGAAGATCTGCACCAGCCCCCCGTTCTTCAGTACCTCCACCGACTTCTCCATGAAGCGCATACTGCGGATACGGCGGTCACAGGGGATGCCCCCGAAGAACCGCATCCCGAAGCCCTGGAGCTTGTTGCGGTAGGCGTGCTCCGAGGCCACCACCCACAGCTTGCGGGGGAGGACCAGGAACATATTCAGCATGAAATCGAACACGCCGTAGTGGTTGGAAATGATGAGCTTGGGGCCCTTGAAGCGGCCCTTACGGCGGGGGTCACCGTCCTCGTAGTAGGTCTTTCGCTTGAAGAAGACCCAGTAGAGCCACCAGGCCTGGATAATGCCGACCCAGCGGAAAATGTCGTAGAAGATCATGCCGGGGTCTCGGTCTCCTTTTTCGGAGCCTCCTTGCCCATGCGGGAGATCACCTTGGGGAAGGCGAAGGACATACCGAAGGCGATCATGCAGGCGGCGGCCACGATCAAGGGCAGGAAGGATATGTTGCCGATCATGTCCTCGCTCTTGAGGGCGGTGAGCATGACGCCCGTAGCCAGGCCTGCCGAGACACCCTCGAAGAGGCCCTGCACCGCGAAGTACATGGAGGCCACCGAGTGGCCCTTCTCCTCCCTCTCCCGCTTGGCCAGATGGGAGGGGACGGTGTAGGTCACCGAGAAGAAGGCACCAATGGAGAAGGAGACCAGGATACCGCCGCAGATGGCGATGGCGGTCAAAGCCCCCTTGGACAGGCTCTGGGCGCTGATATTGCAGAAGTACATCACCAGCATACCGATGGAAAAGATGGTGAGGATGTAGCGGTAGCCGAAGCCCAGACCCTTCTTGGAGACGATCTTGTTATATAGGATGATGGTAGCAGGCACCGGCACGAAGGAGGAGGCCATGACCACGGTCATGTTCAGCCCCGTGGAGGAGAACAGCTCGTTGATGCCCCCCAGGAAGAGCTGGAGACCGAAGTTCATGACGGCGGCGGTACACATCCAGTAGATGAAGTTCTTGTTCTTCACCGACACGGCGATGGCCTTCCAAAGAGTCAGAGGCTTCTCGGCCACCTCGCCCTCGCGGACGGGGGCGGGCTTGTTGGTGGGCTCCTCCTTGAGGAGGAACATGGGGATAAGCATGAGCAGGGACAGAGGCAGGAAGATCAGGGCCACGTAGCGGATGTTGACCCCCATGCCCACGAACACGGGCACCAGGGCATAGCCCAGGATGAAGTACACCACGTCGCAGACCGACTTGATGTTGGAGAGGAAGACCACGTCGCCCTCGGTCTCGGTGACCTCCGAGAAGGTGGCGTAGAAGGTCAGCATGGTGAGGGTGTAGAAGGCGTAGTAGATCATGAGCAGAGCGCCGAACCATACGGTATTCAGCACGGTCTCACCCTGATTCAGGGGCACCAGGAACAGGAGATAGGCGATGACCATGGGCACGAAGCCAATGACCAGGGAGGGTCTGCGGCGGCCCCAGCGGGTCTTCAGGCGGTCGGTGAAGGAGGCGAAGGGCAGGTCGATGACACCGTCCAGCACCCGCGCCACGAAGGCCAGCGCCGCCCAGAGGGTAGCCACCACCAGGTTCTTGTCAATGTAGGTCCAGGTCCCGATATCCTCGGGAGCGAATCCGCCCGTCAAAAGAGCCGAGCAGAGGTAGGAGCCTACCATGAGGTTCATCATGTTGACACCCATGCCCGAGCAACCGTACAGGGCCAGGAGCTTGCGGCTTTTGATCTTTTTCATGTCGTTTACCTTTCCTATGGTTTATTCAAGGGTGATCACGAGATCGTAAATGGGGTCGAGAGTGGAGACGACGCTGACCTCCGCTCCTCCCGAAAGCTCCTCGGCGGCAGCGGCCAGGGCTTGGATCTCTTCCTCGGCACGGTTTCGGCCGTAGAAGAGGGTGATGACGTCCCGATCCTCTTCGGAGAGCGCGATCTCCAGAGTGCGGCGCGCCACCTCGGCAAAGTCTGCCCCCACGGTCAGCACCTCCTCCCCCGCAAGGGCGAAGTAATCGTTCTGTACGATGGTCTTGTCTCCGTAGCGCACAGTCTTGACGGCGTGGGCTACCGAGATCTCCCTCAGGTGTCCGATGGTGTCGTGGATGGCGGTGACGGTGGCGCGGATATCCTCGTCCGAGAAATCAATAATGGGCAGGGAGGCGTAGCACTGCGCCACCGAGCGGCAGTTCAGCACCGTCACCCTGGCTCCCTTGTACATACTTCCCGCCTGCATGGCGCTGAGGATGGAGTTGGAGCTGTTGGGAAAGACCAGGACCTCCCCTGCCGACACCCGGTCGAAGGCCTCCAGGAAGTCTTGGGAGGAGGGGGCCTCCTCCGAGAGGATCACAGCATCGGCTCCCATCTCCGAGAGCATCCGTTGCAGCTTTTGGTTGGGGGCAACCGCCACCACCGCGCAGGCGGCATCCTCCTCGGTGGGCGTACAGAGGATCTTTTCGACCCGCCCCGTGTGCTGGACCGACATATTCTCCACCTTCATAGTCAGGAATTCACCGAAGCGGTGGCAGTAAGCCAGCACGACCTCGGGGGTCGGTGTATGGATATGGATCTTGACCTTGTCCCCCTCCGGAGAGGAGACTACCGACTCGCCCAGGGTATTCAGATGAGCCAGGAACCCGTTGTAATCGAAGGTACCCTCAGGCGTGGTCAGCTGGAGCAGAAGCTCGGTGCAGTAGCCCAGGGAGAAATCGCTGTAGCGGTCAAAGAGAGCATAATCCACGAAGGCCGCGTCCCCCTCGGAGACAGGATCGGCGGGAGCCGCCGAGGGCTCTCCATTCAGGTAGGCGCAGATCCCCTCGAGGATATGTACGAAGCCGGCTCCGCCGCTGTCCACGACCCCTGCCCGCTTGAGAATGGGCAGGAGCGAAGGGGTCCCGTCCAGGGAGACCCTGGCGGCCGCCAAGGCCACCGAGAAAAGCTCCTCCACCGTGCCCAGGGAGGGAAGGGCTTCCCGTACCGCGTGGGCGGTCTCCCGCATGACGGTGAGGACCGTCCCCTCCACAGGCTTGGCCACAGCCCGATAGGCGCAGGCGCAGCCCTGTTCCCAGGCGGTGGTCAGAAGAGCGCAGTCCGCCCGGCGGTGGTCGGCGAAGCCTTCGGCCAGTCCGCGGAAGAATTGGGAGAGGATGACGCCCGAATTGCCCCGCGCGCCAAATACGGCGGCGTTGGCGAAGGTCTGGGCGGCCGGAGAAAGGGCCTCGGGGGGACCGGAGGGAGCCTCGGTGAGGGCGCGGTAGCCGTTTCGCACCGTCATGACCATATTGGTTCCCGTATCTCCGTCGGGGACGGGAAACACGTTCAGGTTATTGACGGCGGCCCGATGGGTTTCCAGATGGGACAGCCCGTACCGAAGCATGTCCCCATAGATCAAACCGTTGATGGTTTCCAATTTTGTAGCTCCTTCAAGGAATTGGGCAAGAGAAGGCGGACGTTACCGCAGGCCTTCCATGACGCGGGCCATGGTCTCCTTCTCGGCGACCAGCTCCTCGGTGACCTCCTCGCCCATGAAATACACGCCGATCATACCGGGGCCGATATTGGTGCCGCTGGCAGAAAAAGAGTCCGTGATAAAGATCTTCTTGGGATGCAGCTCAGCCTCCAGCTTCTCCGCCAATGCTCGCGCGTACTCCTCGCGGTCGGTATGGACCACGAGCATATACTGCTCCTCGGGGCGGACGGCAAGGGCCTTTGCGTAGGCTACCGAGGCGTTCAGCGCCTTCTTGATGCCCTTAGCCTTGGCCAGCACCGTGACGTAGCCGTCGCGGTTGCAGTCACCCATGGGCTTGACTCCCGCAAAGCTGCCCATGATGGCCTTGCCCATGGAAATGCGCCCGCGGCGGGCGATGACCATCAGGTCGTCGATAGGCCCAATCTGATGGACCCGCATTTTGTTGCTCTCCAGCCAGTCGATGACCTCCTGCATGGTCTTGCCCTGCTTCTGTAGCTCGTGGGCGTAACAGACCAGAAGGCCCATGGAGCCCGACATACGCAGGGAATCCAGGCAGTACAGGCGGCGCTCAGGGAACTCGGCGCTGACCCGCTCGGCGGCGGACAACGCTACGTTGAGGGTAGAGCTGATGCGGGAGGAAATGGAGATGCTCAGCACGTCTACACCGGCGGCCGCGTAACGCTTGAAATGCTCGTAGTACTCTTCGGGACTGGCGGGCGCGGTGCTGACCTGCAGCTGACGGTTGCCGAGCGCACCGTAAAAATCATCTTTGGAAATGAGGCTCCAATCCAGCCGCGTCTCCAGATCTCGGCCGTCGCTGATGCTGACGTGACCGGGGACGTAATCGGCGATGCCAAAGTATTCTCGGATCTCGGCGGACAGATCACAGGTGACGTCCGTAAGAATAACGTATTGACTCATGTTTTCTCCTTTTCTGTGTCGAAGGCCTCTGCGGCATAGCCCGGATATAGCCTATGCGGAGCCTTGACGGGTTCATGTGCACTCCCGGATCGCGTCGGTGAGCATAATCATATACAGTATAGCACATTCGTCGTTTTTTGTCAATTCAATGGGACAAAAAAAGAGAATTTGGCAGGGATGGAAAAGGGAGAGGCCGATGGGAGCGGACGCGGGGAGCGCGAAAAAAGCACCGCGGCATTCTCCGCGGCGCTTAACGTATTACAGCAGATAGGTCGGCATCTTCTGCCCGATCTTTACCTTGTCCGAGGGCTTCTTCTCGTCGTGTCCGATGACGGCGGCTACGGTCTCGGGGGAGACATTGGCCAGTACGGCGGTATCCACGACGGGGGTCTCGGCTACAGGAGCCTCAACCGCGGGAGCCTCTGCCTTGGGTGCGGCGGGCTTCTTGGTTGCTGCCTTGGCAGCGGACTTCTTAGGCGCGGCGGCCTTCTTGGCAGGAGTCTTTGCGGCGGCCTCACCCTCTGCCTTGGGAGCCTTGGGCGCGGCGGGCTTGCGGGTGGCGGGCTTCTTGGGCGCGGGCTTTACCTCCGCGGGAGTCTCCGCCTTGGCGGCCTCGACCTTGGGCTCGTCAGCGGCCACCTTGGCCACGCGGGTTTTGATGCTGTCTTTACCGATGGGCATATTCCATAACCTCCTTGGATAGTGTCAGATATTCCTGAGCGGCGCGGCTGGTCTTCTTGTAGGCCATGACCGGCAAGCTGTTCTCCTGGGACCATTCGATGGCGGAGTCAATGCGGATGTAGGTGTCAAAGAGCTTCACGTTCTCCAAGGACCCCAGCACCTCAATGGCCTGCTTGAACTGGTTCTTGCGCTCGTTGGCCTTGGTGACCACCACGCCCATGATCTGTAGGTCGGGGGCCAGACGCTGGAGCTTCTCGTAGAACTCGAAGAGATTGGCCAGACCGAACAGGCCCCAGGGGGATGCTTCCACGGGGATGATGAGGTAGTCCGAGGCGCACATGATGTTCATGACCCAGCAGCCCAGGGTGGGCGGTGCGTCGATGAGGATGTAGTCGTACTCGCCGGATTCCTTGATCTTAGCCAGCCCCTGCTTTAAGATGAACTCCCTCTGCCACATGGTGAAGAGGTCCACCTCGATGCCGCTCATGAGGATGGAGGAGGGGATGAGATCCAGGCCCTCGTAGGCGGTGTGGCGGATGTAGGGTGTCAGCTCCTGCTGCTTCTTGATGGCGGTGTGGAGATTCTCTCCGCTCTCGGCAAAGCCCAGAGCCGCCTCCTCGTCGAAGTAGGACAGGGTGAGGTTCATCTGCATATCCCCGTCGATGAGCAGAACCTTCTTGCCCTCGGTGACCATGCTGTACCCCACGTTGGCGCAGGTGGTGGACTTGCCGCTTCCGCCCTTGTTGTTGGCGAAGCAGATGACGGTTGTCTTTCTTTCGCTCATGTGAGAACTCCTTTCTCAACGGAACCGCGTTTTGAAAGCCTCTCCCTTTGGGAGAGGTGTCGCGCCTGTGGCGTGACGGAGAGGGCGTGCCTTGAAATGCCCTCTCACCCGCCTGCGGCGGGAGCTCTCCCAAAGGGAGAGCCAAAGGAACTCGTATTATATCGGCAACGCATCAGGGGCGTCGGTCGGCTCCCGGAGGTACTCAATGATGGCCTCCAGGCCCTCCCCTGTGTAGGAGCTGCAGGGGAAAATGCGCTCGCACCCGCAGAGCTTCAGCCACCGCTCGGCCTGCTCGATGTTGGCGCGGTCGCGGTCAATGCCCGAAATGATGCCGATGACGGGGCGGTTGACCAGACAGGTACAGCAGGGCGGGAACACGCAGAAGGGCTCGTCCGCGCCGATGACCAGGCCTACAATATCGGCCTCGTAGGCGTACAGTGCCAGGGCCGCGCCCAGCTTGGCCACCTCGGTGTACTCCCCGGGGGTGTCGATGATGGTGTTGTGGTAATTGATGTACTGGGTCTTGCAGTAGTGGAGCTGTTCCCCCCGCAGAGCCTGCGTCAGGGTGGTCTTGCCCGCCGCCACGCGACCCATTAAGATCAGTTTTTTCATAGATATACAGTTGATATATCCTTGTTAAAAGTTCTTGGAATTCCTAAAACCTTCTTTCAAGAAGGTTTTAGGCGGGGGTCAGGGGCAGAGCCCCTCGTTCCCTTAGGTGCGGGTCTTCTCGCAGACCGTGAACTTCAGGGTGTCTCTGAAATAGTCACCGATAGCGGTGAAGGCGGAATCCACCTCGGAGACGCGGCCCGTGATGATGAGGGTACCCGAGAAGCGGTCCACAAATCCCAGGTCAATGTTGGCCGACTTCATGGCGATGTCGGCGGTGATGACGGCGGTCTCGGCGGGACTGACGGTCAGCACACCGATGGCGGCGTGGGAGTAGTCCAGCTTGGGGTCCAGGCCCAGCTTCTGGTAGAGGATGGGATCGGGATTGGCGATGACGTGGAGCAGAGTAATCTGCCGTCCGGGCACCAATTCCTGTACGATCCGCATTTTATCGTGCATTTCCAGTTCTTTCATGGTTGGTCTACCTTCCTTTCGGATGGATGCGGTGAGGGGAGCGCTATTACCCGCCAATTTGCACCCGCAGGTGGCAGGTCAGCTTTTGGGATTCCCGCTCGGCGGTCTCCTTCAGCATCTGCATATGGGCGGCGGTGGGGGGAGTCAGATGGGAGAGGGTGTACTCGCGGCCCAGACCCGTATACTTATCGGTTCCCAGTCTGTGGTAGGGAAGCAGGTGCAGCTCGTGGACGTTGGGCAGAGACTCGGCGAAGCGCGCGATGGCGGCGATCTCGGCGGGGGTATCGTTGAAGCCGGGGATCACGGGGACGCGGATCACCAGATGGTTGGCGTTTTCCGCAATCCAACGGGCATTGTCCAGGATCTTCTCGTTGGGCTGGCCCGTGTACTCCTTGTGCTTGGCGGAGTCCATGTGCTTGATGTCCATCATGACGTGGTCGATGTGGGGGATCAGACGGGCCACCACATCCCGCTCGGCGAAGGCCGTGGTCTCGATGGCGGTGCTAAATCCCCAATCGTGGCAAGCACGGAAGATGGCCTCGGCGAACTCGGGCTGGGCCATCGCCTCACCGCCCGACAGGGTGATGCCGCCGCCCGAACGGCGGTAGTAGACCTCGTCCTTGATGAGCTCCTCCATGAGGTCACGGACAGAAATATCCTGCCCCACCGTCTTGGTGGAGCCGTTCATGGTCAGCTCCTGGAATTTATACTCCTGGGACTCGGGATTGCAACACCAGCGGCACCGCAGGTAGCACCCCTTCAGAAACACGATGGTGCGGATGCCCGGCCCGTCGTGAATGGAGAAGCGCTGAATATCAAAAATGCGACCGACGCGGTCGTAGTAATTGGCCATATAGGGTCCTTTCTTTGGGGAGCGCCAGGGCTCTGCATGCCGAGCAAGCTCGGCGGGACCCGCTTAAGGACCCTTTGAAAACCTCTTCGCTTCGCTCAGGGCAAATTCACCTGCGGTGAAGTTTGCGGGGTCCTTAAGAATCCCCAAAACT
>JAZNJA010000061.1:0-11175 GCA_045577755.1 Eubacteriales bacterium
AATGGCATTCCCCCATCTCCGCCACAAAAGGACCTGAATCGAACATGATTTGTTCGGTTCGGGTTCTTTTTTCTTTTCTTGAGAACCATATTGATGCCCCCGAGTACATTCAAGGAGCCAACGTTCACCAATAGCCAAAAGCAATTAAAGGGGCAAAATTAACAAAAAGTCGCGAAATTTTTCTATGCACATGGGCGTGAATTTTGATTGACCCCCAAGTATAAAAGTGGTATAATGAATCTGTATAGGTACATCTTGGGCTCAAAAGGAGACAATCATGAAAAACTTACGGCAAAAGAAGATTTTCGTTGTTTTAATTAGCGTACTGGTCCTGTGCCTTATAGCGGGTGCCATCACCATGCTGGTGCTCCACCAACGCGAGGAAGCGTTGGAAGAACAACAAAACGAGGCTTTGCAGGAGCTTTACGATAACGAGGGACGGTATGATCCCCGAAGTATCGTGCTGTCGAATACCACCAAACCGAGGGCGGAGAATCTGGCCGAGGCCTTTGGCGCGGAGCTTCGCATTACCGAGGACGGATGTTTTGCGGCGCTGACCCTGCCCGAGGGCGTTACGGTATTCGATGTTTATGAGAACGACGAATACCGCAAGTATCTTGAATATATGTCGCTGGACTATCAGGCCAAGATTAGCGATCTTTTGCCGAGCGACGAGACAGAGGATGAGGCGTCCGATGAGAGACTTCCCATGCGTCCCCAATATACTGTAAACGATACCGACTACAACCGCCAGACCTATCTGGATTACCTCAACATGAGCAATGTCTGGAGCAAAACCAAGGGCTCGGGCATTACAGTGGCTGTGATCGACACGGGTATTGACACCGATCACCCTGAGTTTGCGGGTCGTATCAGTGAGTACTCCTACAACGCCACCGAGGATAAGATCGTCAAGGATTACGTACTGTCTGACGGTTCTCTCGATTGGTCTCTGGTAGAGGACGAGCAGGGCCACGGTACGGCAGTGACGGGTGTTATCGCAGCGTCTATGGACGGCAACGGCGTGGTGGGTATTGCACCGCAGGTGAATATCATCGTCATCAAGGCCGAGTGTGATGAATACGGTAATTTCGAGCGCACCTCCGACCTGGTGTTTGGCCTGTATTACGCCATCGAGCGTGACGTGGCCGTGGTCAATATGTCCTTCGGTGTGGTATCGCCGGAGGATCCTTTTGCCGAGCCCGCACAGTTGGCATTTGACAGTGACGTAATCTGTGTGGCGGCCGCGGGCAACAAAGCAACCGCCAACCTCACCTGGCCTGCTGCCGGTGAGAATGTATTCGGTGTCGGTGCTTTAGCGCAGGACAGCTGGGAGTTGGCCACTTACTCCAACTATGGTGAAAACGTGGACTTCGTTGCCCCCGGTACGGTGTATACCACCAAAATGGGCGGCGGTTACGGCGGCACGAATGGTACATCCTTTGCCTCCCCCGTCACGGCAGGTGTGTTGGCGCTGTATATGTCTCAGAATAAGTATGCCGAATTCAATACGGTGGAAGAGCTGATCTACGCCTCCTGCTACGATCTGGGCGACCTAGGCCCCGACTGGTACTACGGCTATGGCGCGCTGGACGTGAGCGCCCTCATGCTGGAGGAGCGGGGAACCGTCACCTTCAACATGATGACCGACGAGCTAGACAACACCGAGCAGGTGTTCATCCGTACCCACACCCTCCAAAATATGCCCGAGCCCGAGCGTCTGTATGCCATTTTCGACGGCTGGTACTACGATCCTCAGTGTACCGATGAATACATGTGGTATGAGGACGAGTTCCACAGCGATCTGACCTTGTACGCCAACTGGGTCAACGAGGATGACGGCATTCCCTATACCTACGTGGAGCTGGACGACGGCACCATTGAGATCCGTTCCTACACGGGTCACCGCCGCTACATCACCATCCCCGACTATATCGACGGCAAGGTGGTATCAAGTATCGGTGAGTTTGCCTTTAAGGGAGAGACGAGACTCCGTGAGGTGAAGCTTCCCAAATATCTGAAGCGCATCCGCATGGGTGCTTTTTCGGGATGCTCCAATCTGGTGACCATGGAGATCCCCGATACCGTTACCGAGATCGGCGCGAATGCGTTTTATGATAACGTCAGACTTTCCACCCTGATCTTTGGTGAGGACAGCCAACTGATCAGTATCGGTGATTTTGCCTTCTCGGGCTGTGCCAAGATGCGTACCTTTACCGTCCCCTCCAAGGTAACAGCATTGAACGCTACAGCATTCTTACGCAATACAGCTATGATGGCCTTTGACGTGCAGAAGGGTAATACTGCGTTCTCCGCCAAGGAGGGTGTCCTGTTCAACTACACGGGTAGTGCGTTGGTATGCTATCCCGCGGGACTCAGCGGAACGTATACCGTGCCCGAAAACGTGCGTACGGTGGGTGATTACGCCTTTGCTTGCACCCGACTCAGTGGCGTGGAGCTTTCCAGGGTACAGACATTGGGTAAATACGCTTTTGTGGCCGGTTCTTTGGAAAGCATTGTGATTCCGGATAGCGTGACCTCCATGGGCGGTTCTGTATTTGCCTACAACGGATATCTGCGTTCGGCTGAAATCGGCGCGGGTCTGACCTCTGTTTCAGAAGAGGCGTTCATGTGTACAGCTCTGGAAAGCATAGAGATCCCCGCCGGCATCCAAAGCATCGGTGGTTTCGCGTTTGCTTCGATCGGCTCCCTTGTAGCCGTTACCTTTGAGGAAGAAAGCACTCTGGTGTACATCGGATCAGGGGCGTTCTTTGACAGCGGCGTGGTTTCGGTGGATATTCCGGCATCGGTGGTAACCATTGACAATATGGCGTTCGGTATTTGCCCTTATTGTAAACCCAAGCTTTCCTTTGTCACATTTGAAGAAAACAGTTCTTTGCATACAATCGGCGCATCTGCTTATGAACGACAGTCCCTGTTGAAATCAGTTGATTTGCCTGATCGTCTGTCTCACCTGGGCGATTATGCCTTTATGGAGACAGGCCTCATTACGGTAGACATCCCCGCAAGTGTTACCTATTTGGGTGCAGGCGCCTTCGCTTCCTGCCACAGCCTTGAAAACATCTTCGTTGAAGAAGAGAACAAGAACTACGTGGACGTAGACGGAGTGGTATATGATACCGCCAAAAAGATGCTGGTGGCTTACCCTGCCGGTAATGCGAGAAAGAGCTATAAGATTCTCAATGGAGTTACCGATATCGGCGCAGCCTCCTTCTACGGCTCATGGAATTTGACCAGCGTCGATCTGTCTTCGACGGTGACAACGGTCCGTGAGAAAGCGTTCTACGATTGCGAGAACGTGACCAAATACGATATGTCCAACGTGCTGACCTATATTCAGGCATCCGCTTTTTCGAGGAACTACCGCCTGCAAAGCATGAGTATGCCTGACAGCCTCGTGCAAATCAGCAACAATGCCTTTGCGGAGGACTGGAATTTGCGTTCTGTAACCTTCACGGAAAACGCTAAGCTTCCCCGTATTTCCTACGGTGCGTTCGCTTACTGTGGTCTGACCTCCTTCCGTGTTCCCTCCAACGTGTCCACCATGGCACAGGGCGCGTTCATGGGTTGTTCCAATCTCCAATCCTTCACCTTCGCCAAAAACAGCAAGCTCGAAAGCATCTCTGCCTATATGCTCGACGGCTGCTCCAACCTGCGCACCATTACCTTTGAGAAGGGAAGTGCCCTGACCTCTATTCAGGCTCACGGTCTGGAGGGGATGCGGAAACTCACCAAAATCGATTTTGGCGATGCCAAACTGACTAATATCGATGACTTCGCCTTCCGTTTTTGCGAGAGTTTGACCTGCTTTGACATTCCGGAAGGGGTCACCTTCCTTGGCAGATATGCTTTCTACTACTGCACGAATCTGTCCGAGGTCACGGTACCCTCCACCATGGATTTTATCGGCCGCTTCGCCTTCCTGGGCACCAAGGATCTGGATGTTTACTTCGCATCCGAGACTCTGCCCGCCAACCTGGCCGAGGATTGGGATCACGGCACTAAGGGCTACTATCTGGGTGTTACCGACGTAGTCACCGAGGGAGATTGGACCTATGCCAAGCTGACCGGCGGTGATATTGCCATCATCAAGTACAACGGTACGGCAACCGAGTTTGACCTGACCACTTTGAATTTGGGTGGCGATATCGTTAACATCGGCGGTTCGGCCTTTGCAGACAGCACCCTGGAGAACATCGTTCTCCCTGAGACCTTGCAGATCATCCAAGCTGAGGCGTTCTGTCATTCCGAACTGAAATCCGTTTCTCTCCCCGCAAGCGTGACCTTTATCGGACGCGAAGCCTTTGCCTATACGCCCATTGAGAGTCTGACCTTTGCTCCCGATTCCAATGTCAAGACCATGGAGCAATCCGCCTTTGAGAAGACGGAAGAGCTGGGCAGCGTGGTCATTCCCGCTTCCGTCACGACTATGGGACGCGCCGTGTTCAAGAGCAGCGGTATCACATCGCTGTCCTTTGCCGACGGCTTCTCCATGACCGAGATTTCCGAGGAGGCGTTCGCCTATACCCACATCTCTGCCGTAACCATCCCCGATAGTGTGACAGTCATCAACCACAATGCCTTCCGCGAGATCAAGGAGTTGAAGTCCGTGACCTTCGGTAGCGGTGACGAGCTGATGATCATGTCCAACGTGTTCTATCAGTCCGGACTGGAGACTGTCTACATCCCCGAGAATGTAGGCTATGTGGGCGAATATGCCTTTATAGGCCTACACAACTTGACCGAATTTGCTGTTTCCGAAAACAACCCCTATTATAAGGCTGTGGACGGTCTGCTGATATCCAAGAATGGCCGCAAGTTGGTCTCCGTTCCTGCGGGCAAGACCGGTAGCCTCACCGTGCCCGAGGGCATTGAGGTCATCGGCTTCGGTGCTTTTGAGGACAGCAAGCTCTCCGAGATCAAGTTCCTTGACGATGCGAATATTCTGTCCTTCGGCTACCGCGCGTTCTATAACGCCGACGGCATCACCGAGATGCACATCCCCGCCAGTGTGGTGGCCATCGACTACTACGCTTTCGCCATGTGTGACAATCTCCAAACCGTCACATTTGCCGAGGACAACAACCTCAATGGTGTTTACGAGGGCGCGTTCTACGGCTGTAAGAGTCTGTCTGAAATCATGCTTCCCGACAGCATCGTGGAAATCTCCGACTTCGCCTTCTACGGTTGCCGCAAGCTGACCGACGTGCCCGTCAGCGAAACTAGCACGGTCAAGGGTATTTACGACTATGCCTTTGCCTATGCGGGCTTCAGCGGTGATTTTACCACTCCCGAGACGCTGATCGACATCGGCCCCTACGCCTTTATGGGCAACAAGTTCACGTCCGTGACGGTTCCCGATGCCAACTATTGGGATCTGGTCATCGGCATCGGCGCTTTTGAGGATTGTCAAGAACTCACCGAGATCACGGTGCCCTTCATCGGCGCGTCCTTTGAGGACGATGGGATCACCTGGTTCGGGTATATCTTCGGCGCGGGAAGATATGAGGCGAATGCGACTTATGTGCCCCAAAGTCTCAAGAGAATCAATATCGGCGAAGGTATCTCTTTTGTGGGTCGTAATGCCTTTTGGGGATTAGCAGGCTTGGAGAGAATGAAGATACCACATAGTGTACAGATTGTATATGAGGGTTCATTTGTAGGAACAACGGCAACATATACATTGACAAATACCATTACCATACTCTATGAATCTGGTGAAAGGCATTTTGGCAAGGGTTTTTCTGGACATTTAGAATTGGCGCATGGAGTCACAAGTATTGCTTCGAATGAATTTGCGATGTGCAGCGGTCTAACGAGCATAACAATTCCTGAAACAATAACAAGAATAGGTAACGGTGCATTTGTCAACTGTGAAAATCTTTGCATCATCTATAACAATAGCAATTTAGAGTTAGAAATTGGTAGTTCTGCGAATGGACGGATCGCGTCTTATGCCAAACTAATCATTGACAAAGCAGGAAACAAAATATATCGTGATGAGACATCCGGTTTTGAATATGTAGATACTATCGATCATTTTCGTTTCATAAAAGAGAATGGATCATATCAGTTGATTGCATATTTGGGTGAAGATGAGAGAGCAATATTACCACAGGATATCAACGGTAAAACTTATGAAATAAAAAGCCTTATCGGCATACGCAATCTTATTATTCCCGACGGAATTACAATTATTGATGACGCTGCGTTTCAAAATTGTAGTGACTTGAAGAGCATCACGATACCAGACAGCGTAATATACATTGGGGAGAAAGCATTTTACAATTGTCATTCATTAACGAGTATTACAATTCCCAATAGTGTTACAAGTATTGGCAATATGGCGTTTTATGGGTGCGAGAACTTAACGAGTATTATGCTTCCCACAGGTGTTACAAATATCGGTTTCTCCACATTCTATGGCTGTAAACAACTAAAAAGCATTTCGATTCCTGATGGTGTGACACATATTGGTTATCGAGCGTTCTATGGTTGCATGAATCTAAAGAGTATCACGATTCCTGATAGTGTTACAAATATTGGAGTGGCGGCGTTCTATAATTGTAGTAGTTTGAAGAGTATTTCGATTCCCGACAATGTCACTTACTTGGAAACTCAGCTGTTTTACGGATGTAGTAGCTTGATGAGTGTTTTTATCCCCACCAAAGCAAGGATGGGGGCCGAAGTATTTTACGGTTGTAGCAGCCTGACGAGTATTGAAATTCCCGACGGAGTCACGAGCATTGGTTATCAGGTGTTCTACGGTTGCAGTAGCTTGACGAGCATCACCATTCCCGACGGAGTCACGAGCATTGGTGATTATGCGTTCTATGATTGCAGTAGCTTGACGAGCATTGAGATTCCTAATAGTGTTAGATCACTTGGAACTTCTGCTTTTGTCGGTTGTCCGCTACCTCAGTTAAATGTGTCAAGCGGAAATATGCACTTTACAGAGGTTGGTGGTTGTTTGTACGACAAAAATGTAACAAAACTTTTATATGTGCCGAATTCTATAACTGAACTTTACATTCCCAATACTGTGACAAAGCTTTCCTTGGCGAATAATAAAACTGTTCAGATAGTTACCTTCGAAGAAAACAGTGCCTTGAAAAAAATAGACTCTTGTTCATTCTCTGGCTGTAGTAATTTGAGAAGCATAGAACTTCCTGATAGTGTTACCGCTATTGATTCTTGCGCGTTCTCAGATTGTAGCAAATTGGTAAGTATCTCTATTCCCAACGGTGTCACACGCATTGGAAGTTCTGCGTTCATAAATTGTATAAGCCTAACAAGTATAAAAATACCTGACGAGGTTACCCAAATTGACATTTCTTTGTTTCAGGGATGTAGTAGTCTGACAAGTATCGAACTTCCTGAAGGTATTACTACAGTTGAAAAAGATGCTTTTCGCGAATGTAGCAGGCTAACGAGTATCACACTTCCCAGTAGTCTCACAAGCATTGGTAGCAAAGCATTCTATGGTTGTCGTCGTCTATACTTAGTCAACAACAACAGTAGTATAATTCTAGATATCGACAGTTCAACTGACAGTCATATTACAGCGTACGCCAAGCTAATTATTGATAAGGAGGGGACAAGAACATATAAGGATGAGAACTCTGGATTTGAATATATTGATACAGATGATGGGTTCCGTTTCCTTAGAGAAAACGGAAAGTATACGCTGATTGCGTACTTAGGATCGGAAGAAACAGTAACATTGCCGAGGGATGTTAATGGTAATCCGTATGTAATATACCGTATGAGCGGTGTACAAAAAGTGGTTATTCCTGACGGTGTTACTTGCATAGACGATTCAGCATTTGAATCTTGCAATAGTCTAATGAGCATAACCATTTCTGACACAGTAGTAAAGATTGGAGATAATGCATTCTTTGATTGTATTAATTTAGCAGATGTCGAAATTCCGAAATGTGTAACGAGCATTGGTTATTGCGCGTTTGGAAGTTGTAGTAGTTTGAAAAGAATAACTATTCCCGATGGAGTCACAAGTATTGAAGGTTATGTGTTCTGGAGGTGCAGTAGTTTAACAAGTATTACAATTCCTGAGACTGTTACAAGCATTGGCGAATCTGCGTTCTCTGAATGCATTAATTTGACATACATAACAATTTCCGAGAATGTTACTAGCATTGGCGGAGATGCGTTTGGGTCTACATCTTACTATAACACTCCCAGCAATTGGACAGATGGTTGCCTGTATTTGAATAATTATGTGATCGCAGTTGATAAAACAGCTACTTATATCTTGGGAAGAGATAACATATTCGCCTTTGATTCTCTTAACAGAGCTTATGGCCTCCAAAAGATGGCATTTGGCGGGAATCATAAATATTTTCTCAAAAATTTGACAAATCTTGAAACTTTGATCCTGACTGAAATTCCAACTAAACATCTTATATTTGAGTATTCTCTCCCATCCACATTAAAATCCATCGTCCTTGATAAGGATGTACGAATGAGGTCCAATGCTTTCAAATATACCACCGGCATAACCATCTATGTGGAAGCCAACGAAAAGGATGTCCACTGGGACGAAAACTTCCCCGGCTGGAACTACGGAAACAAGGTGGTCTACGGCGACGACTGGATCACGGCGGATTTCTACGATCAGAACGGAACCCTCGTGAGCAGCGAGATCTTCCTGACCCACCAGATCATCCGTCAGCCCTATCTGGAGCTTGCCGAGGGTTTGGAGGAATCTGAAGTTCTTGTCGGCTGGGATATCAACGGTGACGGTGTTGCCGACACCATTCCCGCTACCTCTACCGTGGATATCGTGGCGTATCCCGTCATTGAGACCCGCGCCAGCGAGTACACCGTCAGCTTCTACGATGCGGACGGAAAGACGTTGATTTCCAAAGTGATTCTACCTTACGGCGCTGAAATTGTTGCTCCCGTGATCGAGGAAAAGATGGGCTATACCACCAGCGGCTGGGTTGGCTACACCGAGGGCATGACGGTCAGCGGTAATCACGTATTTGTACTGGATCGCGTTCATAACGGCGGTGGTCACGACTACGGGGAGCCTGTTTGGGTAGCACCCACTTGTACCGAAGGAGGATACAATAAGCACATTTGCAAGATATGCGGCGAGTGGTACGCGACAGACCATGTGGAACCCTTGGGACACGATTACGCCGTGACCGAGAAGCCAGCGACCTGTACCGAGGAGGGAGAAATCACCCGGACTTGTCGCAATTGCGGCGATTCCCATACCGAATGGATTCAGCCCAAGGGACACAGCTATCATGGCACCCTGCAGAAAGAAGCCACCTGTACCAAGCAGGGTGAAATGCTGTATACCTGCGAGAATTGTGGGAACCGGATCATTGAAAAAACGCCTATGGCAGCGCATGATTATCAGAAGAAGACTGCATCCAAATGGTGGTTGCAGATCATGGTTGAGAAGATTATGAACATATTCTTTGGATATGAAGGCGACGACGTTTTCTACTACGAATGCACGAAGTGTAAGCGCATTCAGACGGCAGAGGAATCCAAGACAGGTAACGGTGTTGCGGGTGTTCAGTCGGCCGGCTGCGCGCATCAGCTTGGCGAATGGGTCGAATACATTGCGCCGACCTGTGAGGGCGATGGTGTGGATGCAAAATTCTGCTCACTCTGCGAAAAGGCTGTGGAGTTCAGGCGCGGTGCAAACGCGATTGGTCATGACCATGACTCCGTAGTCACAGATCCCACCTGTACCGAAAAGGGCTACACCACCCATACCTGCCACTGTGGCGATACCTATGTGGACAGCTATGTGAATGCGCTTGGCCATGATGCAGTTCAGCATTCTGCGAAGGATGCCACCTGTACCGAGAGCGGCTGGTCTGCTTACGATACCTGTAACCGTTGTGATTACACCTCCTATGTGGAGATCCCCGCCAAGGGTCACGATCATAAGACCGTAGTCACAACACCCACCTGTACCGAGAAGGGCTACACCACCCATACCTGCCACTGCGGCGATACCTACGTGGACAGCTACGTGAATGCTCTCGGCCACGCCAAGGTTCAGCATTCCGCAAAGGCACCCACCTGTACCGAGGTCGGCTGGCAGACGTACGAGATCTGTAGCCGTTGTGACTACACCACCTACGAGGAGATCCCCGCAAAGGGTCATGACCATAAGGCTGTAGTCACGGCTCCCAACTGTACCGAAAAGGGCTATACCACCCACACCTGCCACTGCGGCGATACCTATGTGGACAGCTATGTGGATGCGCTTGGTCATGATGCAGTTCAGCATTCTGCGAAGGATGCCACCTGTACCGAAATCGGCTGGTCTGCTTACGATACCTGTAACCGTTGTGATTACACCTCCTATGTGGAGATCCCCGCCCAGGGTCACGATCATAAGACCGTAGTCACAGCTCCTACTTGTACCGAGAAGGGCTACACCACCCATACCTGCCACTGCGGCGATATCTACGTGGACAGCTATGTGGATGCGCTTGGTCATGATGCAGTTCAGCATTCTGCGAAGGATGCCACTTGTACCGAGATCGGCTGGAAGGCCTACGAGACCTGTAGCCGTTGCGACTACACCACCTATGTGGAGATTCCCGCCAAGGGTCACACTACGAGTGATTGGGTCATAGACACCGAGCCTGCTCCGGGCGTGGAGGGTAGCCGACACAAAGAGTGCACGGAATGCGGTGAGACTCTTGAAACCGGTGTGATTGAAGCGCTTCCCGTGGAGACCGAAGCGCCTACAGAAGCGCCCACAGCCTCCAATCCGAACGGAAGCGACACCGATCCTTCGGGGAAGGGCTGCTCCGGTGTGGTTCTTGCGAATTCCGTTGGCGTGATCCTCTTAGCGGCTCTATGCTCTGTGATTGCCGTGAGGCGCAGAGAGGATGAGGACTGCTGATCACTGAAAAATGCCATTGCCCTGTACCGGACGGAGCGGGGTGATGGCACCACTAACGGTCCAACGTCTCCATCAAAAGACGCTGCCGATATGGCTATCTTAAGGAGTACAGGGTGTTGTGTACATGAATGGCATTCCCCCATCTCCGCCACAAAAGGACCTGAATCGAACATGATTTGTTCGGTTCGGGTTCTTTTTTCTTTTCTTGAGAACCATATTGATGCCCCCGAGTACATTCAAGGAGCCAACGT